>RZYW01000009.1 GCA_009930175.1 Clostridia bacterium
TTATAATCCTAATACATGGAACATTAATGGCAAAGCAGCAAAACCAATCGCTACGTTAACCGCACCAGCAACTTTTGTTAAAACTGGGCTTGGCTTATACCATGCAAAAGGTAAAACAATTGTAAGAACATTAATTAATAATAGCGTGATTCCAAGAGCTCCAAAGTTTCCATTTACCATGATATGCTTATATGCAAATACAGCAGTCATGAAGAAAATACCTAAGAAAAAGTGGGCATATACTTTTTTATCACCAGGATTATAAAAGTGCATAGCCACAACTACCCAGAAAAATCCGTATGTAGCAAAAATAGTACCTGAGAAAATTCTTGCTTCTGGGGCAATCCCCATATCAAAGAAAAACATACAAAAAGCAGTAAATAACTGTGCAAAACCGCCAAAGTATAAAGCAACATTTGCAAGACTTCTGCCTAATTTAGCATGATCAGTATCTTTATCAACACCAATTCCAAGCTGTTCAATACCGAAGATCCAAACTGTTACGCAAAGACCAAAAACACCAATTGCTTCTGGATTTACAACATTTAATGACACAGACATCTCTCCTATTTATTAAATTTTAGTTAGTCAAATTCTTTTCTTTTTTTGAATCCAAAAACAAGTTGTTTTCAAATTCATAATTTTTTCAACAAAGTTTTTTTACAAACTTGATTACGATTTGATATTATACTCTTTTAAATTCGAAATGGCAAGGCGTGATAAACAAAATGTCTCTAATTTATAGACAAAAAAAAAGACAAGGTTAACGTAACCCTTGTCAACTTATTTATTAATATATTTTAACTGCCGAATATATATTAACTGTGTTTCACTGGCTTTAGAATAAATCCAAAGAATGCTCCTACAAAGCAAAGTGCTGCTGCAACCAAAAACGCTGTTTGGTAGTTTCCTGTAGCATCAAGAATAAATCCAGCAAGCTGAGGTCCAACTACTCCTCCAACACCCCACGCTGAGAAAAGAACCCCATAGTTTAAACCAAAGTTTTTAGCACCATAAAAATCTGCTGCTGCAGATGGATAAACTGCAAGCATAGCACCATAACCAAAAGTAATAACGCAAGCGCCAAGGGTTAGAAGAAGCATGTTACTGAATGTGGAATATAAAGCAAGTGTTGCACCTTGAAGAGCCATAAGAACCATCATGGTTTTTGCTCTACCAATTTTATCAGAAATAACTCCTGCTGCTGGTCTACCTAAAGCGTTTGCTATAGAAGCAATCATAACAACTGCTGCAGCATTTACTAAGCCATTAGACTGTTCAGATACAATTGTTGCCAGGTGACCAATAATCATTAAACCCGCCACTGCTCCAACAAAGAACATAATCCAAAGTTGCTTAAATTGAGTTGTTTTAATCATTTCCTGCCAATTATAATCTCTGCTGGCTGGCTTCGCAGCACCCGCAGCTGAAACAGCAGGTTTCTCGGGGTTTTTAAGTGTCATACCTAAAATTATAACAACCGCTAAGAATAAAAATCCATAAGTTCTAAAAGTTCCTGCAATACCCATTGAAGCTATAAGAGTTCCTGTTAAAGGAGCTATATATAATGGTGCAAGTCCAAAACCACCAACGACAATACCGGAAATAAGTCCTTTTTTCTCTGGTGCAAACCATTTAACTGCTACTGGAGTTGTTGCAGAATAACCTAAACCAATACCGGCTCCACCAAGTACACCAAATGTTAATGCAAGTAATACAGATGAAGTTGATACAAAACTTGATAACAGCATTCCAGAACCCACAAAAACACCTGCCAAAACAACAACAAATCTTGGTCCCATTTTATCCTGAAGTCTTCCACCAGGAATCATAAGAACAGCAAACATAATAATAGCCATTGTATATGGCAGTGATGCCTCTGATGCTGACCACCCATTAATTTCTCTAAGGTTCTTAGCAAATACACTCCAAGCATAGAGAACACCAAATGAAAGGTTAATACCAACACCAGCTAAAACTATAAGCCAACCTCTTTTCATTTCTTTAATACACCTCCGTATTTTTTCACTACTCTGATGATTATATCATTGCCATTCGCTTCTTGTAAACAATTTATTAATATATTTATTATTTAATTTAACTACTAATAAAACACTTTATTAAATACTATATAAAAAGACAAATTTAATAAAAATGCCCTTAAATCATGTTTTTATCTCATGATTTAAGGGTAATATTCTTGATTAAGTTTATAATGTTGCTAATACTTCTATAGCCTTCTTTAATTCTTCTTCCGTCTTCTTAAAACCTGTCCCGCCTTTTATATCTCTTCTTTCAACACAAGTCCTTACATCAATTGCATTATAAATATCTTCCTCTATCATATCCGAGAATTTTTTAAACTCCTCTAACGTAAGATTATCAAGCTCTTTCCCATGAAGAATACCATAGGCCACAAGTTTACCTGAAACTTCATGAGCATCTCTGAATGGTAAGCCTTTATAGACCAGATAGTCCGCCAAATCTGTTGCGTTTGTATATCCCTTTTGAGCAGCTTCAAGCATTTTTTCTTTCTTTACTCTCATTGTTTTCAACATTGGAGCATAAACAAGCAAACATTTTTTCACAGTATCAATTGTATCAAATAGACCTTCTTTATCTTCTTGCATATCTTTATTATAAGCCAGGGGGAGACCCTTCATCACAGTTAGGATCCCCATAAGATTGCCATAAACCCGACCTGTTTTACCTCTAACTAATTCAGCCACATCTGGGTTTTTCTTTTGGGGCATAATGCTTGAACCAGTACTGTAAGCATCATCCAATTCAATAAACGCAGCCTCCTGGCTTGACCAGAAAATTATTTCTTCTGATAATCTGCTTAAATGCATCATTAAAATTGCAGAAAAAGATGTGAATTCAATAATGAAATCTCTGTCACTAACCCCATCTAAACTATTGTTAGTAACCCCAGAAAGACCCAGCTCTTTTTGCACCATTTCTCTGTTTAAAGGGAATGTAGTTCCCGCCATGGCACCTGAACCCAAAGGAGATACTGAAGTTCTTTTTGCAGTGTCCTGGAGCCTTTGATAGTCCCTGTAAAACATTTCAAAATATGCAAGCATATGATGAGCAAAGTTTATAGGCTGAGCCCTTTGAAGATGAGTGTACCCCGGTAGCACTGTTTGTATATTTTCTGAGGCAACCTTTGTAAGCCCCTTCATAAGATTAACAAGCAATTCACCAATTTCTTCCATTTCAGTTAATAAATACAATCTTACATCTAATGCTACCTGGTCATTACGGCTTCTTCCTGTGTGCAGCTTCTTGCCAACATCCCCAATTTTTTTTGTTAAAAGTGATTCAACATTCATGTGAATGTCTTCAGCCCCAACATCAAACTCAACTTTACCTTCACTTATTTCCTTAAGCACTTCCTGAAGACCATTAATAATCTGATCCGCCTCAGACTCACTAATTATATTTTGGAGCCCAAGCATTCTTGCATGGGCAATACTTCCTCTAATATCTTCTTTATATAAACGTTGATCAAAGGAAATAGAAGAATGAAAATCTTCAACCAGGTGATCCGTTGTTTTGGAAAACCTTCCTCCCCACATTTTCTTCATAATTTTTCTCTCCCCTTCAAATTAAAAAATAAAGCTGACATAAGTCAGCTAATATTTCTTATTTCTTAGTATTTTTTTCCATCATTGCTCTGACTTTTAAAGGAAGACCAAATAAATTAATAAATCCTTCAGCATCCTTTTGGTTATATACATCATCCTCTTCAAAAGTCACAAATTCCTGACTATATAGTGAATACTGTGATTTTGAACCTGCTGACATACAGTTTCCTTTATATAATCTTAATTTTACAGTACCAGTAACATTTTTTTGAGTGGTATTGATAAATGCATCTAAAGATTCTTTTAATGGCGTATACCATAAACCATCATAAACTAACTGAGCATATTTTACTGCAACAAGTTGCTTATATTCCAATGTTGCTCTATCTAATGTTAAAGATTCCAAATCTTGGTGGGCTTTATATAAAATAGTACCACCTGGAGTCTCATAAACACCCCTTGACTTCATACCCACAAGTCTGTTCTCAACCATGTCAACAATACCAATACCATTTCTTGCACCAATAGCATTAAGCTCTTCAAGCATTTCAACTGGTCCAAGTTTTTTGCCATTTACTGTTACAGGATTACCTTCAACAAACTCTATTTCTACATACTCTGCTTCATCCTGAGCATTTTCCGGGTGACATGTAATCATATAGATATCTTTTTTAGGTTCGTTCCATGGATCTTCAAGATCTGATCCTTCATGACTTAAGTGGAAAAGGTTTCTATCCATACTATAGTTTTTCTCTTTAGTTACAGGAACTGGAATCCCTCTTTTTTCTGCATAGTCAATAGCATCTTCTCTGGACTTAATATCCCACTCTCTCCAAGGTGCAATAACTTTCAAACTTGGGTTCAAAGCAAAAATTGTAAGTTCAAAACGAACCTGGTCATTTCCTTTTCCAGTAGCTCCATGAGCTATGTAGTCAGCTCCTTCTTTTTCTGCAATTTCCACAAGTTTCTTGGAAATTAATGGTCTTGCAAAAGAAGTCCCTAATAAATATTTTCCTTCATATAAAGCTCCAGATTTTATTACTGGAAAAACAAAATCCTTAACGAATTCTTCTTTTAAATCTTCAATATAAATTTTTTCTGCCCCTGATTTAATAGCCTTTTCATTTAAAGGAGCAAGTTCTTCTCCCTGGCCCAGGTCTGCAGCCATACAAATAACCTCAAGATCATAATTTTCCTTAAGCCATGGAATAATAATTGATGTATCCAATCCTCCAGAATACGCTAATATAACTTTTTTCATTATTTATTTCTCCTTTTCTATTACATTATTGCAGCTAAAATTCCCTTATGGGCGTGAAGTCTGTTTTCAGATTCATTAAAGATAACCCGGGAATATTTTTCAAATATTTCAGCCGTAATTTCCTGCCCCTTGTAAGCGGGTAAACAATGCATAACAATGGCATCTTTCTTCGCTAATTCTAGCACTTTTTCATTTATCTGAAAACCTTTAAAAACTTCTTTTCTTGCTGCAGCTTCCTCTTCCTGCCCCATACTTGCCCAAACATCGGTATATAAAACATCTGCTCCCTTGGCACCTTCCAATGGGCAGTTTACATATTTAAGAGTAGTATTTTGATCTTTCTTTAAAGATTCCGCCAGCTCTTTGATTTCCGTATTTACCTGGTAACATTCTGGAGTGGCTATAGTAACATTCATCCCCATAATAGCTCCCCCAATCAACAAAGAATGAGCCATATTATTTCCATCACCAATATAAGTCAAATTAATTCCTTCAAGTTTTCCTTTTTCCTCTATTATTGTCATCATATCTGCCATAACCTGAGTTGGATGGAATAAATCTGTTAATCCATTAATAACCGGAACCGAAGCATATTTGGCAAGGTCATCAACTTCTTTTTGATCAAAAGTTCTGATAAGAATTCCGTCAACAAAGCCAGATAGCACTCTTGCTGTATCTTCTATAGGCTCACCACGACCAATTTGAGACTCTTGAGGACTTAGAAAGACACTACTCCCGCCTAATTGATACATACCTACTTCAAAAGCAATTCTGGTGCGCGTAGAGGCCTTTTTAAAGATCATCGCAAGGACCTTATTCTTCAAAACAGGAGTTTCTTCTCCTACCTTCTGCTTTTTCTTAATATCAAAAGACAAATCTAAAATATATTGCAATTCTTCTCTGGAAAAATCTTTAAGTGATATAAAATTCTTCCCTTTTAAACTAATCATAAAATCATCCTCCATTAATGTATAATTATACTTATGTATGCATATTTTTGCAACATTCTATTTTTAATTTTATACCCCTTTTCCTTGAATTTTAAATAGCAAAGTACTAGACTTATAAATAAGGAGGTGTTTTTATGAGTTATAAAACAATATTACTTAATAAAGAAAACTACATAGGAACAATATCAATGAACCGGCCGGAAGAATTAAATACCTTTAGTAGCCAAATGGCTGCAGATTTAAACTCAGCTTTACTGGAAATGGATTCAGATCCAGAAATAAGGGTAATTGTAATTAAAGGGGAAGGACGAGCATTTAGTGCAGGGATTGACCTTTCCGAATTTGAAGGAAAAAGTTATTGCGAACTGGTGGAATGGGTTAAGCCAATTAACAATATCACCCTTACCATTAGTAAAATAAAAAAACCTGTTATAGCTTCTGCTCATAAATTTGCTGTTGCAAATGGTGTTGCCCTGGTTGCAGGTGCAGATTTAGCAATAGTTTCTGATGATACCAAATTTGGAACCACCGCAGTAAATATCGGACTTTTCTGCATGGGACCAGCAGCAACTTTAATTCAAAATATCGGAAGAAAGAAAACACTAGAGTTACTTCTTACAGGAGACATGATTGACGCTGAAGAAGCAGTAAGAATTGGATTAGTTAATTACGCAGTCCCCAAAGAACAGTTAGAAGAAAAAACTATGGAGCTTGCAGCTAAAATTGCATCAAAAAGTCCAACAGCAGTTCAAATTGGCAAATCTTCTTTCTATGAAATTGCTGATTTAGAATATGCCAAAGCTTTGGACTTCGTTTCCCAGCACTTCGCAAGCCTCTGTGCCACAGAAGAAGCAAAAATTGGATACAACGCTTTCAAAGAAAAGAAAACAATAACATGGTAAATTGAATTCAGAAAGGATATAGATCATGAACAGAGCTTTTTTTGAAAAACTAAAAGACAGACAACTTAGAATAAACGGATACGAAAACCTTAAAAAGTTTGGTGTTCTGGTTCCTCTGACCTGTATTAACAATGAATATCACCTTATTTTTCAAGTACGTTCGGATAAAATTTCCACCCAGCCAGGTGAAATCAGTTTCCCCGGAGGGGGCAGGGAACCGGGGGATAAAACGATTATTGAAACAGCTATAAGAGAAACTCAAGAAGAATTTGGCTTAAGCAGAGATAAAATAAATGTTTTAGCCCATCTTGATACACTTATAACTCCTTACAATATTGTAATTCGCCCCTTTGTGGCAGAAATTTTAGATTACGATAAAATTATTCCAAATGAATCAGAAGTTAAAGAGGTCTTCACTGTTCCTCTCAGTTTTTTTACTGAAAATGACCCTGAAGAATATTTTATTGATATCCAGGCTAAAATTAATCCTGAAAAAAAATTCCCCACCCACTGGGTTGATACTGATTATAACTGGAGAGTAGGGAAGTACTCCGTTCTATTTTATCAATATGAAAATAGAATTATTTGGGGTTTTACAGCAAAAATTATAGAAAATCTTGTTAAGATCATAAAAAATCCCTCCTAAATATTTAGGAGGGATTTTATTTATAACTACATTTTCAGATAATCCTGAATTGTCTTTGTACTTACTAGTGTTTTATCAACTTCACAAACTCTGGCCTTTAAAAATGCTTTTGCAGTATCCAGAGAAGTAAAACAAGGAGTCCTGGTTTCCGCTGCAATTCTTCTCATCTTAAATCCTCTGGTAAGTTTATTCCTGGATTTTGTTGGTGTATTAATAATCAAATCAATCTGACCATTCTCTACCATGCTCAAAGACTCTTCTGTGACAACAACATCAAGGCCTTCTTTAGTGAAAAATTCTCCTGTAGCTTCGGTACAAAAAACTTCATACCCCATTTCAAGAAAATCCTTTACAATTTCCTTTCCTTCTTCATAGTCTTTTTTAGCCAAAGCAACCATTACTTTCCCTGATAAAGGATAACGGACTCCTGTACCAATAAAAGCTTTATATAAAGCAGCTTCAAAATTAAGATCTATCCCAAGTACCTCTCCTGTTGACTTCATTTCAGGACCTAAAGTAGTTTCAACCTGAGTAAGCTTTTCAAAAGAAAAAACCGGGGCCTTAACAACAAAATATGGTTTTTCAGGGAACAACCCTTCCTGGTAACCCATGTCCCTAAGTTTTTTCCCAACCATAGCCAAAGTGGCAAGCTTAACCATGGGAACTCCAGTAACTTTACTCATAATTGGAACAGTACGACTTGCTCTTGGGTTTACTTCCAAAACATAAGCCTCTTCATCAGCAACTACAAACTGAATATTAAAAATTCCAGATATTTTTAACGCCTTACCCAGCCTAATCGTATAATCAACAATCTTGTTTTTAACATTCTCAGAAATTGAATAAGAAGGATAGGCCGACATTGAATCCCCTGAATGAACTCCAGCTCTTTCAATATGCTCCATAATCCCGGGAATTAATATTTCTTCCCCATCTCCAATGGCATCTACTTCAACTTCTTTTCCCAAAATATATTTATCTATCAGTACGGGATGTTCTGTTGAAAGATCCACAGCAGACTGAACATAATGAATTAATTCTTCTTTATCATATACAACCTGCATAGCCCTTCCCCCTAATACATAAGAAGGTCGAACCAAGAGAGGGAATCCTAACTCATCTGCAATCGCTTCAACTTCATCAACACTTTTAGCAGTCTTTCCCTGAGTCTGGGGAATTCCTAATTCCTTCATCATTTTCTCAAACTTTTCCCGGTCCTCCGCCATATCTATCATTTCAACAGGAGTTCCAAGAACTTTAACACCACTATACTCCAGCTTTTCAGCAAGATTTATTCCCGTCTGGCCAGCAAACTGTACCACTACTCCAGCGATATCAAGCTGCTCAACAATATTCATAACCTTTTCAAAGTTAATTGGTTCGAAGAAAAGTTTATCCGAGGTATCAAAATCTGTGCTTACAGTTTCAGGGTTATTATTTACTATCACCGCCTGATATCCAGCCTCCTGAAGAGCCCAAACTGCATGGACGGAACAATAGTCAAACTCTATTCCCTGACCAATCCTGATAGGTCCCGAACCTAATACCAGTACTTTTTTCTGATCATTTTTAATTAATTCATTTTCAGTTTCATAAGTTGAATAATAGTAAGGGGTAACAGCTTCAAATTCACCTGCACAAGTATCAACAATTTTATATACAGGCTTCAAATTAATATTATCTCTTTCTTTACGAACTGCATCTTCACTAATACCTTTTATGGAAGCAATTTGTTTATCCGAAAAGCCCATTCTCTTTGCTTCAATAATCAAATCATATTTTAATTTATTCCCTCTAAGTTTTTCTTCCATATCAACAATATTTTTTATCTTTGCGAGGAAAAAGGGATTAATTTTTGTCAATTGCTGCAATTCTTTAATTGTATACTTCCTTCTTAAAGCCTCTGATAATGCATATAAACGCTCATCATCCGCATTCTCCAGCTTGTTTTCCAGCTTCATTTCAGACCACAGGCCTGTTTCTTTCAAAGTTAGTCCGGTAATTTTTAAATCTAAAGATTCAACACTTTTTAAGAGAGCTCCTTCAATGGTTCTTTCAATTCCCATAACCTCTCCCGTTGCCTTCATCTGGGTTCCAAGCTTACGGTCTCCCTCAGCAAATTTATCAAAAGGCCAACGTGGTATTTTACATACAACGTAATCAATACTTGGTTCAAAGCAAGCGCTGGTTTTTCCCGTAATAGGATTAGTAAGCTCATCTAAAGAGTATCCCAGAGCGATTTTTGCAGCAATTTTAGCAATAGGATAACCAGTAGCCTTAGATGCAAGAGCAGATGAACGAGAAACCCTTGGATTCACCTCAATAACGACATAGTTTCCACTATACATATCTAAACCAAATTGAATATTACAGCCTCCCTCAACCTCAAGGGCACGTATAATTTTCAAGGATGCCGTTCTTAACATTTGAAAATCTTTATCAGTCAAAGTTTGTACTGGTGCAAAAACAATACTGTCACCTGTGTGAATTCCCAGTGGATCCAGGTTTTCCATACTACAAACAATAATACAATTGTTCTTACGATCACGCATTACTTCAATTTCAATTTCCTTCCAGCCAAAAACACTTTGTTCAACCAAAACCTGATTAATACGGCTGGCTTTTATACCTCTGTTAACAATCTCCTGAAACTCTTTTTCATCGTGAGCAATACCCCCACCAGTACCTCCAAGAGTATAGGCAGGACGGATTATCAAAGGAAATCCAACCTTATTCGCAAATTCTAAGGCATTACTATAATCAGTAAAAATACCACTTTCAGGAATAGGCTCATTAATCTGCGTCATCATCTGCTTGAATTCATCTCTGTCCTCAGCCTTTTTAATAGCTTCAAGATTAGTACCAAGCAACTCAACTGCATATTTTTCAAGAATACCAGCCTCAGATAATTCTACTGCCATATTAAGCCCCGTCTGACCCCCAAGGCCAGGAATAATCCCATCGGGTCTTTCCTGAGCAATAATCTTTTCAATAGATTCAATATTTAAAGGTTCAATATAGACCCTGTCCGCTGTATTCTCATCTGTCATAATCGTTGCCGGATTACTGTTAACGAGAACAACTTCGATACCCTCTTCTTTAATTGCTTTACAAGCCTGGGTACCTGCATAGTCAAACTCAGCAGCCTGACCAATAATAATCGGCCCGGAACCTATAACCATAACTTTTTTTAAATCATCTCTTTTAGGCATTTTTTACTCCTTCTATCAGCTTATAAAAATCATCAAACAAATACATAGAATCCGCAGGTCCAGGTGCTGCCTCAGGATGATATTGTACCGATAAAACCGGCAAAGTTTTATGACTTACTCCCTCAACAGTATTATCATTAAGATTTCTGTGAGAAACGTATAAGTCTGAGCCTAAAGACTCTTCCTTAACTGCATATCCATGATTCTGACTAGTTATAAATACCCTGTTACTTCTTAAGTCTTTAACTGGCTGATTAAGTCCCCGATGTCCAAACTTCATTTTATAAGTATCTGCACCTAGTGCCAGAGAAATTATTTGGTGTCCAAGGCAAATTCCACAAATTGGTTTTTTCCCCAGGAAATACTTAACTATCTCAATTGCATTTTTTGCGTCTTTTGGGTCCCCTGGGCCATTCGAAAGAAAAATACCATCAGGATTTGCCTTCTCCAGTTCCTCAATAGTAGTCCAGGCAGGATAAACATCTACTGCGAAATTCTTTGATAGCAAACCCTTTAGAATACTTTGTTTAAGGCCCAAATCAAGAACAGCAAGTTTTTTACCACCAGGATTTGGATATTTCAAAATCTTATCCGTTGTAACCATTTGAACCTGATTTCTTGAAAATTCCTCAAAATCTGTTTTACCCATATCATAAGCTGTGGTAATAATTCCCCTCATAGTGCCTTTGTTACGCAAATGCCTGGTTAAAGCCCTGGTGTCAACTCCCTCAAGGCCAACTATCTTATGTGATGCCAAAAATTCTTCAAGACTTTCACTAGCCCTGTAATTTTCATAAAACATACTTTTTTCTCTAACTACAAAACCTCTTACATGGGATTTGAGAGACTCTTTATCATCTATGTTAATTCCATAGTTGCCAATAAGAGGATAGGTCATAATTACAATCTGTCCGTAATAAGAAGGATCTGTAAGCACTTCTTGATATCCTGTCATCCCTGTATTAAAAACTACTTCTCCCTGGTTCTTCCCCATGTAGCCAAATACTTTTCCTGGGAAGCATGTGCCATCTTCCAATATTAATACACCAGACACTAAGCGCTCACCTCCCTAAAAACTTCCTCTAAAGCCTTTATTACAATATCAATTTCCTCATATTTTACATTCAAAGGAGGAACAAATCTTAAAGTCTTTCCTCCAATAGCATTAATCAAAATATTTTTCTCAAGCATTTTGCTTACAATTTCTCCCGCATCCTTAGGATAATCTAAGCCCACCATTAAACCTTTGCCTTTAACTTTGCCAGGAAACAAAAATTGTTCCTTAAGTTTCCCTAGTTGCTCACGCATATATTGACCCTTTTCCTGAACTTCTCTAAGAAAATCTTCACAAAAAATAACCTGGCAGACATTTAAAGCAACATTCGTAACAAGAGGATTTCCACCAAAAGTAGAAGCATGATCTCCAGGCTGAAAGATTTCAGCCACCTCATCCTTTGCAAGCATTGCACCAATTGGTACTCCACCCCCGAGACCTTTAGCCAAAGTTATAATGTCTGGTTGAAAATCATAATTCTGGAAACCAAAAGCCTTTCCTGTGCGTCCAACACCAGTCTGCACTTCATCAATTATGAGAAGAAGATTATGTTTTTTGCACAAGTCCTTTACACCTTTGAAAAAGTCCTCAGAAGGCTCGTTGATGCCTCCTTCACCTTGAATAGGTTCAAGCATAATTGCACAAGTTTTTTCAGATATCTGAGCCTGGATAGACTCAAGATCATTAAAGACAGCATATTTAAATCCTGTTAGAACAGGAATAAATGATTTTTGATATTTTTCCTGACCCGTAGCAGCTAATGCACCCATCGTTCTGCCATGAAAAGACTGGATTGCAGAAATTATTTCATACCTTCCATTCCCCCATTTACGAGCAAGCTTTATAGCACCCTCATTTGCCTCAGCACCACTATTACAAAAGAAAGCCTTATCCATGCCCGCTGCCATACATAAAAGCTCTGCCAGATCAATTTGAGGCTCAATCCAATACAAATTAGAACAATGAATAAGTTTTTCACTTTGTTCCCTTAAAGCCTTATTAACAATCTCACTGTTATGTCCCAAAGAATTAACAGCAATACCAGCAACAAAGTCTAAATATTTATTTCCATCAGTATCATAAACCCAAGAGCCTTCACCTTTTTCCAATACAACAGGGAGACGTCCATAGGTATTCATAATATACTTTTTACCTTTGGCAATTTTTTCTTCCATTTTCATTAAAGATTTTCCCCCTCAACAAACATAGTACCAACACCCTTATCAGTGAATATTTCCAGCAATAAGGCGTGAAGTAAAGTACCATTAACAATATGGGCAGATGATACTCCATTTTCAATTGCTTCCATACAACATTCAATTTTAGGAATCATCCCTCCAGAGATAGTCCCATCAGCAATCATTCTTTTCGCCGAAGCCTGGTCAACTCTGGAAATCAATTTCCCTTCCTTATCCAGTACACCATCAATATCAGTGAGCAAAAATAACTTCTCAGCATTTAAACTCGCTGCAACACTTCCTGCTGCATAATCCGCATTAATATTATAAGACTGTCCTTTTTCATCAACACCAACGGGAGCAATTACCGGAATATATTTATCATTAATAGCCTTGTCAATTAGTGCAGGATTAACCTTTTCAACCTCACCAACAAATCCCAAATCGTAAATTTTTCCATCAATTTCCGCCATTTTCTTTTTTGCAAGAAGTGTCTGTCCATCAATCCCACTAAATCCAAGAGCCTTTATTCCATTATTTTCAAAAAGGGCAACAACTTCCTTGTTAACCTTGCCAATCAAGACCATCTGAACTACTTCCATGACCTTCTCATCAGTCACTCTCAAACCCTGAATAAATTTACTTTCAGAACCAGTCTTGGCAAGCCACTCATTTATGTCCGGACCACCACCATGAACAATTACAGGATTTATTCCAACATACTTCATTAAAATAATATCATTAATAACCTGTTGTTTAAGTTCATCATCAACCATAGCATTCCCGCCATATTTAATTACAAAGGTTTTTCCAGAAAACTTTTTTATATATGGAAGAGCTTCAATTAATATTTTAGCCTTATCTCCAGGTGTAAGCTTACTCATATTCATTTCAATACTCCTAACTACGATATTCCGCATTTATTTTTATATATTCATATGAAAGATCACAGGTCCAGGCAACAGCATTTTCAGAACCGATATTCAAATTACAAACAATCTCTATTTCTCTTTTTTTCAAGATTTCTAAAGCTGCGTCTTCATCGAAAACCATAGCTTTTCCCTGTTTAGCCATCATTAAATCCCCAAGAAAAATATCACATTTTGAAGGATCTATTTCAGCACCTGAATATCCAAGGGCGGTTATAATTCTGCCCCAATTAGCATCCTCACCAAAAAATGCAGTCTTTACCAGGCTGGATGTAGATATACTTCTTGCAGCCTTTCTTGCATCATCCTTAGTAAGAGCATTTAACACTTTAATCGTCAGAAGTTTAGTTGCACCTTCACCATCATTTACAATAGCAATAGACATCTTCTCACAAATTTTACGCACTACATCTTTAAATTTAAGATACTCTTCAGTATTTTTCTCAATTACCAGATTACCCGCTTCACCGTTAGCCAAAATACAAACCATATCATTTGTACTTGTATCTCCATCAACAGAAATCATATTAAAAGTATCATCAATTACATCCTTAAAAATATCTTTTAGGGCATCTTTGCTCACCGCAGCATCTGTAGTAAGAAATCCAAGCATAGTAGCCATATTAGGATGAATCATCCCCGACCCCTTAGCCATTCCACCAATTCTTACAGTTTTCCCTCCAAGTTCAAACTCATAGGCAAACTCTTTATTCACAGTATCTGTTGTCATAATAGCAAGGCTGGCATCTGTTCCACCTTCCTCAGAGAGGTGGTTTTTTATTTCTTTTATACCAGCTTCAATTTTATCCATAGGAAGATATACCCCTATAACCCCAGTAGAAGCTACAATAATATCCTTTGCATCAATTCCCAATACACTGGCAGTTAAAGAAGTCATTTTTAGAGCATCTGTCTTCCCTTGATCTCCGGTACAAGCGTTAGCACATCCGCTATTCACAATAATTGCCTGTGCCTCATTATTTCCAAGATTCTCTTCTGAAACAAAAAGTGGTGGTGCCTTAAATTTATTTTTTGTATAAACCGCTGAAGCAATTCCTTTTTTTACAGAATAGATTACAGCAAGATCTTTTTTCTTACTTCCTGGTTTAACACCAACATTTATTCCTGCCGCTAAAAATCCCTGAGGTGCAGTCACCCCACCATTTATTTTTTTCATTAACTTATTCCTCCTAAGGATATACTGGTAAAAAGTCTATACCTGTTTTTTCAGGTAATCCAAACATCAGATTCATATTTTGAACCGCCTGTCCTGATGCACCTTTAATTAAATTATCTATTGCCGATACAACTATTAATTTATTACCCTCACCAGCCTTAACCAGTCCGATATCGCAAAAATTAGATGCAGATACCAATTTTGTTTGAGGTAATTTATCTTTCCTGACTCTAACAAAAAACTCATTATCATAAAAATCATCATATAATTTATACAAATCTTCAATACTATAATTTTCATTTAAATCTACATATATAGTAGAAAGAATTCCTCTAGTCATAGGCAGAAGATGGGGACTAAAAATTACCTGAAGATTCTCCAGCCCAGATGCGGCAACAAGCTCCTGTTTAATCTCTGGTGTATGACGATGTTTCCCAAGATTATAAGCATAAAAATTCTCATTTATTTCTGGATAATGAGTATGGTCTGCAGCTTTTTTACCTGCTCCAGAAACCCCAGACTTACTATCGGCTATAACAGCCCCTTCAACAATCATCTTATTTTTCAGCAAAGGATACAGTCCAAGAATTATACTCGTTGGATAACACCCTGGATTAGCAATTAAATCTGTATCTTTTATATCTTCTCTATATAACTCTGGAAGTCCATATACTGCATCCTTAAAATATTCTGGACATGAATGTTTAACTCCATACCATTCTTCATAAATATCTAAATCTCTCAGACGAAAATCCGCAGATAAATCGATAATTTTTACTTTTCCCTTTATTTTTGCAACAATTTCAGAAGCAGTACCATGAGGAAGAGCCAAAAATACAACGTCAAGACCCTCAACAAATTTTTCCGGATTATCAAGGCCTTCATCAACCATATCTATAACTTTAAAAAGATGACTATGATTCTCAAAAATCTGACAATCCTTATTACTTCTGGATGCAACTCTTTTAATATTTACCTTCGGATGAGAATACAATAACCTTATTAACTCCGCCCCCGTATATCCAGTTACTCCAATAATACCTGCCTGAATCATAAATTCATCACTCCTTAAACTTGTCTTATTATTATACATAATTATGCATATATATACAAACATTTTGTTAAAAAAAAACCTGACAATAAGTCAAGTTTTATACTAGGTCCATAAGTTCTCTTTTATTCTCTGGTAATATTTCATTAATAAATAATGTTCTTTCTTCCATTAAATTAACTCTCTTAAACTGAGAAAGTCTTGCCCCATATCTATCAGCAATTTCCATTACTTCAGGGCGGCTTGGCAAGCCATCTGAAAGCCTTAAAACAACAGCATATCGAAGATTGCTCAGTCTAACAAAAGATCCCACTGGAAAGGGAGCCACATGTTTTGTGAAAATATCCACCAATTTCGGATCAAACATTGTTCTTGTTAAACTCATAATTTTTTCAAGTGCCTGGTAAGGATACATTCTTTCTTTTTCCAAGTTCATAAAAGATAAATTATCATAATAATTCGCAATAGCAACAATTTTAGAATACTCTTGTATTTCGTCCCCACTTATTTTTCTTGGGTACCCCGTCCCTTCATAATTTTCATGATGTTGAAATGCAATATGAGCAACCTGGGCCTTTATTTCAGGAATCTTCTTAAGAATTTCAAAGCCTTTTTCAGTATGCCCTTCACCTTCATCCTCTATTTTCCCAATATCATGAAGCATAGCTCCTAAAGCAAGATCTTTTATTTGGAAATCATTATAGCCCAAGTACTTTCCTATTAGAATAGAAAGAACTGCTACATTTAAACTGTGAACAAATAATTTAATTTTATCGCTATAAAAGTCCACCCCAGAAACAATTAAGTTCTTGCTACTTGTAACATCCTCAAGAACTTTATTGATTATATTGTGAATTTCTTTACTATCAATATCCTTACCACTTTTAATTCTGCCATGCATGTCCATCATTACCCTGACAAAATTAACTTTTACACTATCACTCACCAAATCTTCTTTTTCTATTTCTTTTTCAAGAAGCTCATCTTTTACATAAACAAAAGGCAGACCCATGTCCTCAAGCCTTTTAACATATAGTTTTTTAACTACGGTGCCTTCTTTAAGTAAAAGTCTGCCTTCCTTGTCATAAACATTCTTAGCTATAATCTGGCCATCTTTAATATCCTCGATGGCAATTGATCTCATCTAAAACTTTCCCACCTAATCTTTATTGAAGTATTTTTTCCAAGTCTATCAATTTTACCAGTCTTTCCTCCAACTTGGCAATACCAAATATATAATTTTTTTCTTTATCTTCACCAATTCCCTCTTGCCTGTCAATTTGATCTTCTTCAATTTTTATAATTTCAGACACAGAATCAACTTTAAAACCATAGATTTTTTCACCTAAAGAAGCAACAATAATTCTTGTTCTGTCATCATCAGCAGATTCTTCCATTCCCAATATTTTTTTCATTGAAATAATTGGAATAACCTTCCCCCTGATATTTGTAACTCCAAGAATGTAAGCTGAAGTATTTGGCATTGCAGTTAATTCCTGCATCCTAATAATTTCATTTACGTTCATTATTTCCAAACCAAAATCCTCATTGTTTAATCTAAAAATTACTTCCTGAACCATTTCCTTCTCCTCCTAAAATATTAAATATTTCCAACATAAACAAATTTCATATACTTTTCGGCAACATCCTTAATTGCCATTAAATTTTTCATACTAGTTGCTTGTTCATTAGACTTATAACAAGGATAATAACGATTAATATGAACAGGTATGTTCTGGTCAATTTCAGACAACCATTCAAAGAATTTTTCCCCTTCCTCTATTTTATCATTAATCCCAGGAACAATTAAACAACTAATTTCAAGATGTCTTACTTTTGAGTTAATTAATTTAAGATTTTTTTTAATCACATTAAAATCTGCAGAGAAATTTTTTAAATAACTTCCCTCAGAAAATGCTTTAACATCAATATTAAACGCATCAATATATTCCAAGAGATCAAGGAGAGGATTTTCTTCAATATACCCATTTGATACAAAAACATTCTTCAAGCCTTTTTCTCTTATAATTTTTGCCGCTTCCAACACATACTCAATCATTATAACAGGCTCCGAGTAAGTATATGCAACTCCAATATTCCCGGAAGAAACCAGGTCTAAAGCCTTTTCCGCAAGATCTTCCGGAGATAATTTAATTAGATTTTTATTTTCACACTGAGAAATTTGCCAGTTCTGGCAAAAATCACAATGAAAATTACAACCACTTGCCCCCGCAGATAAAATTTTACTACCAGGGAAAAAATGAAATAATGGTTTCTTCTCAATAGGATCAATCGCTAAAGATGATATAAATTCATTTTCAGTGTACAACACACCTTCATGATTATACCTTGATCTGCAATATCCTCTATAGCTATTTTTTATTAAACACTTCCTTGGACAAAGAACACAAAGCACTTTCAATGAATCAAATTTTTCGTAATACCTACATTCAAGCATACCTTGTCACCTTAAACTTCTTAATATTATATTCTCCAGTAGTTATACCAGCCTTTTCTTTAGCGATATTTATTTGATGTTCAATTGAATCAACCCCATCTAAATTAGGGAGAAGTAGTCCTTTTTTATAACCTTGCTCAACAATTACCCCATAAACTTTAGGATCTAATTCACTTATATCAGTGACTTCCTCCTCAGCTTCTAATACATCTGCAGAAATCTCTAAATCTCCAAACTCCTCTTTCCTAACAGGAGGAAATCTTGGGTCTTCAGATGCAGCAGCAATAGCATTATTTATAATTTCCTCTTCAAGAGGGAACCTACCCTTTATAGTTCCAATACAGCCCCTAAGTATTCCACCTTTTTTTAAAGACACAAAAACACCTTTTTTAATATCATTTTCAACAAATCTACTTTTTAATTTCACTCTTTCCCCATATTCTAAGTAATGAGATATTGCCAAGGATGCAATTTCCACAAATTTATTATTCATATTCAATATCTCCCTTCCCTACCAAATATCCAACTCCAAAAGGCTTTTCATAACTAAAGACCTCACTACTAACTTTCAAACCAGAAACAGCAAAAGCAGCCAAAAGAAGCGGTATATAACCACATTGGCCTGCTCCCTCAACTATTTCAGACGGTATATTAATCAATTCCTCAACTTTCCCATTCTGGACAGCTTCAAACACCATTTCATCAAAAACAGGGCCTTCTTCTGAAAAACCATAATACGAATCCTCTTTTAGCCTATGGCTTAAATCCGCTGATACAATTAATCCAAAATCTTCATTCTTATAAACACTATCCCCATTCAAAACACACCCTATAATTTTGCCCATTTTTTCCAGCTCTTTCTTTTCCATAAAACCAGTACTAATACTAATCAATTCAATTTTCTTGCCCAACTTCTCAAAAAAATATAAAGGAACCAATACCCCGTGATCTAAAGGAGCTTTTATTGGATAAAAACCTTTTTCCGAAAACTCCACACTTAGTTTTGAAATATTCTTAAATTCAAATCTCTTGTAATAATTAAAATTCTTTAAATCCCCAATCAGTCTTTCATTAACATTAATTGCAAGCATCCTTGAATATGCAGGACCATGAGGAGAAATAACCAATATCTTTGTAATACCCTCATCAATAAATTCTTTAGCTAACCTCTCCATTGATTCATAAGTTTTGGCAACCTTATTGCTCTCATCCTTACCTATTTCTGGAATAACAATTGGAGGATGAGGGAATATCCCAATTTTTTTTATCATTTTTATCACCCGAAATTACTTACCCTATTTACACAAAAAAAATCATCTGCGTATAAAATACACAGATGATTATAGTTATTATTATTATCTTTTTGAAAACTGAGAAGCTTTACGCGCCTTTTTAAGACCGTATTTTCTTCTTTCCTTCATTCTTGGGTCTCTTGTTAAGAAACCTGCTCTTTTTAGTGATGGTCTTAAACCTGGCTCTGCTTTAAGTAATGCTCTTGCAATACCTAATCTAATTGCGCCAGCCTGGCCTGTTCCGCCACCGCCCTGAACTTTACATACAACATTAAATCTACCTTCTGTCTCAGTTAATACCAGAGGTTGCTTAATGATCATTTCTAAAGTCTTTTTATCAACATAATTTTCTAATTCTCTGCCATTAATAGTGATATTTCCATCTCCTGGCAATAATCTTACTCTTGCAATTGACTTCTTACGACGTCCTGTTCCATAGTATTGAACTTGATCTGCCATAATTTGCTTCCTCCTTCCTAACCTTGCCATACTTCAGGTTGCTGTGCTTGATGAGGATGCTCAGAACCTTGGTAGACATTTAATTTTGTAAACATTTTTGCACCCAAACGATTATGGGGAAGCATGCCTTTTACAGCTACTTCAATGGCTAATTCAGGTCTTTTTTCTAATAGATCTCTATACTTAGTCCTTTTTAAACCACCAGGATGTCCACTGTGACGAATTAATTCTTTTTGATCTAATTTCTTCCCTGTAAGCTGAATTTTCTCTGCATTAATAATGATTACGTGATCACCGCAATCAACATTTGGTGTAAATGTAGGTTTGTGTTTTCCTCTTAATACTGAAGCAACTACAGAAGCCAATCTTCCTAAAGTTTGTCCTTCTGCGTCAAAAATATACCATTTTTTTTCCACTTCAGTTGGCTTAGCCATGTACGTGGTACGCATATCAATTTCCTCCTCTGATAAGGTTCATCATATTAAACAAGTTAACGGGGCTCGCTTAACAATAAACCACAATTTATTGTAATAAAACACTTACTTTATGTCAATAGTAAACTTCCTTTAAATATAGTCCTGAAGCAGGTGCTTTTTTTGACCTGAGGTTTCTATCTCCAGTTTCTAAAGCTGTAACTATGGTATCAATCTGTCTTTTTCCAATACCAACATCCAAAACAGTTCCTACTATTATTCTTAACATATTATAAACAAATCCTCTGCCTACAAAATGAAACCAAAGTTCATTACCCTCTTCAGTCAAATAGGCTTCATAAACAGTTCTTCTAAAATCTGTTACATCAGTATGTTTTGAAGAAAAAGCCCTAAAATCTTTTTTACCTACAAACTCCATTAAGGCCTTCTCCATAATCTTTATATCCAATTCTTTTGGAAAATAATACTTATAATTATGTTCAAATACTTCCGGACGCTCACCACGAAGAACTTTATAAATATAGTACTTCTTTTTAGCTAGGTGCCGTGCATGAAAATCAAAATCCACTTCTTCCATAGACTTTATATGAACACTCAGGGGTAATTTTTTATTTGTAACATACCTAAGATTCTCAGCTGGGATTGGATTTTCTGTTCTAAAACTAATAGTATAATTGCATGCATGAACTCCCGCATCAGTTCTGCTGCAGCCATAAATTTTTATTTTTTCATTTAAAGTATGTTTAATAGCCTGTTCAAGAACACCCTGAACTGTAGGTCCCCATTTTATCTGTTTTTGAAATCCTTTAAAATAACTTCCATCAAACTCAATTACAGCCTTGATATTTCTTTTCATAAAAACACCATCATATAGTTATTTTTAAATAAATGACACTTACAAGTAACAAAGTCACCACAGCTAAAGCAAAGAAGTCTCTAGAAGAATAAGCCAGTTCTCTTAATCTTGTCCTACCTTCACCACCACGATAACATCTAGCTTCCATTGCAATTGCCAAATCATCAGCTCTTCTAAAAGAACTAATGAAAAGAGGGACAAGTATCGGAATCAGGGCTTTTGCTCTTTTTATGAGATTTCCACTTTCAAAATCCGCACCTCTGGCTTTTTGTGCATTCATAATTTTTTCAGTTTCTTCAATTAGTGTTGGGATAAATCTCAAAGCTATCGTCATCATCATAGCCAACTCATGAGCTGGGATACCAATCTTTTTAAAAGGATTTAATAATTTTTCTATTCCATCAGTTAAAGAAATAGGTGTTGTACTAAGAGTTAATACGGATGTAATAATAATTAATAGTGCTAGTCTTAGTCCCATAAAAAACCCTTGCCACAAACCTTCTCTTGTAAGCTTAAGAATTCCCCAACTCCAGATTTCTTCACCAGGAGTCAGAAAAAAGTGCATAACAGATGTAAGAGCTATTATAATTAAAAGAGGTTTTAATCCTTTTAAATAATGCTTTACTGGTATTTGAGATAATAAAATAATGAAAAGTGTAAAGGCTGCCACAATGCTATAGGATAGTCCGTCTTTCGCAGTAAATAATGCAGCCATTAAAATAAAAACCGCAAAAATTTTCCCTCGTGGATCCATCTTATGGATAAAGGAATCTCCTGCTATATATTGACCAATAGTTATATCTTTAAGCATGAGCATCAGCTCCTTTATACAATCCTTTTTTCAACTCAAGGATTGCATCCTCCACAGTGAAAATGTTTTTATTTAGGAATATCCCTTTTTCTTCCAATAAATAAAATAATTCTGTAACGACAGGAACACCTAAACCAATTTCCTTCAATCTGTCTCTATGTTGAAAAATATCTTCAGGTTTCCCTATCATTTCTATTTGCCCTTTATGCATAACAATTAATTTATCAGCGAATCTTGCTACATCCTCCATACTGTGGGAAACAAGAACAATTGTCATCCCTGTTTCTTTGTGAAGCTTTTTAATCTGAAAAAGAATTTCTTCTCTTCCACGGGGATCTAGTCCTGCAGTAGGTTCGTCAAGAACAAGATATTTTGGTTTCATTGCAACAATACCCGCTATAGCTACTCTTCTCTTCTGGCCTCCACTCAAGTTAAAAGGAGACTTGTCTTTTATGCTTTTATAATCCAACTGAACAGATTCCAGTGCATCTTTTACTATTTTCTTTTTTTCTTTTTCTGAAAAGCCAAGATTCTCTGGCCCATAACCAACGTCTTTTTCAACTGTTTCTTCGAAAAGTTGATGTTCAGGATATTGAAAAACAAGTCCTACTTTTTTCCTTACGTCTCTCATTTTAACCTTCTTATCACTTGTAACAAGATCATCAACTTGAACAAATCCTGAGGATGGCAAAACTAGCCCATTTAAATGTTGAACCAAAGTAGACTTGCCGGAACCAGTATGCCCAATAAGACCTACAAATTCTCCTTCATTTATATTCAAATTAACTCCTTTTAATGCATGAGTTTCATAAGGTGTTCCTTTTTGGTAGGTATAATAAAGATCTTTTATTATTATTGGCATAACCTCTCCACCATTTCTTCTATTGTTAAAATGTCACTTGGGAAAGTATTATCAATTTTATTTAAAGCATACGCAATCTCAGTAACCTGAGGTATATCTAATCGAAGTTTTTTCAAATCTTCAACTTTAGAAAATACTTCCCTCGGACTTCCTTGAAGTACAACTTTCCCTTGTTCCATAACAACTAATCTATCAGCCAATACAGCTTCTTCCATAAAATGGGTGATTAATACAATCGTCAAACCTTCTTCTTTATTCAGTTGGATAATTGTATCAATAACTTCTCTTCTTCCCTCTGGATCTAACATCGCAGTGGGCTCATCTAATACCAGATATGCTGGTCTCATTGCAATAATACCCGCAATAGCAATTCTTTGTTTCTGTCCCCCAGATAGTAAATGAGGTGGCTTGTTTCTATAATCAGCCATGTTAACTTTTTCAAGAACCTCTGTAATTCTTTCTTTCATTAAATCCTGAGAAATTCCAAGATTCTCCATGCCGAAGGCAACATCTTCTTCAACTGTAGTTGCTACAAGCTGGTTATCAGGATTTTGAAAAACCATCCCTACTTTTTTTCTAATCTCCCACAGTTTGCTCTCATCTTTAGAATCAAGACCATCAATTACTACATCTCCCTTTCCGGGGAGTAAAAGAGAGTTTAAATGCTTAGCAAGTGTTGATTTACCGCAGCCATTATGACCCAGGATTACAACAAATTCTCCTTCATTTATTTCAAGATTAACGCCATCAAGAGCAATTGTCTCATTATCTTTTCCCTGAGAATAGTAATGGAATAAATTATCTATTTTAATCATAAAAATTTCTCCTTAAATAAATAAAAGTCAGGAAGGTTTCTCCTGACCCTTATTTATACTAGTTCTACAACTGCTGTTGGTGATGCGTCACCTCTACGGAAACCGGCCTTGATTATTCTTGTATATCCGCCCTGTCTTTCAGCATATTTTGGAGCAATATCTGTAAACAGGTTATGCACAACAGTTTCATCTAAAAGATAAGCCATAACTTGTCTTCTAGCATGAAGATCACCGCGCTTACCAAGTGTAATCATTTTCTCAGCGATTCTTCTAACTTCCTTAGCTTTAGGTTCAGTTGTTAATATTTTACCTTCTCTTAATAAAGAAGTAGTCATATTTCTTAACATCGACCTTCTGTGATCACTTCTTCTGCCTAATTTTCTGTAACCCATTATATACTTCGCCTCCTTTTCCTTAGAATATTTATTATCTCTATTCTTCGGAGGATTTTAAACCCAATCCTAAACTTGCTAGTTTCTGTTTTATCTCTACCAAAGATTTTGTTCCAAGGTTTCTAACCTTCATCATTTCTTCTTCTGTCCTCTGAGTAAGTTGGTTAACTGTAATAATCCCAGCTCTCTTAAGACAATTATGAGATCTGACAGTTAAATCAAGCTCTTCAATTGTCAATTCAAGTATATTATCCTTAGTATCTTCTTCTTTTTCAATCATAATTTCAATATCATTAGTAGATTCTGAAAGGTTAATAAACAATGATAAATGATCTGCTAAAACTTTTGCTGAAAGACTAATTGCCTGAGATGGAGTAATACTTCCTCTTGTCCAAACTTCTAGAATCAATCTGTCATAATCTGTCTTCTGACCAACTCTTGTATCTTCGACCGAGAAGTTAACCTTTTTAATTGGAGAAAAGATTGCATCAATTGGAATCGTCCCAATTGAATCTTCCTCTTTTTTATTACTTACAGCAGGAATATATCCTCTACCACGCTCTATTACCATTTCAATAAATAGTTTCCCATTTTTGTCGAGTGTCGCAATAACTTGCTCAGGGTTAAGAATATCAACTTCTGGACCTGCAATAATATCTCCAGCAGTTATTACTCCTTCGCCTTCTTTATCAATGCGAATAACTTTTGCTTCGTCACTATTTAATGCTAAATTTAATTGTTTCAAATTCAAAACAATGTCTGTAACGTCTTCAACAACACCAGGTATTGTTGAGAACTCATGGAGAACCCCATCAATTTTTACTGATGTTATTGCAGAGCCGGGAAGTGAAGAAAGAAGCACTCTTCTAAGAGAATTACCTAGAGTGGTACCATAACCTCTTTCAAGTGGCTCGAGAACAAACTTTCCATATGTTTTATTTTCATCTGAATCGACAAGTTCAATACTTGGTTTTTCAATTTCTATCATTTAATAACCCCCTAGTCCTATATTTTTAATTGAGACTATCTGGAGTACAACTCAACTATCAACTGTTCACTTACTGGTATGTCAACATTTTCTCTGGCTGGTAACGCAACAATTTTAACAGCTAAGTTCTCTGCATCAAGATTCAACCATTCTGGTAAATTTCTTTGTCCAAGCTTATCAACAATAGTCTTAATAACTACTGACTTTTTACTTCCTTCTTTAAGTTGAATCACATCTCCAACCTTTAGAAGCATTGAAGGAATATTCGCTTTTTTTCCATTAACTTTAAAATGGTTGTGTCTCACAAACTGTCTCGCTTGTGATCTTGAATCAGCGAAACCTGCTCTGAAAACAATGTTATCAAATCTTTGTTCTAATTGGACAATAAGATTCTCACCAGTAACGCCTTTTCTTCTATCAGCTTCTTTAAAATATTTTCTAAACTGACCCTCGCCAATTCCATAAATTCTACGAGCTTTTTGCTTTTCTCTTAACTGAATACCATATTCAGATTGCTTTGATCTTCTCTGACCGTGCTGACCAGGAGCATACGCTCTCTTTTCAAACGCACATTTTTCTGAGTAACATCTATCACCTTTCAAAAAAAGCTTAACGCCTTCTCTACGGCATAACCTGCAAACAGGTCCTGTATATCTAGCCATTATTTACTTAACACCTCCTATACTCTTCTACGTTTTGGTGGACGACATCCGTTATGTGGAATTGGAGTAACATCTTTAATCATATTTACTTCCAATCCAGCAGCTTGTAATGATCTAATTGCTGCTTCACGTCCTGAGCCAGGTCCTTTTACCATACATTCAACTTCTCTTAAGCCGTGTTCCATCGCAGCCTTAGCTGCCTGTTCTCCAGCCATCTGAGCAGCAAAAGGGGTACTTTTTCTTGAACCTTTAAATCCAACGCCACCAGAACTTGCCCAAGCAATGGTGTTACCATTTGTATCAGTAATTGTCACAACAGTGTTATTAAACGTTGACTGAATATGAACAATACCCTTACTAATATTCTTTCTTTCTTTTCTTTTAACGCGTGTGCGTTTCTTTGGACTTGCCATTAAAAATTCTCACCCCTTATTTCTTTTTCTTTGTAACAACTGCTCTTACTTTACCTTTGCGAGTACGAGCATTTGTCTTTGTTCTCTGACCACGAACAGGTAAACCTCTGCGATGTCTTAGTCCTCTATAACAACCGATTTCAATAAGTCTTTTAATATTCAATGAAACTTCTCTTCTTAAGTCACCTTCAGTTTGCATTCCACGAATAATTTCTCTTAGTTGAGCTACTTCTTCCTCAGTAAGATCTTTAACTCTTGTATCTTTATTAATATTTGTTTGTTCTAAAATCTTTAAAGATTGAGCTCTGCCAATTCCAAAAATATAAGTTAAAGCAATTTCAACTCTTTTATCTCTTGGCAAATCTACGCCGACAATTCTTGCCATTCTTTTATTGCACCTCCCTTAGGTTTTACTACCCTTGTCTTTGCTTGTGCTTGGGATTTTCACAGATCACTCTTATTACACCGTTTCTGCGAATGATTTTACATTTTTCACAAATAGGTTTAACTGAAGCCCTTACCTTCATAAGAAACCCTCCTTCTATTTATACCTGTAAGTAATGCGTCCTCTGGTTAAATCGTATGGTGAAAGTTCCACTGTAACTTTATCACCAGGAAGAATTTTAATGAAATTCATTCTGATTTTTCCAGAAACGTGGGCAAGTATTTTATGTCCATTTTCAAGTTCAACATTAAACATTGCATTTGGTAGCGGTTCAATAACTGTACCTTCTACTTCTATTACTTCTTTAGACATACTCAAAAACCTCCTTTTTTACCTCAACTCTTTGTAAGCAATCTTTCCAATGCATCACGAATATCTTTGTTTGTAACTTTCAGACCATTTTCAAGTTTTTCCTTTAATTCCTGGTCCGTTTTTTCAGAATACCATAAATGGTTTATATTTTTTTTCTTGGGATTACTAATTCTTTTATATTCTCCATCGATAACGTAAACAAAAGACGTGTCCCAATCATAAATAATATAATTTGTGTTCTTATCACGACCAGCTCTGGAAGTTACGAGTTGACCTTTTTGTATTTCTCTCATCATTGGCATAAAATCACCTTTTTAATTAATTAGGGAGTAAAATCAGAATAAATTATGAGTATATCTAGATAAGTCTCACCCACTTAAACTCTACTTACCCAGAACTTTTAGTATTTCTGCTAAAACTTCTTCCATCAACTGATTTCCATTTATGTTCACTAAAAGACCAGTGTTATTATAGTATTCTAAAAGGGGTGCTGTTTGTTTTTCATATACCAAAAGACGATTTTTAGCTGTCTCTTCTGTATCATCATCCCTTTGATATAATTCTCCACCACACTTATCGCAAACACCTTCACCCTTTGGAGGATTGAAAATCATGTGATAAGTTGCCCCACAGGACCTACAGATTCTTCTGCCTGTTAAACGACCAATTAAATCTTTATATGGCACTTCTACATTGATCACTGAATCTAATTTTATCCCTAAATCTTCGAGCATTTTTCCCAGAGCATTAGCCTGAACTACTGTTCTTGGGAAACCATCTAACAGAAAACCATTTTTACAATCTTCTTCTTTAATTCTATCTTTAACAATTCCAACTGTTACTTCATCTGGAACTAACTCACCTTTATCCATAAAACTCTTCGCTTGCTTTCCAAGGTCAGTTTGATCTTTAATCGCTTTTCTAAACATATCACCCGTAGAGATATGTGGGATGTTAAGAATCTCCGTTAATTTTTCTGCCTGTGTACCTTTTCCGGCTCCGGGAGGTCCCATTAATAAAATCCTCATACTACCTTCCCCCTGATGCTAAATTTTACTTCATAAAGCCTTCATAGTGTCTCATTAACAAGCTCGCTTCTAACTGTTTCATTGTATCAAGGGCAACGCCCACAACAATTAAAAGTGCAGTTCCACCAAAATAAACAGGAATAGCTGTTAAAGCAATTAGAATACTTGGAAGAACAGCAATCGCTGCAAGAAAAATTGCACCTGCTAAAGTTATTCTGTTCATAATCTTTGTTATATATTCAGTCGTTGGCCTCCCTGGTCTGATACCTGGGATGAAGCCACCATTTTTCTTAATGTTTTCAGACACATCTGCTGGATTAAATGTAATAGCAGAATAAAAATATGTGAAGAACATAATTAGCATTGCATAGAAAACCATATAAGGAATAGATGTAAAATCAAAGAATGACCCTATTGCTCTTGCAAAACTATTATTTGGGAACCATGATGCAATTGTTCCTGGGAACATCATAATAGACATTGCAAAAATTACTGGAATAACACCTGCAGAGTTCACCTTAATTGGAATATGAGTGCTTTGTCCTCCATAAACTTTTCTACCAACAATTCTTTTAGCATAATGAACTGGAATTCTTCTTTGTCCTTCATTAACAGCAATAATTGCAACAATTACAACACATGCAACAATAACAAAAGCCAGCAATGTAATTATTCCTATTGTTCCAGTTTTAAAGTACTCTACCATTGACATCACGCCACCAGGCAAGCTTGAAACAATACCGGCAAATATTATTAAGGAAATACCATTTCCAATACCTTTTTCAGTAATCATTTCTCCTAACCACATTAAAAAAGCAGTTCCAGCTGTTAACGTTAATGCTATTAATAGAATACTAGGAAAGGATGTATTTTCAAGGGCAGTTCTTAAACCAAAAGAAATTCCAATCCCCTGAACAAAACCAAGAATTACTGTTAAATATCTAGTATATTCAACAATTTTCTTTCTTCCTTCCACTCCTTCTTTAGCTAATCTCTCTAAAGATGGAACAACTATTGTTAATAATTGAATAATGATCGAAGCATTAATATATGGCGTGATACTCATGGCAAAAATCGAAAAGTTTGCAAAAGCACCACCGGAAATAATATCAAAAAATCCTAAAAGCTGCCCCTGACCAATTAATTCTTGTATAACTTCGAGTTTTATTCCTGGTACAGGAATATGAACTCCTATTCTAAATACAAGTATCATCATCAATGTGAATATAATTTTTCGTCTGAGTTCTTCAACCTTAAATACACTTTTTAATGCATCAACCATTATTAATTAATCACCTCGACACTACCGCCAGCTTGTTCAATTTTAGCTTTAGCTGACTCGCTAAC
Organism: Clostridia bacterium; assembly: GCA_009930175.1. Lineage (GTDB taxonomy): Bacteria > Bacillota > Peptococcia > Peptococcales > SKKY01 > SKKY01. The sequence goes on from RZYW01000009.1 coordinate 29,525, forward strand.
AGCATGAACTTTGAAAACTAGTGGTTTGGATATTTCACCTCTTGAAAGAATCTTAATACCGTCTTTCATTTGATTAACGATACCTACTGACTTTAATGTTTCAGGAGTAACCTCCGAATTTGCTTCAAACTTTTCAGTAATCATGTCTAAGTTTATACCAACATAAACAGTTTTAAATCTAGCATTTGAAAAACCACGCTTCGGAAGTCTTCTTTGTAATGGTGTCTGACCACCCTCAAAGTAAGGTCCTTTTCCTCCACCTGAACGAGCTTTTTGACCTTTATGACCTCTACCTGCTGTTTTACCTAATCCACTTCCAATACCTCTGGCTTTACGAGTTCTTTCTTTCCTTGAACCCTCAACCGGTTTAATTTCATGGAGCTTCACAGAGAACACCTCCTATCCTTTGCCTAAACTTCTTCTACTTTAACTAAATGACCTATAGTCTTAACCATGCCTCTTATGGCTTCGTTGTCTTCTTTAATAACTGTCTTATTTAACTTAGTTAGGCCAAGAGTTTGGGCAGTTGCCATTTGTTTTGGTCCTCTTCCTATAGTGCTTTTCACTAAGGTAACCTTAATTTTTCCCATTGTCTTGCCTCCTATTTAAGAATTTCTTCAACAGTCTTGCCACGAAGTGCCGCAACATCTTCAACTCTTTTTAAAGATTCAAGACCTTGCATTGTAGCTTTTACAATATTAAGACTGTTGCTTGATCCTAAAGATTTTGTAAGAATATCTTTTATGCCACATAATTCCACAACAGCTCTAGCTGCTCCACCAGCAATAACTCCAGTACCTGGTGCTGCCGGTTTCAACATAACTCTTGCTGCACCAAATTTACCAAGAACCTGGTGAGGAATAGTTGTATTAGTCATAGGAATTTCAACTACATTTCTTTTTGCATCCTCAACGGCTTTCCTGATCGCTTCTGGAACTTCTGAAGCTTTTCCCATTCCAACGCCAACTTTACCATTTTGGTTTCCAACAGCTACTAAAGCACTAAAGTTAAAACGACGTCCACCTTTAACTACTTTAGCAACACGGTTAATAAAAATAACTTTTTCTTGAAATTCCTGTTGCTTATCTGAACCTCTTTGTCTATCTGTACCTCTAGCCAAAAGATTTTCCCTCCTTCACCAAAAAAATTAAAACTCTAATCCAGCTTCTCTTGCACCTTCGGCAAAAGATTTAATTCTGCCATGATACATTAATCCGCCACGATCGAAAACGACTTTTGTAATCCCTTTTTCAAGAGCTTTTTTTGCAATTTCAGCACCAATTTTCTTAGCACCTTCTGCATTTCCGCCAAAATCTTCTTTTAAAGAAGAAGCAGAAACAAGAGTAACTCCCTTTTGATCGTCAATGATTTGCCCATAAATGTTATTTAAACTTCTGTAAACACACAAACGCGGTCTTTCAGCAGTTCCTTTTAGTGTATATCTGATTCTAGCATGTTTATTCGCTCTAGTTTTTTTCCTAGGTGTTTTCTTTATCATTAAAGTCACCCCTTTCCACTATGCCTTACTACTTACCAGATGTTTTACCTGGTCTTAATTTTACAACTTCAGTTGTATATCTGATACCTTTACCTTTATATGGTTCTGGTTCTCTAACAGCTCTAATATTAGCTGCTAAACTTCCTACTTTTTCCTTGTCAATTCCTTTTACAATAATAGTGTCTTGAGTTGGAACTTCTATTTCAGTATTTTCATAAGCTTCCATTTCTACAGGATGTGAATACCCAGCAGCTATTACAAGTTTATTACCTTGCATTGAGGCTCTGTATCCAACACCAACCATTTTTAATGTTTTCTGATAACCTTCAGAAACGCCTACTACCATATTATTAATTAGAGTTCTCGTAAGACCATGTAATGCTCTATGGTTTTTCTCATCACTTGGACGCTTAACAATTAGCGCTCCATCTTCAATAGATAATTCCATTTCACTTGAAAGTGTTCTTGAAAGTGTTCCCTTCGGGCCCTTAACCTCAACAAGATTTCCTTCTTTTACATTTATCTCAACACCACTTGGAATATTGACAGGAAGTTTACCAATTCTGGACATATTAATACCTCCCGATTATTATTACCATACGTAACAGATTACTTCTCCGCCAAGACCATTTTTACGAGCAACTTTATCAGTTACTATGCCCTGAGATGTAGAAATAACCGCAATTCCTAAACCACCTAATACTTTAGGAACTTCATCTTTTTTACAGTAAACCCTTAAACTAGGCTTGCTAATTCTTTTTAATCCACTTATAACTTTTTGATTGCTATCGCTATACTTAAGGAAAATCCTGATGATTCCCTGTTTGCTGTCTTCGATAACCTCATAGTCTCTTATAAATCCCTCTGCTTTTAGTATCTCTGCTAAGTTAATCTTAACTTTTGAAGCAGGAACCTCTACAGTATCATGTTTAATCATATTTGCATTTCTGATTCTCGTTAAGAAATCAGCAATTGGATCAGTCATAACCATATTATTTATTTACCTCCTTCCATCACTTGAGGTTTACCAGCTGGCTTTTTTAACTCCAGGTAGTTGCCCTTTATAAGCAAGTTCTCTAAAGCAGATACGGCATATTCCAAATTTACGCATGTAAGCATGCGGTCTGCCACAAACTTTACATCTATTTACTTCTTGCACTTTAAACTTGGGAGCCCTGCGAACTCTCATTGAAACTTTAGCCACTAAATTCTTACCTCCTTCTAATTAAAGAGATCTAGTTTTTACTAAATGGCATTCCACTTAATCTCAATAATTCTCTTCCTTCTTCATCTGTTTTCGCTGTTGTTACAAAAACTACTTCTAGCCCACGAACTTTATCAACTTTTTCATAGTCAATTTCCGGGAAAATCAATTGTTCTTTTAAACCCAAGCTGTAATTTCCTCTTCCATCAAAAGCTTTAGGGGATACACCTCTAAAATCACGAACCCTAGGAAGTACAATATTTACTAACTTATCAATAAAATCATACATTCTTTCTCCGCGTAGAGTTACTTTAGCACCAATAGGCATTCCTTCTCTAAGCTTGAAAGTAGCAATTGATTTTTTAGCCCGCGTAACAATCGGCTTCTGACCAGAAATTAATTTTAGATCTTCGACCGCCGCATCCAAAACTTTTGTATTAGCTACCGCTTCACCAAGACCAATATTAATAACTACTTTTTCAAATTTAGGAATTTCCATAACACTTTTATATGCAAATTTTTCTTGCATTAAGGGAATCATTTCATTCTGATACTTTTCCTTTAATCTGGCCAACTCCATAAGCCTCCTTTCCGCATTTCTTATTTATCGAACACTTCGCCACATTTAGCACAAGATCTAACTTTGGTGCCATCTGAAAGAATTTTTTTTGCTATTCTTACACCTTTACCACACTTTGAACAGTAAGGCATTGCGTTTGAAGCGTGAACAGCTGCTTCTCTTTCAATAATACCACCTTGTGGATTAGCTTTGTTTGGCTTTGAATGTCTCTTGATTACATTAACACCCTCAACTATTACTTTGCCTTCTTTAGGCATTGCTTGAAGTACGTTACCTTTTTTACCTTTATCTTTTCCAGCAGTAATTACTACTGAATCTCCTTTTTTAACATGAAGTTTTGCCATTTATTTCACCTCCAGGGCTTGTTGTTACAGCACTTCAGGAGCCAAAGATATAATTTTCATAAAATCTTTGTCACGTAATTCTCTGGCAACTGGACCAAAAATACGTGTACCTCTTGGACTGCGATCATCTTTAATTATTACTGCAGCGTTCTCATTGAACTTAATATAAGAACCGTCTTTTCTTTTAACAGGACGAACACTTCTTACAACTACAGCCTTTACAACATCACCTTTTTTTACCATGCCACCAGGAGCAGCATCTTTTACTGCACAAATGATGATATCACCAACACCTGCATATCTGCGTCTTGTGCCGCCTAATACTCTAATACATAGAAGTTCTTTCGCTCCTGTATTATCGCCAACTTTAAGTCTTGTTTCTTGTTGAATCATCTTTCGAAAACCTCCCTTCGAAAGCAGGTTACCTATTTTAGATGATAGGCGCTTTCTCTACTATTTCAATCAATCTCCATCTTTTGTCTTTGCTAAGAGGGCGGGTCTCCATAATTTTAACCTTGTCGCCAATCTTGCATTCATTTTGCTCATCATGGGCTTTATATTTTTTAGTAACAGTTTTATATTTTTTATAAATCGGATGTCTTTCTTGACTTTCGACAGCAACAGTGATTGTTTTATCCATCTTATCACTAACTACTTTTCCGATACGAACTTTACGAGCAACTCTATCCAACTCTTTTACCCCCTTCACTTAACTTTGGGTCTCTCAATATTTAATTCACGCTCTCTAAGAACAGTTTTAGATTTTGCGATATCTTTTTTAACCGTCTTAATTCTCATTGGATTATCCAACTGGCCTGTAGCCATCTGAAAGCGTAGATTAAACAATTCTTCCTTTAGACTAATTATCTTTGTCTCAAGTTCTTGTGTTGTAAAATCTCTAAATTCTTTTGCTTTCACTATTCTTCACCACCAATTTCTTCCTTCTTCACAAACTTGCATCTTACAGGAAGCTTATGCATTGCTAGTCTGAAAGCTTCTCTGGCAATTTCTTCAGAAACCCCAGTCATTTCAAACAGGATGCGCCCTGGTTTTACTACTGCTACCCAAAACTCTGGTGAACCTTTACCAGAACCCATTCTGGTTTCAGCTGGCTTTGCAGTAATAGGTTTGTGAGGGAATATTTTAATCCAAACTTTACCACCACGTTTTATATAACGCGTCATAGCAATACGGGCTGCTTCAATTTGTCTGCTAGTAATCCATGATGCATCTAGGGATTGAAGTCCATATTCTCCATATGATACCTTATTGCCTTTATTAGCATTTCCAGTCATTTTTGGTCTGTGTTGTCTGCGCCATTTTACTCTTTTAGGCATTAACATGGTTTATTCCTCCTCTTTAACAGGTTGTGGAGTGTTTTTTGCCTCTGGTAGAATTTCACCATTGTAAATCCAAACTTTTACTCCAAGTTTACCGTAAGTAGTATCTGCCTCCGCAAATGCATAATCTATATCTGCTCTAAGAGTATGAAGAGGAACTTTCCCTTCGCTCATCCACTCTGTTCTTGCGATTTCTGCTCCGCCCAGTCTACCAGACACAGCAATTTTGATACCCTTAGCACCACTTTTTAAAGCTCTGCTAATCGCTTGTTTAATAGCTCTTCTAAATGCAACTCTCTTCTCAAGTTGAGCTGCAACTGATTCAGCAACAAGCTGTGAGTCTTTTTCCGGTTTCTTTACTTCCTGTATATTAATATTTACTTCTTTATTTGTCATTTTCTTCAACTGTTCTTTTAGAGCTTCTATTTCAGCACCATTTCTTCCAATTATTATTCCTGGCTTAGCAGTGAAAATAGTAATTTTAACTCTAGTATTTGCTGCTCTTTCAATAATAATATTTGAAATGCCTGCAGCAAAAAGTTTTTTCTTAATATATTCTCTAATTTTCAAGTCCTCTTGCAGTAACTCAACATATAATTTATCTGCATACCATCTTGCATCCCAATTTCTGATGATACCGATTCTGAGACCTTTAGGACTAACTTTTTGACCCACTTAATTATCCCTCCTTCTTCTCAGCTACAACCACAGTTATATGGCTTGTTCTTTTACGAATTAAATCCGCTTTCCCCATTGCTCTTGGCTTTTGTCTCTTTAAAGTCGGACCCTGATCAACATGACAAGCTTTGACATAAAGATTGTCAGTATCTAATTCTAAATTATTTTCAGCATTAGCAACCGCGGACTTAAGAACTTTCTCAACTAAAAAAGAAGCTTTTTTAGGAGTAAATTTTAAAGTAGCGAATGCCTCTTGCACATCTTTGCCTCTGATAATGTTCATTACTTGCTGAACTTTCATTGGTGAAATTCTGATATACTTAGCGACTGCTTTTGTTTCCATTATACTAAGAACCCCCTCTCTCTTCCGGACTCCTTATCTCAAACCTGAAGACTTTTCTGAATCTGTGTGACCTTTATATGTTCTAGTTGGAGAAAACTCTCCTAATTTATGCCCTACCATATCCTCTGTTACATAAACAGGAACATGCTTTCTACCATCATGAACGGCAATTGTGTGTCCTATAAACTCTGGAAAGATTGTTGAGCTTCTTGACCATGTCTTAATCAGCTTCTTTTCATTGCTTTCGTTCATCTGAAGAATTCTTTTATACAGACGTTCTTCAACATAAGGTCCTTTTTTTACTGATCTGCCCATTAAGCGATTGCCTCCTTTCTCAGACTATTTTCTTTTCTTAACTATAAATTGATTGCTTTGATTTTTCTTTTTACGTGTTTTCTTACCAATTGCAACCTTACCCCACGGTGTAACAGGAGCTTTACGTCCAACAGGTGCACGTCCTTCACCACCACCATGTGGGTGATCACATGGGTTCATAACAGATCCACGAACAGTTGGTCTCTTACCTAACCAACGACTTCTTCCTGCTTTACCAATCGTAACGTTTTCGTGTGATAAGTTTCCAACTTGTCCTATGGTTGCACGACAGTTTATATGAACCATCCTTACTTCTCCGGACGGCATTCTAATTTGGGCGTAACTTCCTTCTTTTGCCATTAATTGAATGCTTCCACCAGCTGATCTAGCTAATTGTCCACCTTTGCCAGGCTTCAACTCAACATTATGAATGATTGTACCAACTGGAATGTTTTTTATTGGAAGAGCATTACCTACTTTTATATCTGATTCAGAACCAGAATAAATCACATCCCCAACATTTAAACCATTTGGAGCTATAATATATCTCTTTTCTCCATCTAAATAAGTAATCAAAGCAATGTTTGATGATCTGTTTGGATCATATTCAATAGTGCTTACTTTTCCAGGAATTACATCTTTATTTCTTTTAAAATCAATAATTCTGTACTTTCTCTTATGTCCACCACCTTGGTGACGCACAGTGATTTTACCCCTAGCATTTCTTCCTGCATGTTTCTTTAAAGGAACAACTAATGATTTTTCTGGAGTATCAGTAGTAATTTCCTTAAATGACAATACTGTCATATGTCTTCTAGCAGGAGATGTAGGTTTAAAACTCTTTATAGACATTAACCTTACCTCCTAATCAAAATTTCAGTTTTTTTACAGTCCTTCAAAAACTTCAATTTGCTGACCTTCTTTTAAAGTAACTATCGCTTTTTTCCAGCTAGCAGTCTTCCCTTCAGAACGACCCATTCTTTTCGTCTTGCCTTTAACATTCATTGTAGAAACATTAACTACATTTACTTTAAAAATATCCTGAATTGCGTTTTTGATTTCAAATTTATTTGCACTCTTCAATACTCTGAAAGTGTATTTTCCCTCTTCCATCATAGACACAGTTTTTTCTGTAATTACAGGTTTGATTATTATATCGTATGAATTCTTCATCTGGAAAGCACCTCCTCTGTTTTAGCAACTGCTTCCTGTGTGATGATAAGTTTTTCGTGACTTATGATATCATAAACATTTAATCCTTCGGATGTAGTATATGTGATCCCCGGAATATTGTTTACTGATTTACCAATGTTGAAATCTTCTTCCGCAGTAACTACTAAAGCTTTTCCTTCGTTATTAAGAGCAGTAAGAATCTTAATCATTTCTTTTGTTTTTGGCTGTGTCATTGAAAGTGATTCTAAAACAATAATTTTTTCTGTTATTACTTTTTCACTTAAAACTGATTTAAGAGCAAGTCTTCTCTTTTTCTTTGGAATACTGTAAGAATAACTTCTTGGCTTTGGTCCAAAAACTATTGAACCCCCACGCCATAATGGAGATCTAATTGTACCTGCTCTAGCTCTACCTGTACCCTTTTGTCTCCAAGGCTTGCGTCCGCCCCCTCTTACTTCTCCTCTGTGCTTTGTTGAGGATGTTCCTCTTCTCATGCTAGCAAGTTGCATCACAACAGCCTCGTGAACCACACCTTCATTTGGTTCAATTCCAAATATTTCTTCACTTAACTGAACTTGACCAACTTCTTTTCCTTCTATATTAAATAATTTTACACTTGGCATTTCATTTCCTCCTTCCTGCTGGTTTCTTTTCTTATGACTTCACTGATTTTTTTATAGTTATTAATGTTTTTCTTGCTCCAGGAACTGAACCTTTAATTAATAAAAGATTTTTTTCTGCATCTACTTTTACAATTTCTAAGCCTTGAACAGTTATTTTGTCTCTACCCATATGTCCTGGTAATTTTTTACCTTTAAATACTCTGTTAGGTCCCAAAGCTCCAATTGAACCTGGTTTTCTGTGATGTCTTGATCCGTGAGCCATTGGTCCTCTTGAGAAATTATGTCTTTTAATAACACCCTGAGTTCCTTTACCTTTACTCACACCAGTCACATCAACCATATCTCCAGGCTGGAATACATCCGCCTTTATTTCATGGCCCAAAGGGTACTTAGAAAGATCATCTACCTTAACTTCTCTTAAATATCTCAATGGAGTTATTCCAGCTTTTGCAAATTGGCCTTTGTGTGGTTTGTTTGCATTTTTTTCTTTAATTCCACCATAACCAACTTTTACAGCTTGGTAACCATCATTTTCTGTGTCTTTTTGCTGAACCACTATACACGGTCCCGCTTCAACAACTGTTACTGGGATTAATTTTCCCTCCGCATCAAATATCTGCGTCATACCTATTTTTTTTCCTAAAATCATTTCTCTCATCCTATCCACCTCCCAATATTAGAGTTTAATCTCGATATCTACACCAGAAGGCAAGTCTAATCTCATTAATGAATCAACAGTCTTTGGTGTAGGATCAAGAATGTCAATTAATCTTTTATGAGTTCTCATTTCGAATTGTTCTCTTGAGTCCTTATTGACATGAGGTGATCTCAAAATTGTGAAAACATTCTTCTCTGTTGGAAGAGGTATCGGACCCGATACATTAGCACCTGTTTTCTTTGCAGTTTCAACAATTTTTTGTGCTGATTGATCAATAATTTTGTGATCAAATGCCTTTAATCTGATTCTGATTTTTTGTTTCGCCATTTTCATTCCTCCTTACCGCCCGATTTTCGGACATTCTCAACGGAAATAACTTGTCCACGGTGTCTGGCGTATCATCCGGACAACAACCTTCCGCCTCATCGCACTTTGTGCATACCCTATTATTATATATATTTTTTAGTATTTGTCTATATTTTTTTATGAAAAATTTAAAAATCAGGACAAGTTTTTTAACTTGTCCTGATTTGCTTTTTATTTATAAAATTAATTATTCGTTAATTCCTGAAACAACGCCGGCTCCAACTGTTCTTCCACCCTCACGGATAGCGAATCTTAGTCCTGGCTCGATTGCGATTGGAGTGATTAATTCGATGTCCATTTTGATGTTATCTCCTGGCATGATCATCTCTACTCCTTCTGGCATTGAAATTGAGCC
>RZYW01000048.1 GCA_009930175.1 Clostridia bacterium
ACAATACGGCACTGATAAAAATTATTGGCTGGAATGAGTGAGCTAAATGAACAATCTAAGATTTACCTTGGGGCGAAAAATTGATATTAATTATTTTACCAATCGATTACTTCTTGGGATTAGTTTGTTTTCCGCCTTTGCAATTTATGTGCTGACAAGGGATATAATTCAGGGATTGTTTTCTGCTGCGGGGTTTTTCTTTGCATGGGGGATAACCAGAGAAATTGATCCGGAAAAAGAGTATTCTGCATTCTTATCTGCATTTATTGCAACGGGGCTTATTTTTTTCTATTTCTATGATGGAATAAATTTGGCGCCTTTGTTTTTCCTTCTTTTGGGCTTGCGCTTTATTAGTGGAATTTGTGGTTACGAACCAACTTTAATTGATATTTTGGCATTGGTTTTATTAGGAGGATATTTGAGTTTCAGCCGGGAAAAGGGAGTTTATTTTTTGATCCTGGCTTTAATGTTTTTTATTTCCTGGTTCAGATATGCTAAAAATAAAGTTTATCTTTTGTTGGCTGGTGCTTCAGTTATTGTAGCTTTTGGGCTTATCAAAATGTATCCTGATGTTGCATTTTTCCAAATGTTTTCCAGTCTAAGCCCAGTTGCAATTTATGGTATAAGGACATTGATAATTGCAGCAACCATTTTTCTCTACTACTCCCTGGGAAAAGATGAGAAGATTGTTGATGATCTGGGGAACGCTATGGTAAGTCAGCACGTGCAAAAAGCATTGGTCTTTTACAGTATTGCAGTTATGCTGCTACTTACCCTGGAAAATCTGACCCAAAGCACCGGTATAATAATGCTAAGCGCCATGACCGGCGCCACCCTGTGGCGCATCCCCCGCTGATTAGGGGACGCTTCTATTTTGTGCGGGTTATCCACAGGCTACTCTTGCAAGAAAATATCCCGCGGTAAATCCTGCAACTCCCAGGGCTAAACTTACTAATATATAAACAATTGCATTTAAAGCTTTGCTTTCTTGAAAATAGTTGAATCCCTCATACATAAAAGTTGAAAAAGTTGTGTAAGCCCCTAGAAATCCATCTCCAAAAATTCTGTAATAAAGCACTCCAGAATCTACATAATAATTATAAAATCCTGAAAGAAATCCTAACAAAATTGCTCCCGTAATATTTACAAAAAAAGTTCCCAAGGGGATCCCATTCCCTAACCCGGTTCCGCGGCCGCCAAGGCTTCTATCCAGCAAGAGTTTACCAATTCGAAATCTGGTCAGGCTCCCTAAACTTCCCCCAATTGCAACTAAAAATATTTCCATCACTTCTCTGCCTCAACTTTTCCATAGAAATTCCTTCTCATCCATCCGAAAAAATTAAATCCCAGCAATGCAGATGTCAGCCCAATAGTCACAGATGCCACAAGGTAAAAGGTCATCATCAAATAATTCCCATCTAAAATTAGCAAGGAGGATTCTTTGCAAAGAGTTGAAAATGTCGTGAAGGCCCCTAAAAATCCTGGGGCGATTCCTGCGTGAAGATTCTCACTGAAGTATTTTGAGTCAAATGCCCATCTGAGGAAAAAAGCCAGCATAAATGCTCCGGAGATATTTGCGATAAAGGTTCCTGCTGGAAAATTCTCTGTAAAAAGTTGAAAGTTTTGCGTTCCGATGTAAAACCTAAGTACCGCGCCGGCAGCTCCTCCCACCATTATGTACATATATTTTTTCATATTCCTGGCCTCTTCTCTTTTTTACCCTGTGGATAACGCGCTGAAAATAGAAGCGTCCCCTAATCAGCGGGTTATTTTCTTTTTATTTTAGCACCTTTTGGGGTAAACTTTAAGGAATGTAATTATTATATGGGAAGGATGTTTATTTTATGGAAGATGTTTATAAATTGGAAAATGCGGAGGAGCTTCTCCCTGTTCTTGATACTTTTATTGATTCGTTCCCGAATAAAAAAGATGAGGTTATTGCGGTTCTTCATAAGGCTCAGGATCTTTTTGGCTACCTCCCCAGCGAGTTACAGCTTTACATAGCCCGAAAGCTTGATCTTCCTGCGGCTCACATTTATGGAGTCGTAACTTTCTACTCCTACTTTAATGAAGAAAAGCGTGGAAAATACACTATAAATGTTTGCATGGGTACTGCCTGCTTCGTAAAAGGGGCAGACAAAGTTATGAATGAGTTTCACCGGATTCTGGGCATCAAAACCGGGGAAACCACCCCCGATAATCTTTTCACCCTAACTGACGTCCGCTGTATTGGGGCCTGCGGCCTGGCTCCTGTAGTTATGGTCAACGATAAAGTCTTCGGCCACATTCATGCTGAAGATGTTCCTGGCATCATTGAAAGCTACAAAAACCGGGAAAAGGAGGAAGCTTAATATATGAAAAATAAAATTCAAAATCTTGAAGAACTCTGGGAATTAAAGAGCAAAGAATTTATAAAAATTAAGCTTCGCGAGGAAGATGTTCCCGAATCCACGGATGAGTTTAAGCGTCACATTCTTTTCTGTGGCGGCACGGGCTGTGTTTCTGCTGAAAGTTTAAAAATGATTGAAGCCTGCCGTGAAGGAATCAAAAAAAGAGGCCTGGATAAAGAAGTTCTGGTTTCTCAAACAGGTTGCTTTGGTTTTTGCAGCCAGGGTCCTATTGTAAAAATTCACCCTGAAGATGTTTTTTATGTCCACGTAAAAATGGAAGATATCGAAGAACTCATCGAAGAGCACATCGTCAATAATAAAATTGTTCAGCGCCTCCTTTATGAAGATCCAAAAACTCATGAGCATCTGCCTAAGCAGCATGATATCAGCTTCTATAAAAAGCAGCACCGGGTTGCCCTGCGAAATTGCGGAAATATTGACCCGGAAAACATTCTTGAGTACATTGCCTACAGAGGGTATGAAGCTCTGGGAAGAGTTCTTACGACAATGATTCCTGAAGATGTTATTGAAATTATGAAAGCCAGCGGACTTCGAGGTCGTGGAGGCGGTGGATTCCCCACTGGTTTAAAGTGGGAGGCAACAAGAAAGCCGGTTTCTGATGAAAAATATATTTTCTGTAACGCAGATGAGGGAGATCCGGGAGCTTTTATGGATCGCTCCATTCTCGAAGGAGATCCTCACACTGTTCTAGAAGCTATGGCCATTGCCGGCTATGCTATCGGAGCGTCTCAGGGAATTATTTATATCCGGGCTGAGTATCCACTGGCAATCCAGCGTCTGGAAATTGCTATCAAAGAAGCCTACGACATGGGCTTTTTAGGAAAAGATATTTTTGACAGTGGTTTCAACTTTGACATTAAAATAAAGCTTGGTGCGGGAGCCTTCGTTTGCGGAGAGGAAACTGCCCTTATCCACTCTGTGGAAGGAAAACGGGGAGAACCAACTAAAAAACCACCCTTCCCATCCATTGAAGGTTACAAGAAAAAACCTACTTCCGTTAACAACGTAGAAACCTTTGCCAATATACCACCAATAATTCTTAACGGACCTCAGTGGTTTTGCTCAATGGGTACAGAAAAATCCAAGGGAACGAAGGTTTTCTCCCTTGCAGGAAAAATTAATAACATCGGCCTGATTGAAGTTCCCATGGGTACAACTCTCCGTGAAATTATTTACGAAATTGGCGGCGGCATTACTAACGATAAGGAATTCAAGGCGGTGCAAACGGGAGGACCTTCCGGAGGTGTTATCACTGCCCGGGATCTGGATACCCCCATCGACTACGAAAGCCTTCTCGCCATTGGGTCAATGATGGGCTCTGGGGGAATGATTGTCCTGGAAGAAGATGATTGTATGATTGACATTGCCAAGTTTTATCTTGAATTTACTCAAGATGAGTCCTGCGGCAAATGCACACCCTGTCGTCTGGGAACAAAACGAATGCACGAAATCCTTGTTAGAATCTCTGAAGGTGAAGGCACAATGGAGGATATTGAAAGACTTCGGGCTCTTGGGCGAATGATTAAAGACAGCTCCCTTTGCGGGCTGGGACAATCTGCACCTAATCCGGTGTTAAGCACTTTAGAATATTTTTACGACGAGTATCTCGCTCATATTGTTGATAAAACCTGCCCTGCGGGAAGATGTAAGGCACTATTAAAATATTCAATAATCGAAGAAAAATGTATCGGCTGTACTGCCTGTGCCAGGGTTTGCCCTGTTGACGCAATTTCAGGAAAGCCTAAGGAAAAACATGTTATTGATCCTGAACTTTGTATTGGCTGTGGTGCCTGCTATGATGCCTGCCGTTTTAATGCAATTATCAAACCATAAGGAGGTTTCCCCATGAAAATGTTAAGTATTGTAATAAATGATATGCACATACAAGTCCCTGAGGGAACAACAATTTTGGAAGCCTCCCGCCAGGTTAATCTAAAAATTCCAACTCTTTGTCATCTTGACTTGAAGGAGTTTGGCATAAAAAATCAAAATGCATCCTGCAGAGTTTGTGTAGTAGAGGTTGAAGGAAGGCGAAGCCTGGTGCCCTCCTGTGCAGAGGTTTGTACCGATGGTATGGTAATTCGTACCGATACTATCAGAGCAATTTCTGCCAGAAGAATGGCTGTAGAGCTTTTACTTTCCAACCATCCCTCCGAATGCCTGGTTTGTACCAAAAACCTGGATTGTGATTTACAAAAACTGGCTCAGGATCTAAATGTCAGAGAAATTCACTATACTGGAGAGAAAATGCACTATGAAAAGGACAGCTCCTCCTTTGCATTAATAAAAGATCCTAATAAATGTATAATGTGTCGCCGTTGTGAAACTGTTTGTAACGAACTGCAAACCTGCGGAATTTTATCTGCAGTAGACAGAGGCTTCAACGTTATTGTTGGTCCCGCTTTTCATCTGGACATGGCAGATACTTCCTGTACTTTTTGCGGACAGTGTGTTGCTGTATGCCCAACGGCTGCTCTTACTGAAATTGATAATACTACTAAAGTATGGCAGGCATTGAATAATCCTAAAAAACACGTTGTTGTTCAGGCAGCTCCTGCAGTACGGGTTGCCATTGGTGAAATATTCGGAATGGAGCCTGGCACAATAAGCACAGGAAAACTTGTAAGTGCCCTGAAGGCCCTTCACTTCGATGCGGTTTTTGATACAAATTTTGGAGCAGATTTAACAATTATGGAAGAAGCTACAGAGCTTATTAACAGGATTGAAAATGGTGGCACACTGCCAATGCTCACAAGCTGTTGCCCTGCCTGGGTTAAATTCTTTGAACATCAGTTTCCAGATCTGCTGGACATTCCGTCAACCTGTAAATCTCCAATGATTATGCTGGGAGCTATTACAAAAAGTTACTACGCTGAAAAAATGGGCATCGACCCTAAAGATATTGTTATGGTTTCAGTTATGCCTTGCCTGGCTAAAAAAGCAGAGGCCAAACGTTCAGAACTTACCAAGGATGATAATGATAATGTAGATATAGTAATAACCACCAGAGAGCTGGGACATATGCTTATTGAAGCTGGGGTAAGTTTCACAAGACTTCAAGACAGTAATTTTGATTCTATTCTGGGAGAAAGTACTGGAGCGGCAGTTATCTTCGGAACAACCGGAGGAGTTATAGAAGCTGCAATTCGTACAGCTTATGAATGGATGACCAAGAAGACTCTAGAGGAAGTAAACTTTAAGCAGCTTAGAGGAATGGAAGGAATTCGTTCTGCAACAGTTAAAATCGGCGAGAGAAATTTAAGAATAGGTATCGCCCACGGTCTTGGAAATGCCAGAAAACTTCTTGAAGATATCCAAAAAGGGATTTCCCACTTCGATGCTATTGAAATCATGGCATGTCCAGGAGGATGTATTGGTGGCGGTGGTCAGCCTTACCATCATAGAGATATGGAAATTATCAAAAAAAGACAGATGGCTATTTATCAGTCAGACCAAAATAAGAAGATTCGTAAATCTCACGAGAACCCCTATATTAAGAAGTTATATGAAGAGTATCTTGGTGAGCCTGGAGGAGAAAAGGCCCATAGCCTTCTTCATACCCACTATGTACCAAGAAAAAGAATATAGAAATGGAGTGATTAATAATGATCAGAGCTACCTACGAAGGGAAAGAGATTGCCAATTCAGATAAGACAATTTTTCTGGAGGGTAACCACTATTTCCCTGAAGCTGCAGTTGAAAAATCCTTTTTAAAAGAAAGCGATCATCATACCACCTGCCCCTGGAAAGGCCTGGCTTACTACTATCACATTCAGGGAGATAAATTGAGTGAAAACGCCGCCTGGTATTATCCAGAACCCAAAGAAGCAGCAAAAGAAATTACTGGCTATATTGCTTTTGATACCAGATATGTAAATGTAGAAGAAGTTAAATAAGAAAAAGGTAAAGAAAAAAGGTCTCATGAGAAATCATGAGGCCTTTGATTATTATATTATTTTTTTAAAACTTAATGGTGCGGGAAACAGGACTTGAACCTGCACAAGCATAAAGCTCTCTAGAACCTGAATCTAGCGCGTCTGCCAATTCCGCCATTCCCGCATCTCATCAACGGGATTTATTATATTCCTATTTTTTTATTTATTCAACCCAGTTTAATTTTATTCCATTATCTGTAATTTCAATGGCACCTTCTTTTAACAGACGGCCAACAGCACGTTTAAATGCTTTCTTACTTATACTAAAAATATCCTTAATTTCCTCTGGAGAACTGTTATCATTCAAAGATGCCTTTCCATCATTTTCCTTTAAATAGTCCATAATCTTTTTAGCATCTTCCTCTATTTCACTATAAGCTGGCTTACGGGTACTTAGTTCAAGCTTCCCATCTTCCCTTACATTTTTAATTCTCACTTCAACATTGTCACCGATTTCAAAATTACCATATAATTCCTTGTTCAGAATCAGACCATGAAACTTATCATCAACAGCAACAAATATACCCATATTTTTGTTTATCTTATATACAGTTCCCTTTGCCATGTCATTTTTTTTGTACGGAGATTCTGTTTCTAAAAAGTCATACAAATGCATAGTACCAAATAAATTTTTTGTTCTAAGATTTTCTTTAAGAGCAACTAAACACATTTCACCCTTTTTAACTTGACCTGTCATTTCTTTTTTCGGCAAAAGAATATCCTCTTCCAGACCTGCATCAAGAAATGCACCAAATTCTTTTACATCAACAACTTTCAGAAGAACAATATCTCCAGCTTTTAATTCTTTATCCATAAACATACCTCATTCTAAATTTTTAATCTCTTGCGACTTTTTGATTATAGCACACTATTACCACTAAATTTGACTTTCTAAATAAAGATTAATATAATGGAGCTTAATAAAGAACCGTCATAGTTTTAACTTTCTATGAAAGGCTTTTATTTAATACGACAAGAAGGATGTGTGGTATGAATGAAGGTGCCTTTTATTTTTTTATGCCCTGAAATAACCAGGGAAAATGCACTAACATTAATAAAGTGGATGCAAGACGAAGAAGTAACAAAATATCTGACTGATACTCAAGATGTCTCTGAGGATATAAAAAATGTTGTTAACCGGGTACAGCTTCCAGTATTGACTCACTTTTTTAACCAAAACGGCCGTTTTTTTATGGCTTATAACAAAAAGAATGAACCTGTAGGCTTTGTCCGCCTGGCAACAAAAGGAAACGAATCAGAGATTGTAATTGCCATTGGTGACCGAAACAACTGGGGGCAAAAACTGGGACCCTGCACTATCAGGGAAAGTATGAAAGTGGCTTTTTTTGAAATGCGTTCGGAAAGGCTTATTGCAAAAATTGACAAAAGAAATCTGCGATCAGTTAAAGCTTTCATTAATGCTGGATTTAAATCAGAAGGTTTGAAAAACGATATCTACAGCTTTTCAATTACAATGGAAGATTATTTGCTTTCCATTAAGGAGGGTACCGTCGTGTCAGATGCAATCTATATTACAGAATTTGACAAAGAAAGACTTAAAAGAATTATTGATGAAGAGATTTTTACATCAGCGAAGGAAGAAAAATTATTCAAAAAACTGGAAAAAGAACTAGATAAGGCAATTGTTGTGCCACCAGAAGAACTTCCTCAAAACGTAATCACCATGAATTCAAAAGCTTTGATTGATCTCGACGGAGAAGAAATGGAAATTTCCTTAGTATTCCCCCAAGACTCTGACTGGGAAGAAAACAAGCTTTCAATCTTCTCACCTATTGGAACTGCACTAATTGGTTACAAAGAGGGAGATACTGTTGAATGGGAACTTCCCACTGGAGAAAAAACAGAAATTTACATTAAAGAAATTGTATACCAGCCAGAAGCAGCAGGACATTTCCATTTATAAAAACAAATTTGCACAATAATAACAAAGGATTCAAGAAAATTATATTCTTGAATCCTTTTTCTTTTTTTCTTCACCATTTTGTCACATTTAAGGAATATAATCAAATCAATAGAAGTATCTTTTGGAGATGATAAGGATGAAAAAAAACAGGTTTAAATTAATATTAGATATAATTATGATGGTTATGCTTTTCTCTATGTATAACAAAAAAACTGTATCTATGGAGTATCATGAGATTGGAGGGCTTTTTTTAATCGGTCTTTTTCTTATTCACAATATCGTAAACTGGGCTTGGATTAAAAATATTTCTCTAAGACTTACAGATAAAAAGCTTCCAACTAGAAGTAAAATTTGCTGGATAATCAATTTCCTTTTACTTGTTTCATTTATCCTGATAGCAATCAGTGGTATTATGATTTCCAAAACTGTTCTAATTAATATTACAGGAGATATTGTCCTCTGGAAGAGCATTCACTATTTTGCTTCTGCCCTGGCAATAATATTAATCGGAATTCATATTGGCTTACACTGGAACTATTTAAAAGGCTTTGTAACCAAAAAGGTTAAACTTCCTGCAAAAATTGGAAAAATATTAGGAGCTGCCTTAATAGCATTTCTTCTTGTCACAGGAGTTTACAATACAATTAACTCAGATTTCTCCCATTGGATTGCCACTCCCTTTGAGGACAATATAAAAGAAGGAAAGGGTTTACGCCGAGGCCTCAATGCTGGTCTTGAAGAAGAAACTTTAGATCCAGGAAAATTTTCAGATATTGTTTTAACCTATGGATCCATCACTCTCCTATTTGCGATTCTTACAAAAGAAATAGAGAAACGAACATAAAAAAAGGTCCCACAGGCTTTCCGGCGACTGTGGGACTTAGTTTTATTATTGAAATAATTTTTCTAACTGTTTCTTGGATTCCATAAGCCAATCATAATTCTCTTTGTTGCCTGTTACATAAATATTTTCCATAAGATTATTGTATGTCTCTTCTGACAACATAACCACATTCTTATTATCTTTTCTTGTAACTACCATTACTTCATTATCATTTATAACTTTATTCATATACTTTTCAAAATTTATACTTAAATTATCAATGATAATTTTTTTCATGTTCTCTCCTACCTCTTCATAAACTTTCCTAATAATCCAGTTACATCATCAACAATGCTTCCGTCATTATCTGCATCCAGGAGATTTGTAATTTGTGACATCATATTGCTTCCACCAGCTTGATTTTTTGCCAGTCCCATTAACATTGATGAAAGGTCTGTTGCACCTACATTTTCCTGTTTCTTTTGCTGTCCTAATGCTCCTAAAACCAATGGTGCCAGTTGAGATAATACGCCCATTGCCTGGTCTGTATCCATGCCCGATTGATTTGCAAGTTTACTGCCTACTGCTGGGGATTTTTCCGAGAAAATATGCTGCAATATTTTTGCGCCATCTTTTGTATCAACTTTATTTAAGAAGCTGCTTACATCAAGAACATTGTCATTTTGATGATCTTCAAGTGCCTTTGATAAAGAAGCTGCTCCTTGTGGGTTTGCCGCATTTTTTCCAAGAGCCTGAAGAATTGCTGGTAATCCAAGTTGTGCTGCCTGTTTAACCTGATTTGGTTGTGCTCCGGCTTTTTCTGCAATTTTTCTTAAATTTTCCTCATTATTAAGTTGTTCTGAAATCATTTTTAATATGTCCATTAATTTTTCCTTCTTTCTTTTATCATTTTATCTTTAAGCTCCCAAAGTTCTTGAGATAAATCAACATAATATTCCTGTGGATTTATAAGGCGCTTATGCTCATCCCAAAAATTACTTAATGCCTTTATTTTATATTCTCTTATTTCCTCAATCTGAGGACTTTCTTTAACTCTTTTTCCCTCATCCATCACCTGTTCCTGAAGCTCAACTGCCTTATATTTTTCAACAGTTTTTTTCTTCCAGGTATGAATTGGATCAAATAGCAGTAAATTTTCCCCTTCAGCTGGGAGTGCCTCAATAAATCTGGCGATATAATCTCCTTCAGCCTTCCCTGTTTTTTGATTAATTATTCTATACAGTTTTTTTCTCCCCGGGGTTATAATTTTCTCTACATTATCAGAAACCTTGATTTTGGGAATTCGTATTCCTTCCTCTATTGTCTCCGATAATTTATAGACTCCCCCTAAAGCAGGCTGGTCATAGGCTGTAATAACTTTGGTTCCCACAGCATAAGTATCTATTTTCCCACCCTGGAGCTCAAGGTTTGCAATAATATTCTCATCTAAATCACTGGAGGCTACAATTTTTACATCCTGAAGTCCCTCTTCATCCAGCATTTTTCTTGCTTCCTTGGACAAATAGGCCAGATCGCCGCTGTCCAAACGGATTCCATCTACTTTGATACCTTTTTTTGAAAGTATTTTTGCTGCCTTTATAGCATTAGGTACTCCAATTTTCAAGGTATC
>RZYW01000143.1 GCA_009930175.1 Clostridia bacterium
ATTTCCTGAATAAAATCAGGCTTCATACTAGTTAAGTCTGTAAATATTTTTGAGTACTCTTCTCCTTTTTCAGGAGCATTGCCATGTACGATTGCATATCTTTTTATCTTTCCACTACCTTTAACTTTAACTACCATCTCTTTAATCTTCTTTAAATTTCCTTTTTGACTAAGAGCATTTGCAAAAGAGTAACCTTTGCCCTTTTCATCTAAAGAAATTATTGGTTTCAAATTTAATACTTTAGCTAGTTTTCCTTTCAAGGGACTTACTCTTCCACCTCTCACCATAAAATTAAAGTCTGAAACACTAACATATATTTTAGTTTTCTTTTTTTGCTCTTCAATTTTATTAACTATTTCCTCATGAGAATAATCATTTTTTATCATTTTTCCAGCTTCCATAACCAGCAATCCCTGGGCTCCAGAGTTCAGGCAAGAATCAATAACAGATATTTTTACCCCTTCTTTTTTTAGTTCTTCCGATACTAAATTAAATACATTCCAGGTTCCACTTAGTTCAGCTGATACTGTAATAACAATTATTGATTCATATTTTTCTTTGAGATAATTAAGCTTCTGCTTTACAAAATTGAAGGATGGCTGAGAACTTGTAGGAAATACTTTAAGCTCATCAATTATGGAGAAAAGAATCTCATTATTAATTGCTGCCTTATCTAAAAAATTAGATCCCTCAATATCTATATTTAACGGTACAACATGGATTTGATTTTCTTCAATAAATTCAACTGGCAGATCTGCTATTGAGTCTGTAACCAAAGCAACAGGATATTTTCTGTTACTATTTATTTCATGTTCCATTTTCATATCATCCACTTTTTGCTGAGTTATTCTGCCAAAAGGCCTAATTTCCATAAAGACCTCTGGAGGGTTATTTGTATGAATATGGATTTTAACCTTTTCCCTGTTTCCCGCTACTATCAGCGACTCCCCTTTAGAAGTCAGTTTTTCTCTGATTTTTTCTATATCTAAATTTTCACCAATTACCAAAGCCTCACAACAATATCTTGAACCTATTTCATTTTCTACAATAACATCTTCTTCATGGAAATCATGTTCCGAAATTTTTTCGGCTATAACTTTTTCTTTTCCCAAAATAAAATCTCCAATCCCTTCAAGAAAATGTATAAAACCCTGGGCACCTGCATCAACAACATTTGCATCCTTAAGTACTTTTAATTTTTCAGGAGTTTTTTCTAAAGAAATTTTAGCCTGGGCTAGAGACAGAATGAATAAATCCTTAAAATCACTGCTCATTTCTTTAAGCCCCTGAAGGGATTCTGCCCATTCTTTTATAACCGTGAGAATTGTTCCCTCCGCTGGCTTTGAAACTGCTTTATATGCATAAGGAACCGCCTTATTAACAACCTCAGGGAAATTGTCTCCTTCAAAACCTTTTCCAGATAATTCCTCTGCTATACCATTTATAAATTGTGCAAAAATTATACCTGAATTACCTCTTGCTCCACTAAGAGAAGCGTCTGCAATCATTTTAACCATTTCATCCGGGGAATTTTCTGGAGTTACAGTTTCTGTTATATAAGTAAGAGTGGCGGAAAGATTATTTCCTGTATCACTGTCATTTACGGGGAAGACATTAATTCTGTTTAATTCTTCTCTAAAACTAACAACCCTGTTTTTTCCTGCAACTAGTGCCTGATAAATTTCAATACCACTTACATTATCTCTTATCATGATATCCCTCCGTAGTTATTTATTTATAATGATTACAACTTATACCCGTTTTTATAGTTCCTTAATTATGTTAGAATTAAATAAATTGTTTTTTCAGGAGGGCACAGATGAAATTAGTTTCTTGGAATGTTAATGGACTTAGAGCAGTTATGAAAAAAGGCTTTTCAGATTATCTTGCTGAAGAGAACCCGGATATTCTTTGTTTACAAGAAATAAAGCTCCAGGAGGGTCAAATTGAACTAGACTTCCCGGAATATGAAATATACTGGAACTATGCTGAAAAAAAGGGATATTCAGGAACAGCAATACTTACAAAAAAAACTCCCCTTTCTCAATCATATGGAATTAATCATTCTCATCATGATAAAGAAGGAAGAGTTATAACTTTAGAATTTGATGATTTTTTTCTGGTAAATGTTTATACGCCAAACTCTCAAAAAGAACTTGCAAGGCTTCCATACAGAATGGAATGGGAGGATGATTTCAGAGATTATCTTTTAGAATTAGACAAAA
>RZYW01000049.1 GCA_009930175.1 Clostridia bacterium
GTGTTAATAAGGCTTACAACAAGAGTGAGTCATTCCCAAAGTATTGTTGAAATTGGGGAGAGGGAAAATGTTCCCTTAAAGGATTATGTTAAAGATCCTGCCAAGTATGTTATGATGCCAGCAATGGCTAGAAGACGTCACCTTTTTGTTGAAGAAAGAATGGCTAAACTTAAAGATTATTCAAATAATTCTGAGTTAAATAAAATAATAAATCCTGGGCAACAAACAGGAGTGGTTACATCTGGAATATCCTATCAGTATTCTCGGGATGCTTTAAAGGATGATGCGTCTTATCTGAAAGTTGGAATGGTTTACCCATTGCCAGATAAAATGTTTGCAGATTTTTACAATTCCCTTGAAAAAATATATGTTATCGAAGAGCTGGAACCATTTATAGAAGAAAGATTTAAAGTTCTTGGCATGAATAATGTTATTGGGAAAGATATTTTTCCAGTTTATGGTGAATACAGCGCCAGAATGATCAGAGAGAAAATTTTAGGCGAAGAAAAGCTTCAGGAAACTGAAATTGATGATAAAAATATTCCCGTAAGACCTCCAGTTTTATGTCCAGGATGTCCACACAGAGGTACATATTATGTTTTGAAAAAACTAAAACTGAATGTTATGGGAGATATTGGTTGCTATACTTTAGGTGCACTTCCACCTCTTGAGGCAATGGATGCCTGTGTATGTATGGGCGCAAGCGTAGGTATGGCTCATGGTATAGAGAAAGCCAGAGGCAAGGAATTTGCTCAGAAAACTGTAGCAGTTATTGGAGACTCAACCTTTGTTCATTCTGGTATCACTGGTCTTGCAGATGTGGTTTACAACAAAGGAATTTCTACTGTACTTATTTTGGATAACTCTATCACTGGAATGACCGGACATCAGGAAAATCCAACAACAGGAAGAACTCTAAAAGGTGAGGCAACAGCGAGTATTGATTTGGTTAAGCTGGCGGAAGCCTTGGGAATCAGAAGAGTTCAGGTTTGTGATCCATACAACCATAAAGAATTTGAAAAAATTGTAAAAGAAGAAATTAAGGCAGAAGAGCCCTCGGTAATAATTGCTCAAAGACCTTGTGCTTTGTTAAAAACTGTTAAGGCGCAGCCTGTATTCCATATCGATCAGGAAAAATGCAGATACTGCAAAATGTGTTTAAGAATTGGTTGTCCTTCAATTATTGATTTGGGAGACAAAGTTGAAATAAATGACGCCCTGTGTGTAGGATGTGGACTTTGTGCTTCAATTTGTCCATTCGGCGCAATAGTAAGGGAGGAAGACTAATGAAAGATATTAGCATATTAATTGTTGGTGTTGGCGGCCAGGGAACATTGCTAACCAGCAGAATTCTTGGAAGCGTGGCTATGGAGCTGGGTTATGATGTTAAAATGAGTGAGCTTCACGGAATGGCTCAGCGGGGTGGATCTGTTGTAACTTATGTAAAAATGGGTGAAAAGGTTTATTCTCCGATTATAGAAGAGCAGGAGGCAGATATTATTCTGGCTTTCGAAGAGCTTGAAGCTTTGAGATGGAATAAGTTTCTGAAAAAAGATGGGATGATGGTTGTAAATACACAGCAAATTGACCCAATGCCTGTAATCATCAGAAAGGCTGAGTATCCGGAAAATATTACTGAAAAACTTAGTGGAGCTTATCCTCAGACGGTTTTAATAAATGCTTTGGAAATAGCTAAAAGTTTAGGGAACGTAAAAGTAGTAAATGTAATTATGCTGGGGAAAATAGCTAAGATATTGGATATAGAGGAAGAGCTTTTCTTAAAGGCCATTGAGGCATCTGTACCACCTAAGTTGTTGGAATTAAATAAGCAGGCATTTGCTGCAGGCTATAATAGTTAATTTATAATGTTTGAGGGAGTGGAAAAATGCAAATTTGGAATCCCATGTTTGAGTGCATGGACAGAGAAGAACTAAGAAAAGTGCAGTCTGAAAGATTATCTTCCGCAGTGGACAGGGTTTATCATAACGTGCCCTTTTACAGACAAAAAATGCAGGAAAAGGGAATTTTACCTGGAGATATTAAAAGTGTTGATGACCTGAAACACCTTCCGTTTACTAAAAAGCAGGATTTGCGGGATAATTACCCATTTGGACTTTTTGCAACACCAATGAGCGAAATAGTAAGAATTCATGCTTCATCTGGAACAACAGGGAAGCAAACAGTAGTTGGTTATACCAGAAGAGATTTGGATACCTGGTCTGAGGTTATGGCAAGAACTTTGACAGCGGCAGAAATTGGCAGAAATTCCTTCCTGCAGATTGCATATGGCTATGGTTTGTTTACCGGGGGTCTTGGAATTCACTACGGGGCGGAAAAAGTTTGTGCATCAGTTATTCCAATCAGTGGGGGGAATACGAAGAGCCAGCTTCAGGTAATGCAGGATTTTGGCACAACAAATATTGCCTGTACCCCATCATATGCCCTTTATCTTGCAGAGGAAATTGAAGAAAGAGGTATAGACAGAAGTCAGTTAAAACTGAAAACTGGAATTTTTGGAGCTGAGCCCTGGACGGAAAGTATGAGAAATGAACTTGAAGAGCGTTTGGGAATTAAAGCTGTAGATATATACGGATTATCAGAAATTATTGGACCAGGAGTTGCCTTTGAATGTATGAGCAGAAAGGGACTTCATATTTCTGAAGATCATTTTATCCCCGAAATTATTGATCCTGTTACAGGAGAGGTTCTTGAAGAGGGAATGGAAGGTGAATTGGTATTTACAACAATTACCAAGGAAGGGCTTCCTTTGATCAGATATCGTACACATGATATTTCCAGGCTTAGTTTGGGTAAGTGTGATTGCGGAAGAACAATTGCCAGAATGAGCAAAGTTACAGGAAGAACTGATGATATGCTTATTATCAGAGGTGTTAACGTATTCCCATCACAAATTGAAAGCGTTCTTTTGGAAACTGCAAATATTGCTCCTCATTATCAGTTAATTGTTGACCGGGTTGGTAAGCTTGATGAGCTTGAGGTTCTTGTGGAGATGTCTCCGGATTTATTCTCCGATGAGGTTAAAAAGCTGGAGATTGTGGAAGCTGGAATTAAGAAGGAAATTCAGGCAACTTTAGGTATTAGCGTTAAAGTAAGACTAGTTGAGCCAAAAACAATTGCCAGAAGTGAAGGAAAAGCTGTGCGGGTAATTGATAAGAGAAAGTTTTAAATGAAAGTTTTGAGGAGGTAGAAAGATGCTGGTAAAACAAATTTCTGTTTTTATTGAAAACAAAGCAGGACGACTGGCAGATGTTGCAACCTGCCTGGCCAATGAGGGTATAGATACCAGGGCACTCTCCCTTGCAGATACCACAAATTTTGGGGTGCTAAGGTTGATCGTTGACCAGCCGGAAAAGGCTTTGGAAGTATTAAAAGCCTGCAACTTCGCAGTAAGCATAACAGATGTAATTTCAGTTCTTGTTCCAGATGTTCCTGGAGGCCTGGCAGAGGTGTTGAAAATATTCAATGAAAGAAATCTGGATATTGAATATATGTATGCATTCATCGGAAAAGAATCAGGAAAAGCAATAGTAATTTTGAGAGTCGATAAGCCAGAAGAAGCAATCGAAAAACTAAAAGATACAAACATTTTTTAAGCTGAGGGGACGCTTCCATTTTCATCGCTTTATCCACAACCTTAACCCTGTGGATAAAGCGCGGAAAATGGAAGCGTCCCCTTTCCTTTTAAAAGGTTCTGGATGTATAATATTAGTGATTATTAAATTTGTGTAAAGTAGTTGTAAATGAAAAGAGGAATAATTATGAGTATCTCAAAAAGAGTGTTTTTAGTAACTAGCTTTATTTTAATTGTAATATTTTTTTCAGCATGCAATTCATTAGGCGGCAGTATGCAAAGTCCCCTGGATCCAGATAAACCAGTTACAGTTACCATTTGGCACTATTACAGTGGTCATAACAAAGAAAATTTTGATACTATTGTAGAAAAATTTAATGAAACAATTGGTATGGAAAAGGGAATAGTAGTTGAGGCTTTAAGTCAGGGGGATGTTCAGCAACTGGCAGATGCAGTATATAACTCAGCAAACAAAGGACTAGGGGCAGACCCAATGCCGGATATATTTGCAGCCTATGGAGATAATGCCTTCAGAGTAAATCAGGTAACACCATTGATAACACTGGACACATATTTCTCCCCAGAGGAATTGTCATCTTACAGAAAAGAATTTTTAGAAGAAGGGAATTTCCTGGAAGATGGAAAATACAGAATTCTCCCTATAGCAAAATCAACAGAAAATTTGTATGTAAATAAAACTTTTTGGGATAAGTTCGCTGAAGAAACGGGAGCTTCTATAGAAAATCTTGCAACTTGGGAAGGCTTAGCAGAAACAGCAGAAAAATATTACAATCTTACAGGTGAAGGTTTTTTTGGTATTGATGCAAAGGCAAATTTTATGCTTCTTGGCTCAATTCAAAATGGTGAGGAATTGTTCACTTATGATAGTAAAGATGGAAAGGCATCTCTTAATTTCCCACAAGAGTATGGTAAAAAAATATGGGATTATATATATAAGCCCTATATTAACGGATATTATATTAAGCAGGGAAGATTTAGTTCAGATGATGCAAAAACCGGAACAATAATGGCTTATACAGGATCAACAGCGGGAGCAGCCTACTTTCCTAAAGAGGTTACTTTTAACGAAAATCAAGTAGTTCCTATAGATGTAATGACGCTTCCCTATCCTTATTTCGAAAATGGTACTAAATATGTTATTCAGCAGGGAGCAGGAATGTGTATTGCCAAAAGTGATTTGGAACATGAGTATGCTGCAGCAGAATTTTTAAAATGGTTTACTTTGCCAGAACAAAATCTTCAATTTGCAGTATCAACAGGATATCTTCCTGTAAAAAATGAAGCTCTTGAAGAAGATGTGTTATTAAACTATTTGAATGAAGCAGGCATAAAGATTCCTTCGATAGTATCTTCAGTGAAAACTTCAGCCCAAATGTTAAAAACACACATTCTTTATAACAGCAAACCCTTTGAAGGAAGCTATGATATGAGAAATTTAATGGAAAATCATTTGATAAATAAAATTAAGCGTGATTTAGAATTTATTGATGAAGAAGTACTAAAGGGGCAAGACAAAAAAGATATTATTGGTAAGTTATCCTCAGATGAGGAATTTCTAAATTGGTTTGAAGATTTCAATAATCAAGCGGCAAAAATTCTTAACTAAAGGAGTAATTTATGAACAGTGGCATAAAAAATAAGTCTATAACATATAAATTAACGGTGTTTGTTATATCTATAATTATTTTTCAAGCCATACTGTTCACTTCATCTTTAAAATTTGGTGGAGTAATTGAAAAGGGCAGGGAAAATGCCTATAAATCTTTTTCAGATACAGTTTATAACAGAAATAACTATCTTCAGTCTGAAATGAAAAACAGCTGGACAAACTTAAGTCCTTATCTTCAAGAGTTATCTGCAATAGTTCAAGATTGTGACAGCAATGAGGATTTTTATAATCAAAGTACAAATACATTGATTAATATGCTGAGAACCACCCATTCTTCCGGAGCATTTATTTTGCTGCCTTGTGAAGATTTTTCCGAAGAAAATCGGCTAAACTCACTTTATATTAGGGATTATGATCCTTTTTTAAATGACTCTTCCAATAAAGACTTATATCTATTTTCTGGTCCTGCATCTATTGCCCGGGATTTGCAAATACCCCTTGATCAGAATTGGAAATACAGTATAAATTTAACCCAGGATAACGAAAAATTTTTTAAAAACCCCTGGGATAATATAACGGAAACATATAATCCAAACTATCTTGGCTACTGGAGCAAACCATTTTATGTGGTACCAGGAGATTTTCAGGTAATAACCTACACCTTACCTTTTTTTGATAAAAATGGTACACCCCGGGGAGTCTTGGGAGTGGAAATATCTTTAAATTATTTACAGCAATTTCTTCCAGCCAGTGAGATACAAAGAAAAGATTCCCTAGGTTATATGATTGGTTTTAAAGATAAGGGAGATGAAAATATAACTCCATTTATAATGGGTGGAGCTTTGCAAAAAAGAATGATTTCGGGGAATGAAAGTTTTATTTTAGAACCTGTGGATGATGATTTAAGCTTATATAAAGTTCTTAATCATCAAGGGAAAGAAGATATTTTCGCAAGTATTCAGAAAATTGGTTTGTATTTGAATAATACACCCTTTGAAGAAGAAGAATGGTATCTTATTGGTCTAATGGGGGAAAGAAATCTTCTTAGCTATGTTAATAATATTCAAAATGTAATGTCTTTATCCCTAATTCTTTCAGTTTTAATAGGTATAATTGGCAGCAGTTTTGTGAGTTTTAAAGTAACTCGTCCAATAATTGATTTATCGGAGAAAGTAAAAAAGTCAGATAAAAAAAGCGTTTTTATTCCCGATGGAACCGGGCTTCTTGAGGTGGATGAGCTTGCCCAGGCTATGGCGGTGGCTAATAATGAGCTTCTTGCCTCATCAATGAAAATATCAAAAATAATAGAATTAGTTGATGTGTCTATGGGGGCCTTTGAATACAGTAAATCTGGGGATGACCTTTTTATTACAGAGCAGTTAAAAGAAGTTTTAAAAAGTGAAGATACAGATATAGAAGATTTTGAAGAAAATAAAGATAGATTCATTGATTACCTGGAGTGGATATTCAAGAATGTTGAAAATGGTGAGGAAGATGTTTATTTTATTCCAGGAAAAAAGACTAAGTGGGTTAAAATTAAAACCGTAGAAACAGAGGGCAGTGTCTTAGGGGTAGCGATTAATGTTACACAAGAAATAATGGAGAAAAGAAAATTAAAGCGAGAAATTGATTTTGATAATTTAACAGGTTTATACAGCAGAAGTACTGGGCAAAGATTATTTGAAGAGGTTGTTAATTCTAATGAAGATATTCAGACAGCTGCAGTAATAATGTTTGACCTGGATTCTTTAAAAGAGGTAAATGATAATCATGGTCATAATTTTGGAGATGCATATATCAGGGAATCAACAAGACGCTTCAAGACAGTTAAACCAGCTGGAAAAAGTATTTTAAGCAGAAGGTCTGGAGACGAGTTTCTTTTATTCCTATATCAATATCCTGACAAAGATACTGTAAGGAAAGAAATGGATGACTTTTTTGCCAGACTTAAGGAAATTCCTGTGCCTCTTCCAAATGGAGATGTAATTTATATTTCCATGTCTGCAGGATTAGTTTGGTTTGAGGACACAAGGGATAATTATGAAGAATTAATTAATAAAGCTGACAGTCTTATGTACAAGGCAAAGAAAACAAGAAAAGGAACTTTAATGGAATAATTCCAGGAGGATTAGTTTATATGGTGATAGTTAATTCCCTAAGTGAAATTGAAGAGTATATTAAGGAAAATAAGTATGTGCTACTTTTTGCAGGAGACTCTGCTTGCAGCACATCCAGGGCTTTAGATAATAAGATTGAAGAATTTGCAGAAAAACATACTCAGGTAAAAGTGCTTTTCACACTCCTAGAAGCCTTGCCAGCACTTGCTTCCCAGTATATGATCTTTGTCGCCCCAGCAATAATACTATTTATAGATGGCCGGGAAGTTCGGGAGGTCGGAATGGAAAATTTTATTAATATCCTGACTCAAATTACAGCAGGGGCTTTTACTGGATATATTACAAATACATATGCTATAAATATGCTTTTTAAAGAGTATAAAATTTTCAAAAGCATTAAAGTTGGCGGAGTAATTATTAGAACTAAAGATGATTTTATTGACCGTATCAGCAAGTTGGTTGAGAGGGACATTATTAACTATAAAACTTTGGGCAGGGAATTACATAAAGAGGATTTTGAAAAAACAATTGAAAATTTTGTAAAAGATTTTTTTAATAATACTCTTGTCAGCAGATTAAGAACAATGAAAATTAAGGACCTTGAATGTTCCGAAGAATCTTTAATCGAGACTGAAAAATTTCTGAAAAGTTTTATCGATTCCAATATTGAAGAGGCCAGGAAATTAGTCTTTCGAAATATAACTCTAAATGATTTGGCAACTCCATCCCAGCTCTCACATACTATTAACAATTTGATTGAAAAATCTGTAAACAGAATAAATGAAAATAATTCTATTAATGCTTTTGCAAAAGCCTTTATTAGAGAAAAGGGACATCTTTCTTTAGGGGAGATTTTTCAGCCTTCCCAGGAGCTTATTGAAAATGAGTTAAGGAAAATTCAACAGGAAACCCCGGAACTAATTAGAGAAATATTTGCTTCAATTGATGATGATACTTTAGTCATGATCTTTCAATATCAGCTTAATAAAAAAAAGCTGGGGGAAATAATATTGCCCTCTGCCAGAGATAATACTTTGGGAAAATTAAAAGAAAATATTCAGGATTTCCTTGACTCAGATGAAGGGATTCTGTTAATTAATAATCTTTCAGCAGAAATTATAAAAATTCTTAAAAAAACCGATAAACCTATTATAGAGCTTCTCACTCCGGATTTTCGAAGGGAAGCGGAGGAGTTTCTGGAAAAAATTCTTCCATATTTTTCATCAAAAATTGCTCTTTGGCTTAGAGAGAATTCTTTGGTTATTGAAGGACTCATTCAAGAGGGGATAGAAGAAACAATTGAAAGCCTTGAAGGTATGCGTGGCATGCTTATTGGGATGATTAAAGATAGCCTCCTTGCCAACATTGCTTCTAAAAATAATGCAGCAGAATTAATTGTTGATTTTATTGAAAACAAGATTGATTTGAAACAAGTTTCTGAAGGAATAACTGAAGAAATAATTACTTTTCTACATAGCAAGAGTATTAAAGATATAATAATTTCCCTTGAAAATAATGGTTTTCTTTCTGTTGAGCTTATTTCCACTCAACTCCAAAAAGCATTTTCTTTAATGATCAATTCCATTGACCAGGAAAGCACAGAGAAATTATTTAATAAAACCTTAGGGGAAGTTTATACCCCAACTTTGAAAAAAGACTTTTTTGTACAGGGAATTTCACAAGCCCTTAACGGAAAAATTGCTGATATTCTAAACGAACCTTTAGAAAAAATGATTATGGAAGAAAACCTTCCCGATTGGACTTTTGAGAATGCAGATTTAATTAATACTTTGAAAAATTTAGATATTTTAAATATTAAATTAAAACCAGATTCAAAATTTAAATTCCCTTCCAAGAGAGTTAATCTGGATTTGGCAAAACTAAATT
Source organism: Clostridia bacterium (assembly GCA_009930175.1). GTDB lineage: Bacteria > Bacillota > Peptococcia > Peptococcales > SKKY01 > SKKY01. The sequence continues at coordinate 9,227 of RZYW01000049.1, forward strand.
TTCAAGACTTTGGGGAAATGGATGTGCTTCCTTTCCTTGAAAAGCTTAATAGTGTTCCTGAGGTGCATTCAAAAATAACTCAGGTGATTCTAAATCAGCTCCATAATAATTTACCCCAGGCTCTTAATGGGAAAATTGAATATCTGGTTGCAGAAAATTTAAGTAAACTTACCCCTGAACAGGTAAGTGATGTTGTACATGATTTTATGGGAAGAGAACTTGGTCCTATTACTAAATTTGGTGCAATTCTTGGTGGTGCCGCTGGTCTTTTTTTAGCTGTTTCCGGCTCTGGAGGAAGCATAACCTCACTAAGTATCAACCCAATTTCCTTACTGATTTACGGTGGGGTTGGGGTGCTGACTAATGTTATTGCCTTGGAAATGATTTTCAGACCATATAAAGAACAAAGATTTTTGAATAAAATTGGGCTGTCCAAATTCTCCCAGGGTTACATAATGAAAAACAAAAAAACTTTTGGAAAAAATATGGGGAGATTTGTTGAAGAAAGTTTACTTGAACGAAGAATGATTAAAAGTCGTTTTAGTGACTTAAAGCCAGAGCTTGCTCAGGACATAAAAAGAAAAATTTCTGCAGATGATTTTGCAATTATTGGAAAAATTATTGCCCAAAATAAGGATGCAATTGTATCTCAGTTAACAAAAACAATTCAAAAAGCAGCTTCAGATAATAAAGAAAAACTAGGTTGTTTCATTGCAAGTTATTTTGCAAAGGAAAAAGTGGGAGAATTAACAGGGCAGGATCACAAAGTTTTTTCTGATAATTTTTCTATATTTTTATCTGAAAAATTTAAAGAAGGATTATCTTCCAATAAAAGCTTTGATTCTCTAATGCCTTCTCAGACTGAAGAAAATCTTGAAAGATTTCTTTCAGAAAAAATTGAATATTATATTGAAAACTTAGATGTAAATTCTCTGGAGCAGCTTATTTTAACAAAGGAGAATGAAAGCAAATTTATTCAGACTATCAAAAAACCTTTATCTCAATGGCTGAAAAATGAAAAAATGGAGGAGCTTCTTTTTAATCCTGAAAAGATTGAGAAAATATCAGGATTGATAAAGCTAAAACTGGAAGAACCATTGGGACCTCAGCACACT
>RZYW01000144.1 GCA_009930175.1 Clostridia bacterium
AAAGTGCCCTGAAAATGCAAAGTATTTCGATGACGAGAACTACATTATACATAAGGAAGATCTTGAAAAGAAATATATTAAAAGAAAAGAACCTGAGTTTTTTATTTAAAGACTAATTACAAGGGGGAATTGATATATGGGTAATGATAAACCTTCAAGTGTATTTTATATTTCTGGAATAATAGTTTTAATGTTTGTAGCCTGGGGAGCTATAGCTCCAAGTTCCTTAAGTAATGCAGCGGGTACAGGATTAAAATGGATGATAGAAAATTTTGGCTGGTTTTATATGCTGATAACAGCCTTTTTTGTATTTTTTGCAATTTTTCTTGCCATAAGTCCATATGGTAAATTAAAGCTTGGAAAGCAAGATGAAAGCCCTTATTATACCTGGTTCTCTTGGGTAGGAATGTTATTTGCAGCGGGGATAGGTGTAGGCTTTGTATTTTGGGGAGTGGCTGAGCCAGTACTCTATTATCTTGATCCGCCCGCAGGTATTGCACCAGAAACAAGTCAGTCTGCAGTTGCTGGACTAAGATATGGTTCTTACCATTGGGCTCTTCATCCTTGGGCAATCTTTTCATTAGTTGGATTAACCTTGGCTTATGTACAGTACAGAAAAGATCAGCCAGCTCTTATTAGCTCAGCTTTTTATCCATTACTAGGAGAAAGAGTTCGAGGAAATGCTGGTAAAGTAATTGATATTTTAGCTGTTATTGCAACTTCCACAGGTGTAGCAACTACTTTTGGGTTAAGTGCTATGCAGATAAGCGCAGGACTTTCTCACTTAACCTCAATACCAAATACGCCATTAACACAAATGATAATAATAGTAATTGTTACCTTTTTATTTATGTTCTCTGCGGCAGCTGGAGTTGATAAAGGAATTAAAATATTGAGCAATATTAATATAGTAGTAGCAGGTTTATTATTATTGTTTGTTATAATAGCAGGACCTACAGTCTTTATTTTTGAAAGTATGGTTACTACTCTTGGAGGTTATATAACAAATTTAGTGTCAATGAGTTTAACTCTAACCCCCTTTTCAGATAGTGGATGGCTTGGAAGAAATACAATATTTTTCTGGGCATGGCATATTTCCTGGGCTCCTTTTATGGGCATTTTTATAGCCCGTATTTCGAAAGGAAGGACAATAAGAGAATTTATGGCAGGAGTTCTATTAGTTCCTTCCTTAATGGCTATAATATGGTTTAGTTCCTTTGGTGGAACGGCACTTTATATTGAATTGTTTGGAGAAGGAGGAATTGCTTCTCTTGTTACTTCAGAAGTGGAAATTGCATTGTTTGCAACTTTAGCTTCTTTGCCACTAAGTTCTGTAACAACGGTTCTGGCAGTACTGTTAATATTAATATTTTTTATCACTTCTGCGGACTCTGCTTCATATGTTTTAGGTGCAATGACATCCAATGGAACAATTAATCCTAAAATGTGGGTTAAGCTTGTATGGGGACTTTTAATTGCGGGGACAGCAAGTGTTTTATTACTTAGCGGTGGCGGAGGACTTACAGCATTACAAACAGCTTCAATAATTACGGCACTTCCTTTTGCGATAATTATGGTAGTAATGATAGCATCAATTATTATTATGTTTAATGCAGATTTAAAAGTTTTAAATCAAAACAAAACAGAAAAACAAGTATCTAAGTTTCAAGATAGAATACAAAAAAATTTAATTAGCAAAATGAAAAAACAACTTAAAGAAGATAGCATCTCACAAGAAAAAGAAGAATTATATGAAAATTTAAAAGAAGAGATCTATGAGGAATTAAAAGAAGAAATTTATCAGGAAATAAAAGAGGAGATTAAAGAAACTCTTTTAAAAGAAAAAAATGATATTAAGTAAAAAAATCCCCCCCTTTTAAACAGGGGGGGATTTATACTTTAATTATTCGGATTTTTTATTGTAGTAAAACATTCCTGGAATCATAAATATCGCAAATATAACCAGGTAAGCAACTACAGCCATTTTATGAGAGAAGAAAGCAGCAATGATCATAAATATACTCCCTATTAATGCCATTGAGGGCATAAAGAATCTTTTGAAGGTATTTAATTCTATTTCCTTTTTCATCATTATAATAAAAATTGGTATATATAAAGCATAAATTGTAACGATTGGTAATTCAGAGGAATCA
>RZYW01000145.1 GCA_009930175.1 Clostridia bacterium
TGAGTGGCAATATGCTTGTAAAGCTGGATCAACAGGATACAGATATGGTGACATTGATGAAATTGCCTGGTATAGTGGGAACTCAAATGGTTCAATCCAAGAGATGGGTTTGAAAAAACCAAATAGTTGGGGGCTATATGATATGTTGGGAAATATATGGGAATGGTGCTGGGATCTTTACGATGAGAGTACCTATGGCTCATATCGTATATTTCGCGGTGGTAGCTGGGCAGAATCAGAAAGAGGATGCGGAGCCACCTGCCGACGAAGGGGGCATCCTTCCTTTGGAATTGATGATCTTGGGTTTCGCTTAGCCAGAAATAGTTGAACCTCTAGTTATTCTTTGGCTTTAAAGGAATAGTTTATGTATTCGTTTTTTACTTCTTTATATAAATTTCTGGATACAGGTATAAAACGATTATCTGTTGTTGTAATTCCATCCTGTGTTAAGTGCTTAATATAATCCATGTTTACAATATAAGAACGATGAGGTTTAATAAAACGTTTATCTTTTAATAAAAGAGATTCAACTTGAGAAATTGTGTTTGTGGTTTCAAGCTTTTTATTATTTTTTTGGTAAAAAGAAAGGGTTCTTTTTTGAATTTCAACATTTATTAATTGGCTGAAAAAGATTTTTGACAGGCTGGAGGGAATTTTTACAACAATATACTGTTGCGTTTTTGTATCAACATATTGGCAAGCTTTTTCTAAAAGAGAAAAGAGCTTGTCTTTTTTTATTGGTTTTATCAGATAATGGAAAGCATCAACTGAGTAAGAATCTACAGCAAATTCTTTTGATGAGGTTAGGAATATAATTTTAGCTACTTTATCTTTACTTCGTATTTCTTCAGCTAACTGAATACCATTTAGATTAGGCATAATGATATCTAGAATATACACATCAAAATTTTGGTTATTATCCAGTTGGTTCAACAATTCTATACCATTGGAAAAACTATTTATTTCAATTTTGTCTTCTCCTACATATGATTCTGAAAATTCTTTAATAAGATCAGTGACCATTTCAAGTTCTTGTATATTGTCATCACATATAGCTATTCTCATTTTGTCACCTCGAATCCCTTATCTATCTAAGAAATATTATAGCAGAACCTCCTCCTCAAAACACCAAAAATACATTTCATAACGTGAAAATAACATTTGATGCAGAGTATAAGTTTTTACTATGATTTATAGTTTATATTTAATACATCTAATATTTAGAAGTATATAAATTAATTTGAGAAAAGAGGGAACTATTATGAAAAATACTAAATTATGGACAGTAGCTTTGTTAGTTATTTTTATGGCTGTTACATTGGTAAGTACAGGTTTTGCCGTTCCAAAAGATTATGCAACTCTACAATGGGATTTCGCAGACTCGGATAAAAAAATAAGAATTACTCTTACAGGAGTTGTTGGGGAACAGGTTGATAAATACAATGTAAACACCGTAGCTCTACCAAATCCTTATTATTACGAAGGTGTATTTGTAGGTCTCCCTGTCGACTATGAAAATAAAGGATATTCCGAGTTCAATGTTCATTCAGGTATTTTTAGAAGCGAGCCAATAACTGCTCTAAAAGAAAACTTGGCTCAAGGGATTATTGAAATGGGAGAAGGAACTAATAGAAAGAAGATCACGAATGTAAAGCTCATTCCAATAGTAGAAGGTGCTACGATGAAAATAGAATTACTAGAGGGTGAATATTATACATTCTATCAGTTCCATTATGCTGCCTTCACAAATACTCATCCTATATTAATGACGCGAGTGGATGCCAGAGGAGTAGCAACCCATTATTACGAAATGTGGTCCTTTGAAGGAGAACAAGCACAAACACGTACTTTTAATAAGAAAGTGGATGAAAATGGATCCTTCAGAATATATCCATTCCCAGATGAGTATAATACTCAAGCCGATCCAATTGCTTTTTATGTAGTAAGTGAAGGGGAAGCAAAAGCCTTAATGGGTGGTACTGTAGCTGCTCCAAAGGCACCAACAGCTCCTCCAAAGGCACCAACAGCTCCTCCAGTCTCTTCGACGAATGCCAGTCCAGTAGCTTCTAAGGTTTTGGTTAATGGAAACCAGGTTAGTTTTGAAGCATACAATATAAATGGGAATAATTTTTTCAAGCTTAGA
>RZYW01000146.1 GCA_009930175.1 Clostridia bacterium
TGGAAGAGTTGGATATAAAAAGCTCATAGACAGACTTAATCGTTTTCCTCAGGGTGCACCAGAATCTGAGACTCTTTATGAAATATTACAAATAATGTTCACTCCTGAAGAAGCTTCTTTAGTTTCCCTTTTACCGGTGAAGCCTTTTTCTGCTAAAGAAGCTTCTGTGGTTTGGAGTATGAAAGAAGAAGAGGCTTGTAATATATTAAATTCTCTTGCTGAAAAAGCCTTGTTATTGGATATGAATGATGGCAAAGAACAAAAATATGTATTGCCTCCACCAATGATTGGTTTTTTTGAATTTGCCTTAATGAGGACAGGTGGAGTTTTTGATCAAAAGCTTTTAAGTGAACTATTCCACCAATACATAGAAAAAGAAGAAGAATTTACCAGGAAACTATTAACTTTAAAGACTCCAGTGGGTAGAATTTTGGTTAATGAAAACTCATTAAGTCCTGAAGAGGAAGTTTATGTTCTGGATTATGAAAAAGCTACTGAAATAATAAAAAGTGCAGAAAGCATTGGTGTGAGCAGGTGCTATTGCCGTCATAAGGCGGAACATTTAGGAGAAAATTGTAATGCTCCCCAGGAAGTATGCCTTTCAATAAATAACTTGTCTCAATCCCTTTCAAAACACGGATACGCAAAGCTTATTACGAATGAAGAAGGACTAGAAATACTTGAACTAGCTTATAAAAATAATTTGGTTCAGTTCGCAGAAAATGTGCAAAATGATGTTGGTTTTATTTGTAACTGCTGTTCTTGCTGTTGCGTTGCCTTAAAAGGTGCAAGAAAAATAGGTGTTCCCCAGGCAATTAGCTCTTCAAATTTTATTGCAGAATTAAATGATAAATGTGTAAGTTGTGGTAAGTGTGTTCAAGTGTGTCCCATGGGATGTTTTAAATATCACGAAGCAGAAGGGAAAAAGAAAGTTTCCTTTGATCCATATTTGTGTATAGGTTGTGGTGTATGTCAGCGTGTTTGTAAGGTCAATGCAATTAAAATGGTTAAAAGAGAAAAAAGAATATTTACGCCCTTGAATACAGTACATAAACTTGTTCTTGAAGCAATAGAAACTGATACACTCCATAATCTTATTTTTGATAATCAGGGTCTGGCAAGTCATAGATTTATGAATGCATTTACTGGCGCCTTTTTAAAGCTTCCTCCAGTGAAACAAATTTTAGTGTCTGAGAAGTTTCAGTCTAAATATTTAATGAAAGTAATTGAAAAAATAAACAAATAAAGAATAAAGGATGATTCCTTATGAGAAAAACATTTCTTTCCTGGTTAATGATATTTATGATAGGTGCTTTTGCCGTAGCTTTTTTTATTTCCTTTTATATTCAAACTAATCATGCCTCAGACAATGCTGAGATGTTAATACAGCTCAAGATTGAAGATATTGAAAAACAATTGGATATTAATAAAAAAAATATAGTTGAAATCAGGGAAGAATCGGATAGTAATGCTTTAGCAAAGGCTTCAGCTTTTGCTAAAATGATAGAAATGAATCCAGAAATATTAAATGATTTTTCAGAATTAAATAGAATTAAGGACATCCTTGATGTTGACGAACTTCATGTCTCCAATGAAGCAGGTATTCTAATTGCTGGAACTATGGAGAGCTATATTGGTTATAATTTTGCATCAGATTCTCAGTCGGGAGCTTTTCTTCCAGCAATTACCGACAAAAACTTTAAATTGGCTCAAGATCCCTTACCAAAAGGAATAGATGGCGAAATCTTTCAGTATGCTGGGGTAGCACGTTTAGATTCGCCAGGTATTGTACAAATTGGCTACAGGCCGGAGAAACTTGCTCAAGCAATGGAAGTGGCAGATATAAAAAATTTGGCACCAGGTTTTAGAGTAGGAAAATCTGGAAGTATTATGGTTGCAGATTTAGAAGGAAGCATACTTAGTGCCCATAAGGAAGAATATCTGGGGAAAAATATATCAGAGTATGGATTACCCAAAGAAATTTTTAAAGAATCTCAAGGAAGTTTTATTGGAGAAATTGAGGGAGAGAAAAACCTGTTTTATTACAACAGGTACAATGGATTTTATATAATTGGACAACTTCCTGCAGATGAAATGTACCTAAATAGAAACAGTACAATAACATTACT
>RZYW01000147.1 GCA_009930175.1 Clostridia bacterium
AGTATACTTAAGATGTGAGAGAACAGACAAGTTGCTCACCTCCTTATACAAAAGCCTTAACACTTTGCCTGGTGTTAGGGCTTTATTAATTAATTAAAAAGCCCGGGTAAAGGCTCTAGTAGCTTTCCCGGGGTTCCCTTTGGGGGAGGATGAATATATTGGCCAGACCGTTTGCAAAACCTTTCTATCGTTCTAGGGAATGGGAGAAAGTAAGACAATATGTAATCAGGAGAGATAAGTATCTATGCCAGAAGTGCGGGAGTCCAGCAGAAGAAGTACACCACAAGATACATCTCAGTCCTGAGAATATTAATGATCCAGAGATAGCACTGAGTCCCGATAACTTAGTTAGTCTGTGCAGGGATTGCCACTTCAGGGAGCATAGCAATAAGAGAACAGCGGTAGCAGAAGAGTATGAGTTTGATGAGAACGGATTTATTGTTCCAATAAAAAAAGACACTATTTAGTGCCCTTTTCCATTTTATCAAGCTTTTCAATGATTGCCAATTCTACAATACGCGATTGAGGGATCATGGTTTCTTTAGATAACTTTTGCAGTCTTTCAATAGTTTCTTCATCAAGAGTAAAGGTAACACGCTTTTTCATAAACAACACTCCTTTCAAAAATATAATAACATATAAGTATTGTATTGTAAATAACAATATGATACAATATAAGTATGATAGGAGGGGTAAACGTGAATTATGAATATGATATTACAGGTAAACTGGTAAACCCTATAATAATTAAATGCGCTCAATGTGGGGATGAATTTGAATCATATTATCCAACTACTAAATATTGCAGCGCTAAATGCCGCAATAAATCACGTTATAAAGACACAGAAGTGACCATTAAAGAATGTCTAGTGTGTGGTAAAAAATTTGAAACAAAATATGTTAGGGCTAAATATTGTAGCAAATATTGTGCCAATAGAAGGCCAAGGGAGCTTAACCTTACTTGTCAAACATGTGGTAAAGAATTTATTTCACCTTCTAACCAGACTAAATATTGCAGCTCAAAATGTAGAAAAAAAGAAGTAAAGACATATAAAAACATATGTAGAAATTGTGGGGAAACATTTATTAGTGAGAAATATAAAAAAGTTTATTGCAGTGATGAATGTTTAACAGAAGGTAAAAGGAAAGTAGGGCAAACATCATACAAAGCAAAGGGGAACCAATACGGGGGTGTTGAGAAAAGAGAGAAAGCTTTTAAAAAGAAATTTGAAAAAAGATATACTCAATTTAAATATCATTCAGGGTTTATTGATATAGATAGTGATTTTAATATGGAGTGCAAGGTATGCGGGCACATACAAACAAGAAACGCACAAAAAGTTAGACCTTCAAGGCATAAAGGTCTTGTGTGTGATAATTGTTTTAAGTTGCTACAAAAGCGGAGATGCCTGATAAATGTATTAAATAAAAGAATAAATAAAATAATAAGAGAAATTGAGAAAGATAAAAGGAGTCGAGAGAAAGAAGAAAGCAGAAAGATTATTAAGAAATGTATTGAGTGCGGTAAGGAGTTTGTCACTACCAAGAAGAAAGTAGTATGTTGCAGTAAAGAATGCACTAAGAAAAGAGCGAACAATCATAAAGATAGAAGATTAAGAAGTTGCAAAAATGTTGACTGGAGTATAACACTATCTAAATTAATTAAGAGAGATAAGAATGTTTGCCACATATGTGGCGGCAAATGTGACAAGAAAGATTATACAATTAATGATGATGGTCACTTTATTGTTGGTGGCGGATACCCATCAATAGATCATCTTGTTCCTATAAGTAAAGGAGGGCAACATGTTTGGGAAAATATAAAGCTGGCACACTGTTATTGTAATACCATTAAAAGAGATAGCGAAGTTTATGAAGGATTAAACAATCAGTTGGTGTTGGCAATATAATGCAGGACTTAAGTCCCCCTGGTCCTTAGAAAATAGGGGTGTTTTCTAGGAACCGTGGGAGGAACCTCTCTGTGACTCACTGTAAAATTCCAGTCGGGGTGTGGTTTTAAATTTTCAGAAAGGCAGGTGGTATTTGTGACGATTAAAAAAGAGATAACAAGAGAAGCAAGAGTAAAGAAAGAATTTCTTAGACTTAAAAGAATATTCA
>RZYW01000050.1 GCA_009930175.1 Clostridia bacterium
TGGTTGACAATGAAAAAGAAATAATATATTCTTCATAAATGTAGGAAGAATAAGGAGGAAAAGCAGTGGTTTTCTTAATTTCAAAAGTTATGAAAAAATTATCTGAGGAAATTCCTTCTGGTTTTTTTCTTACAAAAGTTGAGGTTATTTCTGAAAATAATTTAACTAACTTATCATCAGATTATTGTAGCGCAAGAATAGTTAAATATAAGGCAACAGATTTATATTCATATTTTATTTGTGAAGGAGAGGGTTTGGGAGATAATGCAATGTTGTTAAAGATAAAGTTTTCTTTAATGAAGGGATCAATGAATAGTTTAAGAGAAAATAATAATGATAAGCTTAGTTATTTGTTAGATAAATATGAATCATCTTTAAATTTTTCTTCAAAAGAAGTAGAAGATTTTTGCAGGAAAACTGGAGATGATAATTATATACATAGAGGGGAAAGAGGAGTTGTCCCGGGATTACTTATTATTGATAAAATCTTAAGTAACAAAAATACCAAATATAATTTTTCTATAAATTTTTATAACCCCGTATATGCAGAGCAGGAAGTATTTATTAATAAAAAACATGGAGAGATTTCAGGAATTTGTGAAGGATCTCTATGCTTCAAAATTAAAATATCTTAGGAGGAAGTAATGTGAATAAGTTAAAAACAAAGGATTTTATGTATTCATCAATATTTGCTGCAGTTATTAGTGTTTTAGGATTTTTAGTATTTCCATTGCCTTTTAGCCCAGTTCCAGTTACTGGTCAGTCTTTAGGAATAATGTTGGCAGGATGTTTACTTACAACAAGGCAGGCAGCTATGGCTGTTGGTACCTTTTTATTAATAGGTATTGCAGGTGTTCCGGTTTTTGCTGGAGGAACTGCAGGAATTGGTATTTTGCTAGGGCCAAGAGGTGGATATCTTATTGGTTTTCTAGTTGGGGCAATTATTATTTCAATACTTAAGAAAAGATTTAATAGTGTTATTGGATTAGGTTTTGCGAATGTTATTGGCGGTATTGTTGTGGTATATCTTTTTGGTGTTCTCTGGTTAAACTGGGTTACTGGTATGGGAATTCAAGCAGCCTTTGCTGGTGGAGCACTTCCATTTATTCCTGGAGACATATTTAAAGCGGTTGTAGCATCCATCGTTGGATATAAGGTAAATAAAAGAATGGAAGATATGTAGGATGGTTTGGTAATGAAAAAAGTTTATATCATTGGAGGTTTAAGGACTCCTGTTGCTAAGACTGGTGGAGCTTTTAAAAATATTCTTCCAGAAAAACTAGGAGCTCTTGTACTTAATGGAATTTCCGAGAAATATAAAGTTAGCCCTAAATATATTAATCAAGTTATTTTAGGTAATGCTGTTGGTACTGGTGGAAATATTGCAAGAGTAACACTTCTTGAAGCAGGATGGCCGGAAAGTATACCAGGAATAACAATTGATTTTCAATGTGGCTCAGGAATGAGTGCTGTAAACCTTGCTGCCAGCCAAATTCTGGCTGGGCAAGCAGATTTAATAATTGCAGGTGGTATTGAAAGTACTAGTCTTGCACCAAAAAGACAGTTTAATGAGAAAGATCCCCGCTATGATGAAAAGAATCCATTTTATCAAAGAGCCCCCTTTGCCCCAGAAAATTTTGCTGATCCAGACATGGGAGTTGGGGCTGAGAAACTTGGTGAGTTAGTGGGAATTACCAGAGAAGAAATGGATGCACAAGCCTTATTAAGCCATCAGAGGGCAAAAAAAGCAACAACAGAAGGTTTATTTGAGGATATAATAATCCCAATAAATATTGATGATAAGATAATTACAAAAGATGAATCTATTAGAAATATAACTGAAAAACTATTAAAAAGAATGCCTCCTGTTTTTGTGGAAGATGGAAAAATTACAGCTGGAAACTCCTGTCTGACTCACGATGGGGCAGCAGGTGTATTGCTGGCATCTGAGGAAGCAGTCAAAAGATATAACTTAAAGCCAGAGGGATTATTTTTAGATGGAATTCACGTTGGTGTCCAAACAAATTTATTTCCTCTTGCACCTGTAAAAGTTATTAATGATATTTGCAAGAAAAATAATTTAAAAATTAATGAAATTGATTTAATAGAAATAAATGAAGCTTTTGCGGTAAAGGTTATTGCCTGCTCTAAAGAACTTAAAATTTCTCAAGAGAAGGTTAATATTTTAGGGGGAGCACTAGCTTACGGTCATCCCTATGGAGCTTCTGGTTGCATTATATTACTACATTTGTTAAAGGCTCTGGAATATTCAAAAGGGAAAACAGGAATTGCTGCCATTGGGGTAGGTGGGGGAACTGGCTCCGGCATTCTTCTTGAAAGGCTTTAGGTAAATGAAAATTTATGATGAAATAGAAAAATATACATTTAAAAATGATAAAAAAATTGCCTTAATTCAGGGTGAACAAAAGGTTTCATACGGAAGGTTGAAGAAAGAAACAGACTCTCTGGCAGAGGAATTGAAAAGGAATTTCTACCCGTCTGAAATCTTAAAGTATGAGGTAAAAGATAATATTTCAGGTATTATCTTTTTGCTGGCTGCTTCAAAAGCTGGTTTGAAAACTGTTTTAGCAGATGAATCTTTACCAAGGGACTATTTTAAAGAAGTTATAAACAAAGGCACTATCAATAAAAAGGAAAATATTTTTTTAGGAGTCCTTAGTTCAGGAAGCACTGGTAATCCTAAATTAATTTGGCGAACACATGAAAGCTGGTGTAAAGCTTTCCCTGTGCAAAGTGATTGCTTTAAATTAGGTGAAGAGGATAGCTTGTTTTTAGCGGGATCATTAATCTATTCTGCTAATTTAAATTCGGCGCTTCATATGTTGAACCTTGGTGGTACGGTTGTGTTCTCATCTTCTAAATTCCCAAAAACCTGGGTTGCTGAATTAAAAAGAAATAATGTATCAGCAATTTTTATGGTACCGGCAAATTACAGAATACTATTAAAAACTATCGGTGAGAGAATATCTGGAGTAAGGGTATTAATTAGTGCAGGGGAGAAAATGGATTTAAAAACTTTTATGAATCTAATTCATATTTTTGAAGACCCATTCTTTTTTGAATATTATGGGGCAGCAGAAATGGGACATATTAGCTGGGCGGATAAAGAAGATTTTGTAAAAAAACCATTATCAGTTGGCAAAGCTTTTCCTGGGGTAGATATAAATATTGATAATAGTAGAATCTGGGTTAAGAGCCCTTATGCTGCACTTGGTTTTGAAGGAGAAAGTACAATAAAGGACTTGGGGCATGTGGATGAGGAAGGGTATTTATTTTTAGAAGGCAGGGAAGGTAATATAATAAACAAAGGTGGAATAAAAATAGTACCAGGGGATTTAGAAAAAATTATTAAAGAAATCCCAGAGGTTGAAGATGTTGTTGTATTGGGAAAAGAAAATTTTCTCAGAGGTCAGACAGTTATTTCTTTTATACTTAAAGAAAAAATTTCTGATTTAAATGAATCTGAGATAAAGAATTATCTTAGAAAAAAAGTTCCAAAAGGAGCAATCCCTCAGAGAATTTTATTTCTAAATGATTTTCCAAGAAATAAATCTGGTAAAATTGATTTTAAATTATTAAAAAATATGATTTAATAGGGTAATAAGCATAGAAAATTAACTATGCTTATTTTTTATTACTTAAATTTAGGAGATGAATTTTGTGAACAAGAAAATTATAGCTGTATTTTTTCTGATCTTGGCGTTAACTTTTACAGGATGTGGAAAAAGTGAAGAGAAACAAGCTGAAGATATTTTAAAAATTGCCTACACTACTGATCCTCAGGGCCTTGACCCTCACAGAACGGCAGCAGTATCAACATTTAACGTAACAGGAAGTATTTATGAAACACTACTTGCTATTACACCAGATTGGGAAGTACAACCTCGTCTTGCAGAAAGTTATGAAATTTCTCCAGATGGAATGGAAATTACTTTTAAATTAAGAGAAGGAGTTTTATTCCATAATGGCAGAGAAATGAAGGCAGAGGATGTAAAAAACAGTTTTGAAAGACTTAAGGGAGAAGAAAGCCCTAAAGCAAAAGACTATGCTAACATCAAAGAAATTAATGTTTTAAGTGATTATGAGATTAGCTTTGCAACAGAGAAACTTGATGTTGAACTTGCTAAAGCTTTTATCTATCCATGGACAGCAATTATTCCTATAGAAGATGCCGAAACACTTAAATCTAATCCAGTTGGTACAGGAGCATATAAATTTAAAGAGTGGATTCCTCAGCAGCAAATTATTTTGACTGCAAATGAAGACTATTATCTTGAGCCGGCTAAAATTAAGGAATTAGAATTTAAACTAATACCAGATGCGACATCTCAAATGGCTGCATTACAGACTGGTGATATTCACTTAGCAGAGATTCAGGGTAACCAGGTAGAAGTTCTAAAAAATGATGAGAATCTTAAAATTTACTCAGAACCAATGAATGCTGTTCAGTTATTGGCATTAAATCTTGATAACGAGATTTTTAAAGATGTAAGAGTGCGCAGAGCTATTGCTATGGCAATAAATAAAGAAGATATTAACTCAACAGTAGTATACGGATATGGAAGTAGCGTTGGTGCACATTTACCAGTAAATTATCCTGATTACTATGATACCAATGATGTTATTGGATATAACCCTGAAGAAGCAAAAAAGTTACTTGCTGAAGCTGGTTATGAAAATGGTTTAAAACTTGAAATGACTCTTCCAAAAAATTATCAGATCCACATGGATGCAGGTCAGGTTATTGCAGACCAGTTAAGTAAAATTGGAATAACTGCAGAAATTAAAGTTGTTGAATGGGGTCAGTGGTTAAGTGATGTTTACAGCAGTAAGGATTATGAAATGACTGTTGCTGGTTTATCTGGAAGACTGGATTCATATTATTTCTTAAAAAGATATCATTCAAAGAGTGGTGACTTCATAAGTTATATTACAGGTGAAATGGATCCTCTTCTTGAAGCATCTACTTCAGAATTAGACCCACAAAAGAGAAAAGAAATATTTAAAGAAATTCAGGTTACTCTGGCTGAAAATGTTCCAGTTGTTTACCTGCAAACTCCAGACAGAATATTTGCATTAGCAAAAAATATTGAAGGATTTAGAACATATCCAATAGATATTTATGAATATAAGGATGTATTCTTCAAATAAGGGTGAACCTTTGTGTTAAATTATATTTTTAAAAGAATTATCCATGCTGCAGAGGTACTTTTTGTTGTTTCATTAATTACCTTTGCAGTACTTTTATGGATACCTGGTGATGTTGCCCAGCTTATTTTAGGGTCAGATGCCACACCTGAAAAATTAGAAGCATTGAGAATTTCCTTAGGTTTAGACAGAGCCTGGTATTTACAATATTGGGATTGGTTAAAAGGGTTATTCCGCTTGGATTTAGGACAGTCTTACTTATTTGGTCAAAATGTAACAACTTTGATTGCACAAAGACTTCCTGTTACTTTGTCCATAGCGGTTTTTTCCATGTTAATTGCATCTGTTACGGCTATTCTTTTGGGTTCCCTTGCAGCAATCAAAAAAAATACGAAGACAGATTATTTTGTTACCGGTCTGATGCAGTTGGGTTCTTCTGTGCCCTCCTTCTGGATCGGTATGCTTTGTATTGTCTTTTTCGGTCTAAAATTAAAAATTTTCCCAATAACTGGGTATGTGCCAATTGAAAAAGGATTTATACCTTATTTGAACAGTATCTTTCTCCCAAGTTTTGTCCTTGCCATTGGAGAAATTGGTATGCTTTTGAGAACAGTACGTACATCTATGCTGGATTCACTAAGACAAGACTATATGGATATGGCTAAAGTTAAAGGCCTTCCAAAGGTAACTGTATATTTAAAATATGCATTAAGAAGTGCAATGATAGCACCTATAAATGTAATGGGAATTCAATTTGCCAAGCTTGTAGGTGGAACTGTTGTAATAGAGTCAGTTTTTTCTCTTCCAGGTTTAGGGCGTTTAATATTAGTAGCTGTTGAACAAAGAGATATTATGTTACTCCAGGGATTAGTTATTTTTATAACTTTTTTAGTAATTTTGATTTCTTTAATTGTAGATATTGCTGTTATGTTCTTAAACCCTCGTATCAGAGTTCAAATGGAGGGAGAATAAGCATGGGTAAAAATAAGATGAAAGTTAATAAAAAGTATCATTTATTAGTTGGCGGGATTCTTTCTTTTTTAGTTCTTAGTCTTTGTTTAGTTTCTTTTTTTTATACACCATATCCCCCAAATGAGATGAATTTATCAGATAAGTTTATTTCTCCAGGAGACTCCGGCAAGTATCTTTTAGGTACTGATCACTTTGGCCGAGATATTTTAAGCAGAATAATGTATGGATCTCAGAGCATTGTAATTGTTTGCCTGTTAGCGGTAGCTATAGGGGCTTTGGTTGGATCAGTATTGGGTGGCGTATCAGGAATATTCAAAGGCAGGATTTCTTCTTTAATAATGAGAGGAATTGATGGTTTGATGGCTTTCCCCGGTATTTTACTGGCAATGATGATGGTTGTTGTTGTTGGAAAAGGGAAAGAGGGGGCAATTGTTGCAATTAGTATTTTCATGGTTCCATCTTTTGCTCGTTTGGTCTATTCTTTAATTTTAGATAGTGAAAGTAATCTTTTTATTAAAGCTGCTAAAAGTTATGGAATTACAAGAAGAAGACTTTTAGTTAAACATTATTTGCCAATTATTCTTCCAAGGTTAATTACGCTTTTTACTGCCTGCCTGGGTGCGGCAATAATGATAGAAACCTCATTATCTTTTCTTGGACTTGGAGTTCAGCCACCAAATGCAAGTTGGGGCATGATGCTCAATGAGGCAAGACAAAACTTTTTGCAGTATCCATATTTAGCCATACCTTCAGGAATCGCAATTTCTTTGTCTGTGTTAGGCTTTAACCTTTTGGGAGACGGACTAAATGAATTGTTTACCAAGAGGAGGTCTTAATTTATGAATTTAAAAGAAAATGATGAAAAACTTATTGATATTCGTAATTTAACAATAACCACATCTAGTGGTCAGATTTTAATTAAAGATATAACTTTAGATATGGAAAAAGGCGAAATTCTTGGGGTTGTTGGGGAGTCCAGCAGTGGAAAAAGTCTTACCGCAAAATCCATTCTTAATTTATTACCAGAAGGTCTTCATTGGGAGGCAGAAAAATTTCAGGTAATGGGTTTGGATTATTTAAAAGAAGATCCAGATAAAATTCGTTCATTTATCGGAGAAAAGATAGGCTATATTCCCCAAAACACAGGGAATTATCTTCATCCAATGATTAAAATTAAAGATCAGATAGCTGATGGCTATGTTCTTTATGCCAAGGAATCTATGGAAGAAGCTTTGGCAAGAGCTGCAAAGCTGGTAAGTGCTGTTGGAATTAGAGACACTGACAGGTTATTGAATTCTTATCCCTGGCAGTTAAGTGGTGGAATGAGACAAAGGGTTAACATTGCAATGGCTTTAATGAATAAACCAAGAATGATTATTGCCGATGAACCTACAGCAGCTCTTGACAGCACTGTTCAGCGACAGGTAATTGATTTGTTTAAAATAGTAAATCAAAATCATAATACTTCAGTTTTGATGATATCTCACGATTTTGGTTTAATCAAATATTACTGTGAAAGAATTTTAGTTGTTTATGCGGGGCAAATTATGGAAGAAGCAGATAGGGATGAATTGTTTAATAATCCTAAGCATCCATATACGAAAGCTTTAATTAAGGTAATTCCTTCTTTAAATATTAAGAAGGATGAACGGTTACAGGAAATAAAGGGAAATGTTCCCGATATGAGAGTGCCTGTAAAGGGTTGTGTTTTTAAGGACAGATGCCCTTATCGTAAAGAAATATGTGATACAGAAGTTGAAGATAAACTAATTAATGAAAATCACTATTATAAATGTCATTTTGATCTTTAAGGAGTCTGAAAAAAATGGATAAAAACTCTTCCCAGGCAATACTCAAGGGTGAAAATATAATAAGAGATTTCATTGTTGAAAGAAAAGCGATTATTGGGACTCCTAAAAAAATGTTCAGGGCTTTGGATGATGTTTCTTTTGAAATTAATGAAGGAGAAACAGTTGGAGTTGTTGGAGAATCAGGAAGTGGCAAATCAACTCTTGGAGAGATTCTTGGGGGATTATTGAAATATTCTTCTGGAAAAGTTTTTTACAAGAGTAAAGAAATCTTTAAAATGAACAAAGAAGAGTTTCATAATTACAGGAAAAATGTTCAATTTATTTTTCAGGATCCAAAGGGCTCAATGAATCCTCACTTTAAAATCAGAGATGTTGTGGCAGAGCCTTTAATTACTTTGAAGATATGCAGCAGCCAGGAAGAAATTGATTCAAAGGTTGTTGATATGATAAAAAAAGTGGGATTAGAAGAAGATTCCATTGATAAATATCCAGGAGAGTTAAGTGGTGGTCAGTGTCAGAGAGTTGCCATTGCCAGAGCACTAATAGTTTATCCAGAGGTTATTATTTGTGATGAAGCTGTTTCCGCATTAGATGTTTCGGTCCAGGCTCAAATTCTTAACTTGTTAATTGATCTTCAGGCACAATTTAATATATCTTATATTTTTATTTCTCATGATATTGGGGTTGTTAACTATATGTCGGACCGGATAATAGTAATGAACCGGGGAGAAATTGTTGAAACCGGTACAGCTGAAGAAGTCTTTTTTTACCCGAAAGAAGAATATACTAAAAAACTTGTTGAAAGTTCGTTTTAGAAGGAGGAATTTTATTTATGAGTAACTTACCAAATTGTCCAAAATGTAATTCAGAATATACTTATGAAGATGGAGTCATGCTGGTTTGCCCTGAATGTGCATATGAATGGGCGGCGGGTCAAGAAGATGGGGGAACTGAAGATACAAAGGTTTTTAAAGATGCAAATGGAAATATTTTGGAAGATGGAGATACAATTACAGTTATTAAGGATTTAAAAGTGAAGGGATCATCTTCAGTAATTAAAGTTGGAACTAAGGTTAAGAATATCCGCCTTGTTGATGGAGACCATGATATCGATTGTAAAATTGATGGCTTTGGTGAAATGAAACTAAAATCGGAGTTTGTTAAGAAAGCCTGAGGTGAGAGTATGATTTTCTCTAGACCAATTGAAGAGGTAATTAAAATGCGTCACTCTGTAAGAAACTACAGTGATGAAAAAGTTTCTGCAGAAATTCTTGAGAGCACCTTTGAGTATATAAAAGAGATAGATAATCCTTTTCAGGGTGATGTAAGTATTTATTTGGTAACCAAGGAAGATTTACCTGGAGACATAAAACTTGGAACATATGGAATGATTAGGGGTGGAAACTATTTTCTTATAGGGGTAAGCGGTGAAGAGAATAAAGATAAGCTTGCTCTTGGATACATGCTTGAAAAAGCAGTATTGTTTCTGACGGACCAGGGACTGGGAACTGTTTGGCTTGGAGGTACTTTTAACCGTAGTGAGTTTGAAAAGACGGTGTCAATATTAGGACATCAGAAAGTCAGAATTGTTATACCCTTTGGATATGAAGGTGGCAAAAAGTCAATTCTTGGAATGCTTGCTGGGAGCAATCGTACAAAAAGAAAAAACTTTGAAGAGATTTTCTTTGATCAGGAAAAGGGAAAGCCTTTGTCTGAAGAGGCAGCTAAAGAATTTTTCCTTCCTCTTGAGATGATGAGACAAGCACCTTCAGGAGTAAATAAGCAACCATGGGCAGCAGTTAAAAAGGATGAAGAAATAGATTTTTATATGACAGATAGAACTAATCTTTCTCTTATAGATATGGGAATAGCAATATCCCATTTTGCAATATCCTGTGAAGAAAAAAATATACCTGGAAGATTAGAACAAAAGAATAAAAAAGAAAGTAATTCACTGGGAGAATATATAGCTACCTGGAGCAATAAGTGACCCTGTGGAAAACCCGCTGAAAATGGAAGCGTCCCTTCCTCAGCGGGTTTTATTTATTAGGTTAGATAAGGAAAAAGTAGGGTAAAATTTATTAGATTAAAGTCCTATTTTAGGTAGATTGGGTGTG
>RZYW01000148.1 GCA_009930175.1 Clostridia bacterium
ATTGCTGCTGTTGATGTTGTTTTACCGTGGTCAACGTGACCTATTGTTCCGATATTTACGTGGGGTTTTGTTCTTTCAAATTTAGCTTTTGCCATTTTACTTTTTCCTCCTTGTTCTACTATTAATAAATAGATAGTTCAACGTATTTGTTTTCATGTCAAATATTATCGCAAATTCTCTAAAGAGTAAAGTATTTTTGCATTAAAAAAAGATCCGGAATCTCCGAATCTTTTTCTGGTGGCGGCGAAGGGATTTGAACCCCTGACCCTACGGGTATGAACCGTATGCTCTAGCCAGCTGAGCTACGCCGCCTTGTATATAATTTTAAATTTTGGAAATTGGTATTGTCCATGGAGCCCATAAGCGGACTTGAACCGCCGACCTCCACCTTACCAAGGTGGCACTCTACCGCCTGAGCTATATGGGCAAAAAAAATTTGGTTGCGGGGGAAGGACTTGAACCTTCGGCCTCCGGGTTATGAGCCCGACGAGCTACCAACTGCTCTACCCCGCGTTAACAATAAAAGTGCTTTACCCAGTAAAATGTAAATATGAATGGTGGAGGGAACAGGATTCGAACCTGTGAAGGCGTAGCCAACGGATTTACAGTCCGCCCCCTTTGGCCGGCTCGGGCATCCCTCCATGTGATGTTAGAAAAACTGGAGCCGACGATGGGACTCGAACCCGCAACCTGCTGATTACAAGTCAGCTGCTCTTCCAGTTGAGCTACGTCGGCTTTTTTCTGACAAAGGTTATTCTATAATATCCCAGAAACAAAGTCAATGTTTTTTTCTTCTGATTTTTTCAAGCTTAGCCAGAACATCTTTATTTAAGTTAGCTTCCAGATAATTTCTTTTGCCACTGCTTTTTCTTTCCAGCAATTCATTAAATTCTTTTTGAGTCTTTTCAAGTTCTCCCAGAAGCTCTCTGGATGAGACCCGATAAGCTCCTTTTGACCAGATTATTTCCTGCTGTAACTTATCTGAAGTTGCGACAAAAACTTTGTTTTCCTTTAAAAGTTTACCTACTTCTTTTTCTATCACATGGTCTGCTGATATTCCATATGGGCTGAAAATTATTTCTACTTTTCCATTAAAATATCTCTCGCCAATATTGTCTTTAACCTTATGACCGTCAAATACCAAAATTATTTTATAATGTTTGTACCCAGCATAATTATTTAGCAAATGTATCAGACGATCTCTGGCATCCTCGATACTATCTTCCATCATTTTAGAAAGTTCCGGCCAGCTGTTTAAAATATTATAGCCATCCACAACCAGATAAAAATTCAAGGTTACTTTCCATCCTTCGCATCTGATAATTTCTGTCGAAGTAATTCAAATAAAATTACTCCTGTGGCTACTGATACATTTAGAGAATTAACTTGCCCGATCATAGGTATTGTAACGACAACGTCGCATTTTTTTAAAATATTCGGACTTACTCCTTTGCTTTCATTGCCAAGAACGATTGCTGTTGCTCCTGTAATTTTGCCCTTGTATATGCTCTGACCTTTAAGATCGGTTCCGTAAATCCAAATGTTTTTTTCTTTCAGTTTGTCTATTAACTGAGATAAATTTGTAACCCGGGAAATTAAAATATTTTCCAAAGCACCTGCGGATGTTTTTGCTACTGTCTCGGATAACATAACTGAACGGTTTTTAGGGATTATAATTCCGTGAACTCCTGCAGCTTCTGCTGTTCTGATTATTGCACCGAAATTGTGAGGATCTTCTATTGAATCTAGGAGAAGGATTAGAGGTTCTTCGCCCCTTTCCTCTGCTTTTGCAAGGATTTCTTCCCATTCACAATATTCTTTTGCACTGACTTCAGCCGCTATTCCCTGGTGATTTTTTTCAGGAAACATTTTATCCATTATATTTCTATCAATAAATTTGATTGGAACCCCTGTGCCTTCAAGACTCCTTTTAAAGTCTGCTACAGTGCTTTCCCGGATACCTTTGCTTAAATATAGTTTGTTTAGATTTTTGCCGGATTTAATAAGTTCCATAACGGCATGTCTTCCATAATAATATTGTTCTGAATTATTCATATATATTTTTACCTCTTCTCAGACTATAGGATTGAAAAAGTCATC
>RZYW01000149.1 GCA_009930175.1 Clostridia bacterium
GAAGCGTCCCCTCCTTGACATTCTTGCTTTAACCGTTTAAAATTTTTTTAACGGTTAAATAATTTAATAAATGAACTCCCCCGAACCTTTAATTTAGTCCTGTG
This sequence comes from Clostridia bacterium, assembly GCA_009930175.1. Taxonomy (GTDB): domain Bacteria; phylum Bacillota; class Peptococcia; order Peptococcales; family SKKY01; genus SKKY01. Next base: position 105 of record RZYW01000149.1, read on the forward strand.
AGGCTAATAAGGAGAATGTGATTTGAGATAAAACTACCTCCTTATTGTGTGTTGCGCAGAAGGGGGTTTTTCATTGAATAAGGGAGGATTTTTATGAAAGAAAATTTAACGCCAAAAAGTTTAGTTTTATCCCTGCAACACGTTCTGGCCATGTTTGGTGCCACAGTATTGGTTCCCTTTATCACAGGCCTTGACCCATCAATCGCTCTTCTTGGTGCCGGTATCGGCACACTTCTGTTCCACCTGGTTACTGGAGGAAAAGTTCCTGTATTCTTAGGTTCATCCTTCGCCTTTATTTCCGGAATTCTTATAGTTAAAGAAAATTTTGGTCTTGAATATGCCACGGGCTCATTTATCGCTGTTGGTATTGTGTACATGATTATGTCCGTAGTTATCTACTTCGTAGGAGTAAACAATGTTAGAAGATTGTTCCCCGCAGTAGTAACGGGCCCGATAATTATAGTAATTGGTCTTATCCTTGCTCCAGTTGCCGTTGATATGGCTTCGGCGAACTGGACGATTGCAATAATTACCATCCTTGCCATTGCTCTTACGGGTATCCTTGCAAGAGGTTTTATGAAAATGATTCCAATTTTAACAGGAATTATTGTAGGCTACATTGCAGCTTTTGCCATGGGAGCAGTAGATTTATCAACAGTTGCCGATGCAAGTGTTTTTGCAATGCCAACTTTTATCAAACCAGCTTTTTCCGCAGATGCCTTAAAAATTATTGTTCCAATAGCTTTAGTTACTATGATTGAGCACATTGGTGACATTACAACTAACGGCGCAGTTGTTCAAAAAGATTTTATGAGAGAACCTGGTCTTCACAGAACTATTCTTGGAGATGGAATTGCAACAGCTTTTGCGGGACTTATCGGAGCTCCGGCAAATACAACTTACGGTGAGAATACAGGTGTTCTTGCCATTACGAAAAACTACAATCCGGCAATTTTAAGAAATGCCGCTGTTATCGCAATCCTCTTAAGCTTCATTGGTAAATTTGGTGCTCTTATTCAATCAATCCCAACTGCAGTTATGGGTGGAGTTAGTTTTGTACTTTTCGGAATGATTGCCAGCATTGGTGTAAGAACTATGGTTGATACAAAAGTTGATCTTAGCAACTTAAGAAACAGCATAGTAGTATTCACAATTCTGATCGTTGGTATCGTGTCTCTTCAGGGAGAAGCTAACAAGCTTGTTGTTCCTCTTACTGAACTTGCTTCCTTATCAGGATTAAGTTTAGCGGCAGTTATTGGTGTAACTTTAAATGGATTTTTAAATATTCTGGTTCCAATGTTTTTCAAAGAACTTGAACGACCAGAAAACGAACGATAAATAGCAAAAAAGGGAAAATCTTTCGGTTTTCCCTTTTTTTATTTTTAAAAAATGGTAAAATACATATGTAAATAAGAATAAGAGGGTGGAGAAGATACAAATATATTCCCCAGCTAAAATAAATCTTTATCTTGACGTTATTTCCAAGCGGGATGACGGATATCATAATCTTGAAATGATCATGCAGAAAATTGCCCTTTTTGACACATTAACCATTGAAAAAGCTCAGGGCATATCCATAACCTGCAGTGACAAGAAAATACCAACAGATTCCAAAAACATTGTTTATAAGGCAACAGAACTTATAGCAGGGGATTATCCTCAGGTTTCTGGTGCAAGAATTCATATAGAAAAACAAATTCCCTCAGAGGCAGGTCTTGCAGGAGGCAGCTCCAACGGGGCTTCAGCAATTATCGCCCTCTCCCACATCTACAACTTAAATTTAACCAGGGAAGAAATGTGCCGCTACGGTGAGAAGCTTGGCTCCGATGTAAATTTTTTCTTTTTTGGAAATCCCTTTTCTATTTTTAAAATTGTCCCCCTTCTACTTTTTAGCCTCTCAAAATTATTGGATTTAACATTCACGGCTTAGGAAAGTTTCGACCGATAGGGAGAAATTTGGAAGAGCGAGTGCACGAGCGAACTCTTAAGC
>RZYW01000051.1 GCA_009930175.1 Clostridia bacterium
CCAGCTTACAAAATCACATTCCGGAAAATTGCTGCACCCAAAGAATTTTCTTCCCTTTTTACTTCTTCTCACTACTATATTTCCCGTTTCACAAGTAGGACATTTGATGCCCGTTTCTTCTAATAACGGTTTTATATTACGGCAATCAGGAAAGCCTGGACATGCTAAAAATTTTCCATAGCGGCCAATTTTTACAACCATGTTTCTGCCGCATTTGTCACACTTTTCATCACTTTCTTCTGGTTTTATTTCTATTTTGTTAATTTCATTTTCAGCTTTTTCTAAATCAACAACAAATTTCTCATAGAAATTTCTTATTACATCTTTCCACTCAATACTGCCCTCTTCTACTTTATCCAATTTTTCTTCAAATTGTGCAGTGAAGTCATAATCTATAATTCTAGAAAAATATGTGCTTAATAATTCATTAACTATTACGCCCATTTCCGTAGGGAAGAATTTTTTATCTTCTTTAACAACATAACCTCTTGCTAAAATTGTCATAATTGTGGGAGCATAAGTACTTGGTCTTCCAATACCCATTTCTTCCAATGTTTTTACTAAAGAAGCTTCAGTGTATCTTGCGGGAGGCTGGGTGAAATGCTGATTCTCTGTAACCTTTGAAAGTTCAAGAGACTCTCCTTCAACTAATCCCTTAATATATGTTTTTTCTTCCTTCCCTTTATTTTCCAGAACCACATTAAAACCATCGAATAGCATTTTAGAACTTTGTGCTGAGAAAACAAACTTTCCTCCAGAGATTTTAGCTTTAATATGCTCTGTTCTTGAAGAGGCCATTTGACTTGCTACCATTCTTTGCCAAATAAGCTTATATAACTTATATTGGTCCCTGGAAAGATAGTCTTTTACAGATTCAGGTGTAATATTTACAGAACCAGGTCTGATAGCTTCATGAGAATCCTGAGACTGACTTTTATTTTTATATACTCTTCTGCTTTTTGGTAAATAATCTTTACCATATTTATCCATAATAAAATCTTTTGTTTCAGCAGCAGCTTCATCAGAAATTCTGGTGGAATCGGTTCTGATATAAGTAATCAAACCAATACTTTCTTTTTTGAGCTTAACACCTTCATATAACTGCTGAGCTACCATCATTGTTTTCTTGGTAGTAAAGTTTATTTTTTGTGCAGCTTCCTGCTGAAGAGTACTCGTAGTAAATGGTGCTCTTGGATTTGTTTCTTTTTCACTGGTGCTGACACTTTCAACTTTAAATTTTTCTTTTTTAATTTCAGAAGATATTTTTAAAGCCTCTTCTTCATTTTTTATTTCTGCTTTTTTACCGGAAATGCTTTGAAGTTTCCCTGTAATAATATCTTTATCCTTGAGAAAATCTCCTTCGATACTCCAATATTCCTCAGATACAAAAGCCAGTACCTGTTCTTCTTTTTCACAAATAAGCTTTAGCGCCACAGACTGAACTCTTCCCGCACTAAGACCTTTTTTGATTTTTCTCCATAATAATGGACTAAGTTTATAACCAACTATTCTGTCTAATACTCTTCTTGCCTGCTGAGCATCGACCTGATTCAAATCAATAAATGCTGGTTCTTTTATAGCCTCAGTAATTTTTTTCTTGGTAATTTCATTAAATTCCACTCTGATTGGTTTTGAATCATCAAGATTTAATAAACTAACAAGGTGCCAGGCAATTGCTTCACCCTCACGATCCGGGTCAGTTGCAAGAAGAACTTTATTAGCTTTTTTTGCCATATTTTTTAGCTCACTAACTTGCTTGCCTCTTCCTCTTACCGTTATATACTTTACTTCAAAATCATTTTCCAAATCTACACCCAGCTGACTTTTTGGAAGATCTCTTAAATGTCCCATGGATGCAGCAACTTTGTAATTTTTACCTAAAAATTTTTCAATTGTTTTAGCCTTTGCCGGAGACTCTACGATAACTAAGTTATAGCTCAATTCCTCACCTCATATAATTACGAAATATTTGTTATTTATTTCTTTTTTAATAATACCTTTAATTTCAAGAACCGATACAAATCTTAAGGTTTCATTTATTCCAAGTTCTGAAAAAGAAATAATTTCTTCAATAGTTCTGGGATTAACCTCTAATTTCCTTACTATACTAAGCTCTATATCTGTTAAATTCAAGAATTTTTTATTTTCTGCCTGAATTTTTAGCATTGGATAAAGATCTATAAGTATATCTTCTGCAGATTCAATTAGAGTTGCTCCATCCTTAATTAGCTGGTGAACTCCTTGAGTTAAGGGATTACTAACAAGGCCGGGAAGGGCATAAACACTCTTCCCCTGTTCATAGGCATGTCTTGCTGTTATCATAGAACCACTTTTTTTGCTTCCCTCAGTGATTAGTACCCCCTGGGCCAATCCGCTTATAATCCTGTTTCTTTTTGGAAATGTATATTTTGCAGGAGGAAACCCTAGAGGAAATTCACTGATTAAAACATTTTGAGGTGATTTTTTCATTTGATTATATAATTGAAAATTATCTTTCGGGTATACAACATCTATTCCTGCTCCTAAAACCCCTATAGAGCCCGCTGAGGCAAGACATGACTCTTCATGTGCTATTCTGTCAATTCCTGAAGCCATTCCGCTTACAATGGATATATTGTTTTCTGAAAGAACTCTTACTATTTTTCTGGTGACTTCTTTTGCATATACACTTGGGCTCCGAGGTCCAACAACTGCTATTCTAAAATGATCTTTAATTTCTCCAGTTAAATATAAAATACTTGGGGGACTAAAAACATTTCTTAATGTTTCTGGATACTCACTATCAAATATTGTTACTATCCTGATATTGTTCTTTTCAATATATTGTTCTACTTTTAAAAAATCTGTTTCATTAATTCTTTTAAAAATGTTCTCTTGCTCTTTTGGTGTTAATTGAAAATTTAAAATAAAATCTCTTAAATCTTTTTTCTCCCTAAAACTAAAATTTACTTTATTACTAATAATTTCCTTAAACAGCTCCTCTTTTCCACCCCCTAAAATAAGATGCATTTTTGCTAAATCTACTTTTCTTAATGACAAAGAAATCCCTCCTTTTAAAAAAATAAAAGCCCCGAAGGGCTCTTATTTAGAGTTCATATTCTTTGTTCATTTCCAGCACAAGACCTTTATAACCTTTATTCCCGATCTTTTCAACAAATTCCTCAGGATCCTGCATAATATATCCGAAAGTATTATAGTGCATTGGAATAGACAAGGCCGGTTTAATTAAATTTGCAGCATATACCGCATCATCTACCCCCATTGTAAAATTATCTCCAATAGGTAACAATGCAATATCAATTTTATTTAATTCACCAATTAATTTCATATCAGAAAACAATCCTGTGTCTCCTGCATGATATACTGTACGTCCATTTATCATTAATAAAAAGCCACATGGATTCCCTGTATAAATAACCTGATCTCCTTCTGTAACTGCTGATCCGTGAAGAGCTTGTGTTAATTTAACTCTTCCAAATTCAAAATTGAAACCTCCTCCAATATGCATTGGATGGATTCTTGCTCCCTTTCTCTCGCAGTAATATGCAAGTTCTGCCGGGGCAATTATAACTGAATTATTGTTTTTTGCTATTTTAAGGGCATCCCCTATATGATCTCCGTGACCATGTGTAAGCAAAATATAATCAGCTTTAATATCTTCAATTGAAACTTTAGTATGTGGATTACCGGAGATATATGGATCGATTAAAAAAGTAAAATTATTTTCTTTTATCATAAAAGCAGAATGTCCAAAATAAGTTATTTTCATAACACTTCATCTCCAAAACTGATTCCTAAGGATCTTGATGCCAATATTAAATTATGATCCAAGGGGACTTGTTTTGTCACTCCTGATACTTTTTCCAAAGGAACACTAATAATTTCTGATCCTTTAAGACTCACCATTCTGTTGTAATCTTTTTTCAACACTAGTTTGGCTGCTTCAAAACCATATTCAGTTGCAATTATTCTGTCATAGCTTACCGGACTGCCACCTCTTTGAAGATGCCCTAGTACAGTACAGCGGGTTTCAATTCCTTCTCTTTCAAGATCTTCTTGTAAAAGAAATCCTCTTTTACCTTTTTCAGCCTGCTGAGATACATTTTGTTCAACTGCACCTTCAGCCATAATAATTAAACTGAATTTTTTACCCTGATGTCTTCTATTTTCAATTTTTTGACAAATGCTGGCAAGATTGTATGGAATTTCTGGAATTAATATTACGTCGGCTCCTCCTGCAACTCCTGCATAAAGAGCAATCCACCCCGCATCTCTTCCCATGGTCTCTAGTATACTAATCCTGTGGTGACTTTCTGCTGTGGTATGCAGCCTGTCTAAAGCATCTGTTGCTACAGCAACAGCAGACATAAAACCAAAAGTCATATCTGTCAAAACCAAGTCATTATCAATTGTTTTTGGAACACCAATTACATTAATTCCAAGTTGTGATAGTTCATGAGCAATTCTTAATGTACCATCTCCACCAATTACAACTAAACAATCAAGATTTAAATCTTTGTAAACTTCAAGAACAACTCCAGATTTGTCAGAAATAATTCCATTTTCATTAAATGCAAAAGGATTATCTCTGTTCGTTGTCCCCAAAATAGTTCCTCCAAGATGAAGTATCCCTGAAGCAGATCCCTCATCAAGTTCAAAATAGTTTTTTGTCACTATTCCTTTAAAACCATCACGGAAACCATATACAACAACATCTTCTTCACAATTCTTTAAAGTCTTAACGCAAGCTCTGATTACAGCATTAAGACCAGGGGCATCTCCGCCCCCGGTAAGTAAACCGACTCTCATAATACCTCCTGTTTTACTGAACAGGCATTCCCATCATTCCTTCAATTCCAACGGAATTTTCTTCATTAATTTCAGGTATTACAATTTCCTGAAGCTTATTGATATTGTAAATATCTGAAGTTCCTTTCAGTTGGATACTGATTACCGGAATATTCATTTCAGCTGGCATTTCAACATCTTCATTTTCCGCCATTGATGCCTGAACTAGTTTTTGCATATCCATATCCATTAAATAATCGATATCACTTTTTCTAATGTCATCTTTTTTATCAAGGTAGTAAGTGAAATCCATTTTCTTTAAAGATATACCTTCATTAATGGCTTTAAAAACATTATCCATTTCTGCTACTGCTGTATTGTATATTTCATCAATTTCTTCCTCAGTTTTTTCACCTTCAAGAGCTTCTATTTCTTTTTTCATATTTGATTTCATTTGATTTGTGAACTCAGGGCTGTTTAGCATAAATTCCATAATCTCTTTGAATACTGCTTTTGCCTCTTCTTCTGTTAGTGTAACTGAAATAGGTGTTACTTTTACACTTTCCCCATTTTGTTCAATTGTAATTTCCTCTTTTGCTATTGTGTTTTTGTCATTTAATTTAGAGAAAATTAAATCGTTCATATCTTTTCCAAACCCAGTAATAAATTCAGTGTCAAATAATTGAGCAGCTTCTTCTTTATCAGAAATAATTACATACTTTGGAGAAAAAGGCGTTTTAATAAAATATTCTTCCCCTCTGTATAATTCCATTTCATAAGCCATACCATTAAGATCAAACTTCATTTTTCCTGCGAAACTCATATCTTTTTGATTCATGTCCATAGTTCCTGTGATTTTCATACCGTTTAACATGTTTTTTACCATTTCCATTTCTGGTGTTACTTCAGAAAAATCAATAAATACATCCATATCAAAACTTTGTGAAGCAGATTCCATAGCCATAGATTTTTCAAAAGAAGTTTTCAACCTTTCAATTGGATCCTTCTTCCCACATCCTGTAATACTTAAAACGAGCATCAGGGATAAAACAATTGCAATAATTTTTTTCTTCATAAATAATTCCTCCGTTTTCATATATTTAAAACACTTCTAATAATTTTATCTGATAATATTAAACATTCTATTAACATTTTATTATGATTTTTATTAAGTTTAAGAAAGTTTTCCAATGTGTAAAAATAAGATATAAGAATCGAGGTGGAATTTATGAAAAAAGTGCTTATACCAGTAGATGGCTCCGAATTTTCTTTGGAAGGAATAAGACTATTTAAAGATCTTAATATTTGTTCTTCAAATGAACTACATCTTCTTAATGTCCAGAATATTGCCTTTCCATATGAAACCTATCATTCCCTGGGATCGAAAGATAATGTTATGGATTATTTAAGAGAACAAGGAGAAAAGGTTATCAATCAGGCTGCAAAAATACTTCAAGGAGAAAAATATCATACAGCAATTCGTATTGGAGATACTATTACTGAGATACTGGATTATGCTGATGAAATTGGTGCTGAACTGATTATTGTCGGATCCCATGGAAAATCTGGTTTAACATCAGTAATAATGGGAAGTGTGACATCAAAATTACTTTCCTACAGCGAAATACCCGTACTGGTAACAAGAATAAAAAATAAGCCCTCTAAATAAAGAGGGCTTTAATTTTTAATACTTATCATAAATTTCTATAGATTTTTCAACCAAAACATTCATTGCATCAAGAGTATATCTTTTTAACTCTTCTCTTACAGGGATGCAAGAAAGTTCAGTACAACCTATAATAATAGTTTTGCATTTTTCTTCATAAACAAAAAATTCAATTAGTTCTTCCAGTAATGAAGAATCAAGGTTCATATGTCCTTTAATATTGTCATAAATAACCTTCATTATATCTTGCTGAACCTTCAGATCAGGAACTACCATATCAAGATTATACTGCTCACAATATTTATTATATAGTGCACTTCTAACTGTTCCATCTGTTGCCAGAAGCCCTACTTTTGTTCCCTCGCCATGAGTTTTATGAATAACCTTTACTGTTTCTTCTATCATGTTAATTATGTTAATATTAGTCATTTTTTTCATATCTTCATAAAAGAAATGGGCTGAATTACAAGGAATTGCAACATCAGTAACACCTGCAAATTCCATTATTTCAAAGTCCTTCTTAATACAGTCCAAGAAGTCATTTTCCTTATTCTCAATAATTACTTCAGTACGGTCTGGTAATGTTGCATGATTCAAAATCATAACATTCATATGGTCTTGATCCTTCTCCGCCTTTGAAGATCCGATTAATCTTTCAAAAAATACAGAAGTCGCCTTTGAACCCATTCCACCAATTACTCCAAAATATTTATCTTTTTTCATTTTATCCCTGCCTTGTTTTTATTTTTTAAGATTGCATTTAGAACAATTTCTTTTTCATTAAAGGGAACTGCTTCATTTCCTATAACCTGAGCCGTTTCATGGCCTTTTCCAGTTATTAAAACCAAGTCTTTTTCACCGGCGATATTAATTGCATTTTCAATTGCTTCCCGCCTGTCAATGAAACTATATATTTCTTTTTTATCATTAAAGGATTTAATTCCTTCAATTATCTCTTCAATTATTGTACCTGGATCCTGTGTTTTAGGATTATCCGAGGTAACAAACAAAATATCTGCAAATTCTGATGCCGTACTTCCCATCGCCAGCCTTTTATCTCTTCCTGCTTTACCAGGAGCGGCATATACGCCAAAAACTAAAACTATTTTCCCCTTTGTAAAAGGCCTAAGGGATGTAATTACTTCTTTCAAACCATCTTCAGTATGTGCAAAGTCTATTATAACCTGAAAATCATCTTTTCTGAAAGCAGTTTCAAATCTTCCTTTAACTCCCTGAACATTTTTTATTCCTGCTGAAACATCTGAAAATGAAATATTATCATTTAAAGCAAAGGCTGCTGGTGTAAGTGAATTATAAACATTAACCCTGCCGGGAAGATTTAAAGTTATTTCTCCAGAAGTATTTGAATACTTTATTTCATACTTAACTCCGGAAACACTGTATTCAATAGAGGATGCTTTATAGTCACTATCTTCTTCCACACTATATGTTATTAGATTTTTCTCAAAATCTTTTAACTCGGTAAATAATCTTCTGCCCCAAGGGTCATCAACATTAATTAAGTTAAATTTATCAGACATAAAAAACAATTTTTTCTTAGTGTTATAGTAATCTTCCATATCCTTATGAAACTCCATATGATCAGGAGAAAGATTCGTGTACATAGCTCCGTAAAACTTTGTCGCAAATACCCTGTCCAATCCAAGAGCATGGGAAGAAACTTCCATAAAACAATACTCCACGCCCTCCTGAGCCATTTGAAACAAAATATGCTGTAAATCCAAAGACTCTGGGGTTGTATTCTTACATGGAATTGTCATCTCACCAACACTGGCACCAATTGTACCAATAAGTCCAGTCTTAAATCCAGCTTTTTCATATATTGATTTTAAAATATGAATTGTTGTAGTCTTACCATTTGTGCCTGTTATTCCTACAACTTTTATTTTTTCAGAAGGATTATCATAAAAGTTTGCTCCTATAAGTGCTAATGCTTTTCGGGTGTCTTCTACCTTTATAATAGTAATATCTTTTGGTAAAACAATATCTTTACTGACAACTACTACTTTTGCCCCAAAATTCAAGGCACCTGGAATAAAAGTATGTCCATCAGCTACTAAACCTGCTATAGCAACAAAGATACTGTTCTCTGTGCATTTTCTGGAGTCATATGAAACTGTAGAAATATTTTGATTTATATTCCCCTGAATTAGCTGATAATCAAGGCCATTCAACAAATCTGGTAACTTTTTTGTCATCTTACCGTCCCCCGGTTAATTAACATATTCATAAGAATAACACATTCAATTTTTCAAGTCTATCAACAGGTTTAACCTGCAGGATTTTAGTGTAAATAAATAACATAAAATTATATACAGGAGGGCATCATGAATAAAATTCTTGTACCTATGGATGGATCCGAAGATTCCTGCGAAGCATTAAGATTGTTTTTAAAATTTAATGACAAAGAAAAAAGCAAAATATATCTCATGAATGTACAAAAAGTAAAAATACCTCATGAAGAATATTTTACCTTGGGAGATAGAAGAGGCCTCGTAAAGTATCATAAAGAAAAGGCCAATGAAATACTGGATAAAGGCGTTGCTTTACTAGATGGAATTGAATTTGAAAAAGTTATACGCATGGGTGACCCGGTAACAGAAATTCTTGATTTTTCAGATGAAATAAAAGCAGATCTTATTATTATGGGATCTCATGGACGTACAGGTCTTTCTGCGGTTATGATGGGTAGTGTTTCAACAAAAGTTCTTACATACAGCAAAAGACCAGTAATGATTACCCGCCCTAAACAAGAAGAACCTGAAGAATTTAAAAAGAAATACCTTGGTTTTAAAATTGACTAATTTTATTATTTTAAATCAATTAAAAAAATGCCCTTAATGGGCATTTTATTTTTTACACTCAGGGCAAAAACCTTTTAAAAAGTAATATGAATTTTCAACATTAAATTCTTCCTCAAAGCTTGTTTTCAATCCTTTAATTTCTACTGGAAAATCATACACTTTTTCACATTCCTTACACAAAAAATGACCATGGAAAGAGATGTCCGGATCAAAACGTACTTCCTCTTCCTTTATACTGATTGACTGTACAAGGTTGTTTTCTTCAAAAAGCTTCATGGTGTTATAAACCGTCGCCTTTGAAAAAGTTGGGATTTGTTCCTTTAAATCATTATAAATATCTACAACTGTTGGATGATTATGATTTCCAATAAGATACTCCATGATTTTCATGCGCTGATATGAAACATTTATGTTATTTTTAATTAATAATTCGTGAGCCATTTCTTTTTTGTTCATAAAAAATCACCTGCAATCTTTACAATTTTTCTATTATATAGAATAACTATAAATCCTCACCAAATCAATAGATTTTTTATAAAAATCAGCCACGATATTGTATTGCCTCTCCTAAATCATCGGAAGTTATATATTCATTTCCCTTTAAATCAGCAATTGTACGGGCTACTTTAAGTATTTTGTCATAGGCTCTGGCACTTAGATTTAAAAATGAATATGCTTCTTTTAACAGCAACTCCCCTTGTTTATCAAGGGTACAGTATCTTTTTATTTCATCCTTACCCATTACCCCATTAATTTTTCT
>RZYW01000052.1 GCA_009930175.1 Clostridia bacterium
GATGACAAAGTAATACAACCGCTAACAAAGGCTAAAATCAAGCGGGCAGATAGTGCTAATTTAAAGGGCAGTATTTCTAATAAACTTCATCGCAGGTTGACAGTGAAGTGCTCCGAAATGCCCGCCAGCTTTTAGCCTCAAACGTTATGCCCAATGATAAAAAAGACGACAAACTAACTGATAAACTGAAAGATAACCAAAATGAAAGCCTACCGCACAAATAGCACATTTGGTTTTTGCCAACACGCAAAAACCCCGACCCATAAAAACCAAAAGAGCTATTTCTTGCCAACGCTCGCAGACAAGAGATTACATCACCGATTATGAAAGATGTAAAGAAATATATTGAAATTTTAAAAGAATTTGCCGAACGGAAATTAAAATCACATTTCCAAATTGACAAGTTAGACTTAGATAATTTTGAGACAATAAATTCTTATCTGATTTATCAAACTATCAAGGAAAATAAAAAACAGAAGAATACTCTAATTTACGTTCCCGATAAAGAAACTAAGTCTCAGTTTTACGTTCCTGCAATTTTCACACTTGCTCTATATAATTTCATTGATAATTACATAGACGATTCGACAATTTATGAAGTTGGCGATATTTTGCAAGAAGACGGAAATAGATATGAAATTATTAAGAAAACTGAAAAAGGTTTCACTATCAAAGGTGGCAATAGTATTTTTAAGTATCCAAATTTCAATCAAATAAAGCGATACACGATAACAACCGCAGATTTTAACGCAAGACGAGCGAAACTTAAATTTGATATTTATAAGGAGTTTTTCTCAGAAATTTTAAATATAGAAAGTCAAAAGAAATATCTCAATTTGCCATCTAAATTCAAGTACAAATCTGTCATCGTTACTGATAAAAGTATTGTAGATGAATTAAAACAACACACTCTTGAGAATCGAAATATTCACAAAGCATTTCCTTTCCAATACATTGCAAAATCAGGAAAAAAGACTGATAATTTACCAATGGACCCAATGATTTTTATTGTTAATGATTATGAAACCGCACGAAAACATATTCTTGACAAAGGAATAAAAGTGCGAAACATAACTATTATTGGTTCCAATAAATACAAAAACCATCATCGAGAAATATCCGAAGATTTAAACAACAAAAGAATTGAAAATTGCTTGATGATTGGAAGTGCTGATATGTCTGAAAATTCTATTCCTAACCTTTTAAAGTGGAAGTGGACTTTGCCTGAATTAGATTTCTTCAATTATTTTACAACATATCCAATAAATAAAATTGAAGCTGAGAATGATGATTTCTCATATCATCTGCAAAATTTCGATTCCTTATTAGCTCAGATAGAGAATGAATATGGAATCAGCTTGAAAGAACTATACAAATTTGTTAGAAATCTATTCCCGATTATCATTCCTTCAAATGACAGCAGGTTAATTACTCAACTTGATAATAGCTTGGTCTATTTTGAAAAAGAAGGACAAGATATTGTTGAAACGGCATTTTATGAAATTGACGAATACGATTACGAAGAAACATGGGATGAAATACTAAAAGCTTTCAGCAACTTAGTCGCATGTAAAAAATGCAGTCAAGCAAAATTTGAAAAGCTACAGGAATTTTACAGAATCGACTATTTAGTTGCACCAAAAGAATATTTGGGTATTTGGGACGAAGAAGTAAATAAGGATGTAATTAGGAATGTAATCTCATTTAAGGATTTTGATAATCTTGACACTGCAAATAAAACAATCATTTTCTTGGGATTTTTCGGATTCAATCATTTAAAATCAATGATATACAATCCTAATAAAATAAGCATAATATTATACCCTCAGGAAAAAGAGCATTTCGAAAGTTGCTTAAACAAATTAAGAAGGGAAACTTATTTTGAATTAAAAAATTCGGACAGAACTGCAATATCTGGCATCTCCTTTAAGGAAACTGAAAAGGTTGAAAATATTTCCGATTTAATCTCAAGATTATTTGAGCAGGATGATAAAACCAAAATAAATCCTGATTATTCAGATGTTAATTGTTCAAATATTGTAAAAGAGATAACATTTGAAAATGACCCTGAAATTTTGGAGTTAGATGAAAACAAAACTGTCCTCTTAAAAATCAACCAAAAAGAACGTTTTGAGAAAGTTAAAAACCTAACAATTGGAGATAAAATTCGGGTTTATGATAATTCATCAAAAGAAGAACTTTATCAAGTTGCATTAGAATATGATACTGATGGAGAATTTATAAAAATCGAAGAGTTTTCAAAATTGTGGAAAAACGAACTAAACAATTACTTCAAAGAATTTAATTCGTTGACCGAGCTACACAAAAGTCTTGTGGGAAATGGATTATCAATTACAAATGAGTTTACATTGAGAAATTGGACGAATGCTAAAAGTCACATCAAGTTTCCGCAAAACAAAAAGGATTTGGCTGTTCTGAAAAAGTCAATTGATTCAGATATTCTGAATGATAACTTCAATGATGTTTTGAAATATAGGCTTGGTTTCAATAGAATAATGAAGTCATTAGGTAGAAGATTTAGTTCTGAAATCTCAGACTATATTCAGAATAAGAAAAAAGGAAAATTATTAATGCGATTTTCAGAAAAACAAATTCAACAATTCGTTGACCAGAATGCCAAAGAAAGAATTATTAAAACAATAAAAGTGATTGATAATGAGCAATAGTCACGACAGCATAGCCAGAGATATTTTTCAGGAAAGAATTAAAAAAGGTCTTTTGGGACCTGGTTCTGATATTTTCGTTTTCGAAAAAGATATTAATGAAGAAATAATTGCAGACTATCCACTGCAAAGATATTACACAGGTGTGCTTTTCCCCGAAAGAGAGAAAGTCAAAACATTCGATGAAAAAGCAGATGCAGAACTAAATAATGAGACTGATGTTGAAGAAAATGGAGTACTTGAATCAGAAGCTGAAAATCTGGAAATTAGTCCAAATGAAAACGGCAATTATAATAAAAGGAAAGAGCCAAATGAAGATGATGAGATTAAGGTATCCCAAAACACTTTCTTCCCTTCAAATATTGGTTTAACTTTTTGTGTTGACAAAAATGCAAAAGAACTTGATGTTGAATTTTGTTTTGGATTGTATTCTCAAATAAATACTGACATTAAGATTAAAATCTCCAAAGAAGATTTTGATGAGTTCATCAATCATCCATCATTCCCATTTAAAGAAATTATCAGTTTTGATGATGGCTACATGGTATTGAAAAGAAAATTGAAGGGTAAAAGCAGGCAGCCAAGGACTGAAGAATTTGCAAGTTTTGATGAATTCAAAAAATCAGATGAATTTAAAGATAGTCCTCTAAAATACAGATTCCATTATTTTGAGAAGCTTTTAGGCAGAACGTGGAAAAGAAAAGAAGTGGTTGTTAAAAAAACAATTTCGGTATCTGAAATAGTAAACCCAGAAACAATATTTGAAGAAAGTCTTACAAAAAGCAATGATAATTCTGTACGAGCATCTTATACGGTCAGAACTTACAGTTTTCCTAAAAATACAGAGAATATTTATGTTAAGATTCAATTAGTAAATACATCAGATAAACATCCAGCAAACAAATTTTCCAACGCTAATGAGCGTTTAAACGCAAAATCTATTTTCCAAGCAGAGATTAAAGTTACAACCAAAGAACTAAAACCGTATAAATCATACATTGAGTTAAACCCATTAGATAGTGAAGCTGAAATTCTGAATTATCTTTACAAAGATAAATTCAGTTATGGTATTGGGCATAATTGCTCAGTTAACTGGAACAAATCAGAAGAATCCATCCACACTACTTTCTTGCCACAATATGATGTAAAAGACACAAAAAACAGTTTTTCAAAAGACGATTTTAAGGATAACCCAAATGACTTTCTTTCATTAAATGAGAGTTTAGATATTTACAGTTTATCTCATTTTTCTAATAAAAACCAATCTCAAATAATTGAGCAACTAAAATCTTTTGTTGACTTATATGGATTGTGGATAGCAGAGCAAAAGGAAAAACCGTCTGCAAATCTGGCTATTGAAAAAACCATCTTTAAAGATTTAGACTACAACTTTAAGCGGCTAAAATCGAATATCAATCTATTAGAATCAGGGAAAGTATTCAGAGCGTTTCAATTAGCAAATTCAGCAATGCTAATTCAAATTATCATTTCGAATGATAATGATTTCTCAGGAAAAGAAAAGGAATTAGAAGATTCAAGCTCTGAAATCAATTACAAAGATATTGGATATTTCAAAAACTATAATTTCTCAAAACTTCCTTTTAATAGACCGAAATACCGACCATTTCAATTAGCATTTCTTTTACTAAATATTGATAGTATTACAGAATTAAATTCTGATTCAAGAAATAAAATTGTCGATTTAATTTGGTTTCCTACAGGTGGTGGAAAAACTGAAGCATATCTCGCTGTTGCAGCATTTACAATAATTTATCGCAGATTAATAAATGAAACAGGTTTTAAAGGAACATCGGTAATAATGCGATATACTTTGCGACTTCTTACCGCACAGCAATTTGAACGAGCTGCGAGATTAATTGTTGCATTAGAGTTTTTACGGAGTCATTTTGAAAGTGAATTAAGGCAAACTCCAATAAATATAGGAATGTGGGTTGGTATGTCGTCAACTCCAAACAGCTTAAAAGAAGCAGAAGAAAAGGTTGAAGAAATCAATGAAGAATGTAATAAGAAAAATGGAAATCCTGAAAGCAAAAATGTTTTTCAAATTAGTTCTTGTCCTTGGTGTGGAACCAAATTAATTACCAAGAATGAATTTGGTAATTGGGATTATGGTTTTAAAATAATTGGAAGAAATAATAATGCTGAGTTTAAAATCAAATGCTTGAACAAGAGTTGTAATTTTCATAACGAACTTCCTATTCAAGTGGTTGATGAAATGCTTTATGAAGCACCCCCAACGTTGCTTTTTGGAACTGTGGATAAATTCGCAATGTTAGCATGGAAAGCAAATGGACACCGCTTTTTCAATTCCTTAGATGATGATAAATTACCACCTGATTTAATTATTCAAGATGAATTACACTTATTGACTGGTCCTTTGGGTTCAATAACTGGTATTTTTGAAAGTGTCATTGAAATTCTTTGCACAAAAGATGGGCGTAAACCCAAAATAATATCTTCAACTGCCACAACACGGAATACAAACGAACAAATTAAAGCTTTGTATGGTATCAACAGGAAAGTAAATGTTTTTCCTCCGTCTGGATTAAGTTACAATGATAGCTTTTTTGCAAAAGTTTCAACAACAGAAAGTAAGAGAAGATATTTAGGTTTTATCCCAACAGGCAAATCTACAATAGATACTCAGCTACAAATGATTGCAAATTTATTTGTTGCGCGATTAGAAGCTTATAAAAAGCTTGTCCAGAAAGGAACTAACGATTTCAAAACATTTGACAAATATTGGACAATCGTCTCGTACTATAATAGTTTAAAAGATGTTGGTAAAATACATAATAAAGTTGGCGATGAAATTTCGACATTCACTTCAACTTTACAAAACAAGTTGTATGGGGATAGCCCATTTGATAAATTTAATTATGCTTATTTATATAATAGAGATGAAGAACTTACAAGCAGAATTGATAGTTCAAAAATTAAACAAACTTTAAAACGCCTTGAAGAAAATACTTTTACAGAAAACTCAATAAAAAAGGATAAAAACGGAAATACATTTTTAACTGACATCATTGATTTGGTGCTGGCTACAAATATGATTTCAGTAGGTATTGATATTGACCGATTCAATATAATGCTCATAAATGGTCAGCCAAGAAATATAGCAGAGTATATTCAAGCATCAAGTAGAGTTGGACGAAAGTATAAAGGTTTGGTTATCGATTTATTGGATGCAAACAGAGCCAGAGACAAATCACATTTTGAGCATTTTATCCCATTTCATCAAGCATTTTACAAAAGTGTGGAACCTGTGAGTTTAACGCCATTTACTGAAAACACCCTTGAAAAGATGCTTACAAGTATTATGATTACATATATCAGACATAAAGTTCCAGGAATGGCTTCAAATAATTCAGCTCAATATTTTCAACCAGAAATGTTAGATGGATTAAGAACTGAAATAAGAAACCGCTTTTCTGATAATTCAAAAATTCTTGCTCAATTTGAGCGAAGATTGGACGATTTATCGGATGATTGGCTGGAACAAATTGAAAACCATGAATTAAAAAATTACGAAGCAAACAAAACTGAAATTGGATTGCTCATGAAACCTGCTGAAAAAAACTTTGACAAAGATGATTTATGGTCTGTTATGCAATCGATGAGAGAAATTGACACAAACTCTTTTATCAAAGTTGGATTACCAAAAATTAGAAGAAATGGCTAAATATACAGAATTACAAACCAGAAAATTGATAAGTTCTTATGGTGGTGTTGGTTCAATCATAGAAACTGTTGAAGGTGCACTAATAATTAAGGACTTTGATAAATGGAAATACTTTTACTTAATCGAAAAAGGAAAAATAGAAGTTCAGGAAAATGAAAATATAAACGATGACCGTTTATTAAATCGCCTAAAATTTTACTTTCCAGAATTAAACCAAATTGTAAAAGTTCCCGCCAATTATTCTGCTTTTTATAATACATCACTACCAAAACTAAAAGACCATATAATTGATGCCGAATACTTTCCTAAGTGGATGTATTGTAGCAAGTGCAATAGTTTTAAACATATCGATGATTGGTATAAGGGTTGGAAAAATGTTTTTCACAGTAAAGAAATCAATAAAATAAATGATTCGTTTACACCTCCTAAATGCTATAAATGTTATCAGACAGCAAAGAAAAACAAGGAGAAAAGGAAGTATTATCCTTTGGAACAAGTTCGATTTATACTTATTGCTCCAAATGGGAACATTAAGGATTTACCGTGGAATTACTGGACAAATTTATCTCGTGAAAAAGATGAAAATGGTCAGCAAAAAATTGTTTTTAATAAAGCTTGTTGCAATAAACAAGATTTGAAATATTTGCGTTCAGATACATTTTCTGATTTTTCTGGAGTTAGAATACAATGCAAAAATCCTGACTGCAAAACAAAAGGGAAGCAAGTTTCACTTGCTGGTCTCTTAGGTTTGAGAGTTCCTGATTTTGATAAAAATGGAGAAATTAAAATTATTTCAGATAATGAAGGAAATCCTGTTTTAGATATTAAAGGGCGCGAGCAAAAAATCTTCTTTAAACCAGTAATTAGAACGAGTAACAGTGTTTATTATCCTCTTATTACAAATAGTCTGTATCTGCCAACTGCAATAATAAAAAAGGAAATAAAGGAGAAAATTAAAACGCTTTATCATGATGCTGAATTATCAGTTGAAAAAATTCAAGAAAAGATTAATACAGGGAATATTAAACTTTCAATAAGTGATATAAACGAGATAGTTAATCCAGAGAAACAAGATTTTATAAAGGAAGTTGATTATCGTTTGAAAGAATACAATTACCTAATAACTAATAAAAGCCCTGACGACAAAGACCTTGTTTTTGAGCAAGAAACTTCTGAATTACTTGGCAACTTCGGTATAAAAAAACTATTAAAAATAGACCGCTTAAAATTAACTTCAGTTCAAACTGGATTTAGTCGTCAAGAACCTATCGACAAAGATTTATTTGCAGACAATTCAATGGACGATTTTATTAGAGTAAGCAAAGAAGCAGTTAAAGCAAAATACACATCATCAAAAGGTAATGCAACAAAATTGTTACCTGGCATTGAAAGTTTTGGAGAAGGAATATTCATAGACTTTGATTTGGATAAAATTTCAGATTGGTATAATGAACAATCTTTGAATAAGGAATTTGCAAAAAGAATTGAAACAATACGAAACAACGGAGAAAATTCAGAATATAGAGCATCAGAAGAAAAAACAAAAATGTTTTCTAATTTAAACTATCTATCTAAGTTCATCTTTATTCATACATTCTCACATATATTAATCAAAGAATTGGAGTTTTTAACTGGCTATTCAGCGTCTTCAATTTCAGAGAGACTTTATGTAAATGAAGATGATATGCAAGGTGTTTTAATCTATACGATGGCAGGTGCAGAAGGTAGTTTTGGCGGATTAGTTTCGCAATCAAATCCTGAAAGATTTATTAAAATATTGGAATCTGCATTAGCGAGAGCCAAAGACTGTGCCTCTGACCCAATTTGCTATAATTCAGAAGGACAGGGAATCGGTGGTTTGAATCTTGCCGCTTGTTATTCATGTAGTTTGCTACCTGAAACTTCCTGTGAAGAATTTAATAGTTATTTAGACAGAGCATTATTAATAGACAAAAAATATGGATTTTACAATGAGCTATAAATGCCAACCCAAAAGCTATACACATTTGCAATTCGCACAAGCCAACCCTCAGACCAAAAATTGCAAAAGAGTATGGCTTGCCAACTCGCTGAATGACAGGCTGAAAGAACAAATCACAGGGCATAACAAAGTGTATAAATCATTGGGCATCAAGCGGTTAAATTGAAAATGAGTACAATTAATAAACATATTAGCGGTTTGACAGGAAAGTGCTTCGAAATGCCCAACGCTTCATACACCAACCGTTAGCGGTTATATAAAGAGACAAACAAACTCAATTGTAATTGACATGAAAAAAATAGTGACGACAATTTCGATTTTAATAGGATTCTGTTCTGCGGTATTATCTCAGACTTCGCCAAATGACAGTATAAAACCTTTTGTTGACTTTTTAAGTGGTAAAACATTTTTATCACCCAAAGAGTATGTTCTAAAATCTTTTGAAGAAAAGGATATTATTGTTTTAAGCGAACGAGATCATCGCGAATTTAAGCAATACGAAATGATCGTTGATATTATTAAGGACAAACGATTTACAGGAAATGTCTATACGGAAGTTGGTGTTTTCAATTCTGGAAAGCAAATCAATGATTTTTTACTTAAAGAAAATTTGAAAGAGATTGAGATTAAAGAGCATTTACTTGCTATTTTTAAAAATCTTGATATGTTTTCCCTATGGCCAAATTATAACTATTTCTACTTGCTTGAAAACATTTATAAAATAAATCAGGAAAGACAATTGAATGAAAAAATTCAGGTGTTTCCATTGGATGTTATGTTCTCATGGAATTCAATAAAATGCAATGAACAATACAATATGTTCCTTGACATGATGGAACCACAAAACAATTTTCCACCAGTGATAGATAGGAATACTATTATGGCGCAACATTTTATTAGAAAATATTTTCAAGAAAAATACAGGAACCCCAATAAGAAGAAGGCACTTGTAATTATGAATACTTACCATGGATATACTCGAATACCCAAATGTATATCACTTGCACCAGAACCAAAAACTTACAGTACAGCGGAGTATATTTACAAAACATTTCCTAATTCTACAAAAGGAATAATGATTAACTATTACCCAACATCGGAAAATCCAATATTAATTGCAGATGGGAAGTGGGATGCCGCATTTAGATTTACGGGTAATAAAAATGTTGGATTTGACTTGAAAGATACACCATTTGGTAAAACAAAATTTAACATGTACAATTTTGGTGGCAGTGATTATGAAACAGTTAATTTTGAATATATTTTTGATGGGTTCGTTTTCTATGAACCAATAGAAAATTTTGAATTAATAGTAGGGATTCCCGGAATATTTGACGATAAAGTATTTGTAACTGAGTTTTACCGCAGAACTTCAATGGAAGAAAAAATTACAATTGAAGAAGCAATGTCTTCAAAAGAGATTAATGAATATATTGAAGACTGGAATGTGAAAAAAGTAGATAAAATCGAAGACATTGAAAAATTTAATGACTTGATAAACAAATGGATGACAAAGTAATACAACCGCTAACAAAGGCTAAAATCAAGCGGGCAGATAGTGCTAATTTAAAGGGCAGTATTTCTAATAAACTTCATCGCAGGTTG
>RZYW01000053.1 GCA_009930175.1 Clostridia bacterium
AATAATTATGGGCATTTGAAGCTCTTTTGCGATATCTATTTGCCTCACAAAAACTTTTTTTTGATGTTCCCTTGGAGCCCTGTCCCAATAATAATCAAGGCCCATTTCACCAATAGCTTTAACTTTTGGATATTTCCCATAGTTATAAAGAGTCTCCCAATAAGAATCACTAGCAGCCTCTAAACTATCAGATGGATGGAGACCTACTGCTGAATAAATAAAATCATATTTATCTGAAAGCTCAAGGCTTCTTTTAATGTGCTCAATATTAAAACCTACATTTAGCACCAAGGATGTATCGGAATTCTTTATATCTTCAATTACCTGCTCGAGATCATCTTTAAATTTATTATCTTCAAGATGAGCGTGTGTATCAAAAAACACTTTTAACACCTCTTATTTCCTTAATTAACAGACGTTGTACCTGAAGGGAAGTCCTTATTTATTGTTACTACTTCAAGATCAGAATCGTCCTCCAGTGATGCTGATAAAATCATACCCTGAGATTCAATCCCTCTGATTTTTGCCGGTTTTAAATTCGCAACAAGAATTACTTTTTTACCAACAAGATCTTCCGGTTTGTAGTATTTGGCAATTCCAGATACTACGGTTCTTATTTCATTACCAAGCTCAACTTCAAATTTTAACAATTTATCTGCTTTTTCAACTTTTTCTGCTTTTAGTATTTTAGCAACCCGAAGATCAAGCTTTGCAAAATCCCCATACTCTATTTCTTCTTTTAATACCAGGGGTTCTGGTTTTTCCTCTGCTGCTGGCTCCT
This sequence comes from Clostridia bacterium, assembly GCA_009930175.1. Classification (GTDB taxonomy): domain Bacteria; phylum Bacillota; class Peptococcia; order Peptococcales; family SKKY01; genus SKKY01. The sequence continues at coordinate 782 of RZYW01000053.1, forward strand.
CAATTTCCAATGAACTTAAATCAATTCTTGGGAATAGGGTATCTCCTTTGGAAAGCTTTGTTCCAGCCTCAATTTTTCCCCATACTCCTGCTTCATTCCATTGAGCATCCACAAAATTATATGGAATCTGTTCCTGAACCTTAGCCGTAATATTTGGCATTGCAGGCTTAATCATAACTGTTACAATTCTAATTGCTTCAATTAAATTATATAAAACTGTTCCCAGTCTCTCTTTGTCCTCAGGATTCTTTGCTAGTATCCATGGGGCAGTTTCGTCTATATATTTATTTCCTCTGTTTACTATTTTCCATATTTCAGCAAGTCCGTTACTGAAATCTAGCTTATCAATATGTTCAGATGCTTTTTTGTATGCTTCAAGAGCTACATTTTGAAGATCCTTGTCAATATCCTGAATATTAACTGGTTCTGGAAGAATTCCGTCAAAATATTTAAGAACCATAGCAACTGTTCTGGAAACCAGGTTCCCGTAGTCATTTGCTAAATCAACATTATATCTTGTAATTAAAGCTTCTTCTGAGTAAAAACCATCCTGTCCGGCAGGGATTTCTCTTAATAGGAAGTATCTTATAACATCAGCACCATATTTTTGAATTAACACTTTAGGGTCTACAACATTTCCCTTAGATTTAGACATTTTCCCGCTATCTAATAGCAGCCAGCCGTGACCATAAACTTTCTTTGGCAATTCTAGCTCCGCCGCCATAAGAATAATAGGCCAAATGATTGTATGAAATCTTACAATATCTTTACCCACAAGATGAATGTCTGCTGGCCAGAATTTTTCAAATAAATCTTTGTCATCTCTGCCATATCCAAGAGCTGAGATATAGTTTGTCAAAGCATCAAACCAAACGTAAATTACATGACCTTCTTCAATAGGAACAGGAATACCCCATTTGAAAGTTGTTCTTGAAACGCATAGATCTTCAAGTCCTTGTTTGATGAAGTTTATCATTTCATTTTTTCTTGTTTGAGGCTGAATAAAATCTGGATTTTCTTCAATATATTTTAATAATCTGCCTTCATATTTAGACATTTTAAAGAAATAGCTTTCTTCCTTTATTGTCTCAACATCCCTGCCACAATCGGGACATTTTCCCTCCACAAGTTGTCTTTCTGTAAAAAATGTTTCACAAGGTGTACAATATTTACCTTCATAAACAGACTTGTAAATATCTCCCTGGTCATATATTTTTTTAAAAATATAATGAACTGTTTCTTTATGTCTTTCATCCGTTGTACGAATAAAATCATCGTACTCTATATCCAGGTTTTCCCATAAATCTTTAAATCCGGCCACTATATTATCAACATAAGCCTTCGGCTCCATATTATTTTCTTTAGCTGTTCTTTCAATTTTCTGCCCGTGTTCATCGGAACCAGTAAGGAAAAACACATCATAATCATTCATCTTTTTATATCTGCTCATTGTATCTGCCATAACAGTAGTTAAAGCATGGCCGATATGTAGATTTGCACTTGGGTAGTAAATTGGGGTTGTAATATAAAATGTTTTTTTCATTAAGAATCCACTCCTGTAAAATATTTGTTCTATTTTATCATAAATTTCTGATAAATATCATTTTTACTATGGCCGCTTATTTCTGCCATTTTTTTCATAGCTTCTTTTTTTGTTAAGCCATCTTCAAGAAGAGTGTTGAACAGGGTTTCAAGGTCTTCTTCTGAAAAACCTTCTTCCGGGCTCTCTCCTTTTCCTTCAACAATAATAACAAACTCCCCTTTTAGGACTCTGTCTTTTATTTTCTCTTTAACTTCTGCAGCTGTGCCAGAAATCATTTCTTCATATATTTTAGAAATTTCCCGCACCAAGGCAATTTTTCTGTCAGGAAAATTTTCTGCAAGGAATTCTGTGGTTTTTTGAATTCTGTGGGGAGACTCGTAATAAATCAAGGTCCCATCTTCTTTGTCCAAATTTTTTTTAACTTCTTTTTTTCCAGAATTTTCTCTGGGGAAAAATCCTGCATAAGTAAATTTTTCATTATTCATTCCAGAAAAAATCAAAGCAGTCAAAAATGCCGAAGGTCCAGGAAGGACTGTATACCCTATTTCTTCCTTCAGACAAAGGTTTATTAAGTCTGTCCCAGGATCATTTACACCAGGCATTCCCGCATCTGAAACCAGAGCGCACTTTTCTCCCTCTTTCAATCTATGAATAATTCTTGCTCCAGCTTCCTCTTTATTATGTTCATGATAAGAAAGCAATTCTTTTTGAATTTCAAAATGATTTAAAAGTTTTTTTGTTACCCGGGTATCTTCACAGGCAATAAAATCTGCCTCTTTTAGAATTCTTAATGTACGCAAGGTAATGTCCTCTAAATTGCCAATTGGTGTCCCGCAAACATATAGTTTAATTTTCTCCTTTTTTTCAGTCATAAAGACACCTCACTTCTTCCTTATAATTACCCTTATCATCATAGATTATTAATGGAGGCGAAACCTTAAGCTGAGGATTTTTTCTCTTAACAGCTTCCCCTAAAAATAATTTCGAAGGAGTTTTTTCATCATTATAAATTAATCTCAATCTGCTTATACTTAAACCCTCTTGAGTTAATGCCCTGCCTATTTCCATTAGTCTTTCACTTCTGTGAATAAAATAGAACTTCCCATTATCTTTTAAGGAAAACGCTGCTGCTTTAATTATTTGCAGAAAACTAACTTCTAATTCATGACGAGCCAAAGCTATTTCTTTTTTTTGATTAATTTTCCCTTCATTTACTTTAAAAAAAGGTGGGTTCGTTATTATCACATTAAAAGAATTCCTGAAATTAGCAGGAATATTTTTTATATCCATTTCCAGGAAATTAATACTATCAGTTTTATTAATTATCTTACTTCTTAAAGCCATTTCTATATATTCTCTTTGGATATCAATTCCGGTTATTGTTAAATTTTTCTCCGGGTTATTTTTTTGCAATAAAAAGGGGAGAATCCCTCCCCCCGTTCCTAAGTCAAGTATTTTGTCATGATATCCCGTTTCAGCAAAGCCCGCTAATAATATTGGATCAATAGTAAAGCGGTATCCTTCTTTTTTTTGGAGAATATAGTATTCAGCTAGTCCAAGTTTTTCCAGAACTTCATCTTTCCGGATATTTGGATTTTCCATACTATCACCCTGTTTATATATTAATCTTCTAGTTTTTTTAGTTCATTAATATCAATTTTTTCTTCTTCAATATTCTGAGCAGCTTTCTTTTCACAATGTCTGTCACACTCTTCATACAAATCATTTTCATACTTCAGGCAGCACATTAACCTTCCACAAATTCCTGATATTTTTGTTGGATTCAGGGAAAGTTGTTGTTGTTTAGCCATCTTAATTGATACTGGCGCAAAATCAGAAAGGAAACTGTGACAGCATAACACCCGGCCGCAGCTTGCAATTCCACCAAGCATTTTTGATTCATCTCTAACTCCAATTTGTCTTAACTCAATTCTCGTATGATAAATTGCGGCAAGATCTTTAACTAACTCCCTAAAATCAATACGCCCCTCTGCGGTGAAATAAAAAATTATTTTTCCACCATCAAAGGTATATTCTACATCTATTAATTTCATAGGAAGATTATGTTCTATTATTTTCTCTTTACCTGTTCTGAAAGCCACTTTTTCATTAGCTTTATTTTCATTATATTTTTGAGTATCTTCTTCCGTAGCAACTCTGATAACTTTTTTAAGAGGCTGGATTATTTCATCGGACATTACTTCTTTGTTTCCATAAATTACTGTGCCGTACTCAACTCCTCTAATAGTTTCTACTATTACGTGCTCTCCATCTTTTATCTCAAAGATATCAGGATCAAAATAATAAATTTTTCCTGCCCTTTTAAATCTTACTCCAATAACTGTCTGCATATCTCTATCCTTTCAAAAGTAATTTAGTTTTAATTAATACCATTTCTGCAACAAATCTGGGATTTATATTTCTTACAAGCATTTCTTGTGCTTTAATAATTTCATTAATACTACTATTAATTGTTTCTTTTGAATAATTAAAAAGGCTTTTTTCAAGAGTGTATATATAAAAATCAAGGAATCGAAGTAATTTTTTTTTGTCTTTTTCAAAAATCTTTCCCTGATGCATTACCTGAAATAACGGTTTCTCCTTCACTTCCCTAAATATAGACCTAAACTCCTGGAGTTCTTCCAAAAAATCATTATCTGATACTAAACTTGATAATTTTCCAAATGATCCTTGAGAAAATTCTATAAGAAAATCCATATTCTCTGAAAACAAATTATTCTTCTCTCCAAGCTCTTTCAATTCTATTGGAGAAAGTTGCTGGAAATTAATTTTTTGAGCACGTGATCTTATTGTTGGCAGAACCCTGTTTTCATTTGATGTAATTAAAAAAAACATCACGTTTTCACCAGGCTCTTCAATAATTTTCAGTAAACTATTTGCACCTTCAGCAGTAATTAATTCACAGTTATTAATTATAACACACTTATACTTAGTAATAACATTCTTAAAAGATAAGGATGATGCTAAATTTCTAACCTGTTCTATCTTTATAGACCCATCTTGATCTGTAATATAAAAGTAGTCAGGTTGGTTTTCATTTTGAATTCTTAAACAGCTGTTACACTTTTCGCAAGATAAAATATTTACCCTGTCCTGATCTGCACAATTCAAAAATTTTATAAATTCCTCAGCTATTTTCTTTTTGCCTATTCCATCCGGTCCTGAAAAAAGATATGCATGAGGGACTCTATTGTTTTTCACCGCATTTTTTAACTGTTCAATTTGTTTCTTATGGCCAAGGATCTCATTTAAAGACATTTTCTCACCTACATATATTCATCCACTAAAATTCCACGAATCTCATCAATTAACTCAAGAATTTTAAGATTATCTTCTTGTTCATTTTTTACTTCTGCTGTTAATTCTTCCATTTTTTCATCTATTTTTTGAATAATAACATGATGCCTTCTGTTGCCTAAAAAATCCCAGCTGCTTTCTTCCTTTAACTGATATGTTCTTTTGTTTGCTTCTTCAAGAAAATCAGCAACGGCGTTTTTATATCTTTTTAAATCAGATAAATTCCGGGAATGAAGCAATGCCTTTCCAGTATCATTTATTCTGTCCAATAATTTATTTAAATTTGTATTTCTTTCTTTTTCTTGATGGGCATCGAGAGTTCTTATAAATTCTACTCTTTTTTCGTTAGACACATTTTTTTGATTTTCCTGTTGCCCAGTCGTCTTAAGATCCCGGCCTTTAAAATCACCAATTCTCATTTAAATCATTCCTTTTTCTTTAAGAATGGATTTTGTTTTCTCCCATATAATATCGTGTATCTCCTGAATTCCTAAAGATGCATTAATTACCTTCACTCTGTTCTTCTCAAAATCTGCAATTTTCAAAAATCCCGCTCTGACTCTGTTTTTAAAATCCATTTCTTCCAGATCTAAACGGTCAAGCTCTCGTGAGTTTATTCTTTCACTGGTATGTGCTGCAGGGATATCTAAAAGAAAGGTTAATTCCGGCTTTACTTCCTGCATTGCAAAGTTATTAATATAATGCAGATCCTCAAGGCTAAGCTCTCTAGCGTACCCTTGATATGCCAGGGTGGAGTCAAAAAATCTGTCACAAATTACAATTTCACCCTTTTCTAAAGCCGGCTTTATAACTTCACTTACATGTTGTGCTCTGCTAGCCGCATAAAGAAGCGCTTCTGCCTGAAAACACATCTCAGTATTTTTAGGATCCAAAATTATATCTCTTATTTTTTCCGCAATAGGAGTTCCCCCAGGTTCTCTGGTTTTTTTATAAGGCAACCCAAGCTCTGATAATTTAGTTTCAAGCTCATGAATTTGTGTTGTTTTTCCTGTTCCATCTAATCCTTCAAAAGTTATAAATAATCCGCGCATTTTTAATTCTCCTGGTCTGAAAAAATCTCTATTCCTTCTTGTAAACTATAGTTTATCTTATGTCTGTTAAGATAACAAACAATTTCTTCACTCAAAACTTCCCCAGGATATATTAAAGGAACGCCTGGAGGATACATTACTATTTTTTGTGCACAAATTTTTCCAACACATTCTTTAAGAGAAACTTTTTCTTTATGCAGATAGCTCATTTCCTGAGGCGTCTGTTTTAGTGTAAAAATCTTTTTTCTCTCCGGTTCTTTCAGCTTCTCCAGGATTCTTTTATCTTCAAGATTATTATCTAAGTCCAGCAACGCACTATTTATTCTCTCCGCCAATTCACTGTCAAAAAACAATGGAAGCATAAACAGTAATCTTCCTTGTTCAATAATCTCTGGCTGTATTTTATATTTATCTATAACAATTTCCCAAAATAATGTTCCCGATTCTTTTTTTGACAGAACCATTAATTTAAAAGGATCTCTTTCTTCCTCTTTATATCTAAAAATTATTAAGTTCCTCAATTTTATTTTCCTAAAAAATTCCTGCCACTGTTCTCCTCTTAATATTATTTCCTTGTTTTTCCCCTCCAGGAAATCTGCAGCAGCATCTAAGGAACTCATTATTAAATATGATGGAGATGTTGTTTGAAACATATTGATATTTTCTCGAAAATTAAAAGACTCTAACCCTTCACCCTCTAAAAGTACACTTCCCTGATTCAAAACAGGAAGTGTTTTATGCCAGCTTTGTACAACAACATGAGCACCTAAAGTTATGGCATTAGGAAATTTTTCTTTCATAAAATTAAAATGAGCCCCATGCGCCTCATCAATAATTATTTGGAGATTATTTTCTTTTGCAATTCTAAAAATCTCTTTGTATTCATAGCGTATCCCATAATAATTTGGGAATGTAAGAACCAAAACTTTACACTCAGGATTATTTTCAACAGCTTCCGCCAAGGTTTCTGGAGATACCCCTAGTTCTACTCCATTCTCTTGGTCTAATTCCGGAGTTAAGAAAACGGGGTTTGACCCAGAAATAATCATGGCATTATACACACTTTGATGACAATTACTCCCTACAAATATTTTTTTATTTCTAGCCAGGGTAAAAATAGCCGCGAGAAGTCCTCCCGTAGAGCCGTTAACTAATAGATTGGCTTTTTTTGCCCCTGTAATTTTAGAGATTTTAGTTTCTGTATCTTTAATTATTCCTTGAGGGTTCTGCAAATTATCTACACCTGGCGTTTCGGTTATGTCAAATTGGAAAACAGCTTCTCCAAAAGACTCCCTTAAATCTTCTGGAAGAAATTTACCAGATTTATGTCCAGGCATATGAGCAGAATAATATTGTTTTCTTGTATATTCTTTCATTTTCCTAAAAATACCCACTTAAAAAACTCCTTTAAAAAAGAGAGTGACAAGGCACTCCCTTAAAAATTACAGTTTGCGAATAATACCCAGTGGCGTTTGTTCATGATCTTGCCCCAATGGATTATCTTTTAATATTTTAACTACTTTATTTCTGTCAATTTCTTTATGGGATGCCCCAAGAACATTTCCGCTAAGATCATTAATATCTACAACAACAACCTTTATATCACCCAAAAACTTACTAACCTCTTCGGCTACCTGGTCTGGCTTATCTGGGCCTAATACAACATATTGATTATATGGAGGAAGTGTATTTGGGGTTGGTCCATCAATAGATGAAGCTTTATATCCTGCAATCTCATAAAATACGCCTTTTTTACCAAATGGCTTAGTAACAGCACTTGCCAAAGCTGCATATAAAATTCTTCCTGTTCCACATTCTTTCAATGCCATCTCCATGGTTTCAGGCATTCCTAAACCAATGCCAGCAGGAGTCTTGGTCACAAAATATGCCAATAATCTTGCCAGTAATCCCGGTTTAATATCTGTAAGCTTAATTGCTCTTCCTTGTGTTATAGCTACTATTTTTTCAGTTATAAATAAAATATCTCCATCCTCAAGAAGAGGTTTAGCATATTTTTCAATTACTTCTAACAACACATCATCTCTAAGGATAACGTGGGTTTTAATTGGAACTCTAAGAAACTTCTCATCCCCAATAGTAACCTCAGGATGTTTTACTTTCTTCTTTATCTCTGTCAATTTAACTCCTCCAGTTTTAAATTAAAAAGAAATCTCTCTTCTGCCAATAAAAGCTTTGGAAAGTGTTATTTCATCAGCATAATCAATATCCCCACCAACAGGTATTCCCTGGGCAATTCTGGTTACTTTAATATTTAAGGGAGACACCAATTTTGCAAGATATAATGACGTGGTATCTCCTTCAATTGTAGAGTTCGTTGCGAGAATTATTTCTTTAATTTCCCCGGTTTCCAGGCGCTTTAGTAATTCACGAACCATTAGTTGCTCGGGACCTATACCGTCAATTGGAGAAATTGCACCATGTAAAACATGATACAACCCCCTATATTCATTAGTCTTTTCCAAGGCAAGAACATCTTTAGGATCTTCAACTACACAAATAACTTCTTTGTTTCTGGTATTACTTCGGCAAATCGAGCAGTGATCCTGATCAGTATAATTACCACAAATTTGGCATAACTTTATTTTTTGTTTAATTTCAAGAACTGCTTTACCAAGTTCCTCAGGATAGTCGTTCTTGCTTTTTAAAACATAAAAAGCCAATCTTTGCGCTGTTTTAGGACCTATTCCCGGCAATTTCGCAAAAGCTTCAATTAGTTTTTCTATTGGTTCTGGATAGTCATACATCTTAGAACATTCCACCTGGCATACCAGGAATTTTCATGTTTCCTGTTAATTTATTCATTTCTGTAGACATAGTTTCCTGAGCTTTTTTCAAAGCTTCATTTGTCGCAGCAAGAATTAAATCCTGAAGCATTTCAACATCATCTGGATCAAGAACTTCCGGATTTATTTGAATATCAAGCATTTCATTTTTACCATTAACAATTACCTTAACTACGCCACCACCAGAGGTTGCTTCATAGCTTTGTTCTTCCAATTCCTTTTGAATTTTTCCCATTTCTGCCTGCATTTTTTGAACCTGTTTCATCATTTTATTCATATTTCCAAATCCCATTATTTATATCCTCCTTTAATCTTTAATCTCAACAACTTCTGCATTAAATATTTTTAATGCCTCTTCA
>RZYW01000150.1 GCA_009930175.1 Clostridia bacterium
GGAACTTATGGCAAATTTTAAAGAAGCAATTAAAGAAGTTATATATTCAGTATTCCCAGTTACCTTTGTAATTTTTATTTTACAATTTACATTAATAAGACTCCCTTTGGATGATTTTATAAATTTTATTGCAGGAGTTTTACTTGTAAGTATTGGTCTCGTTTTATTTTTTGTTGGTGTAAATATCGGGCTGTTGCCTGTAGGTGAAATGATTGGAGCCTCTCTACCCAAAACAGGTAAACCTGCTTTAGTAATATTTTTTGGTTTTTTACTGGGATTCGTTGTTACAGTAGCAGAACCGGATGTCAGAGTTTTAGCAACTCAGGTTGAAATAGTTTCTGGGAGTGCTATTGGCAAGAATCTCCTCATTTATTCTGTAGCACTTGGGGTAGCAATTTTTGTAGCATTAGCAATGGTTAAAATTATCTTAGATATTTCTATAAATAAAATTTTAGTTGTAAGTTATTCTCTTGTTTTAATGTTAGCTCTTGTAACACCACCAGATTTTTTACCAGTAGCTCTTGATTCCGGTGGAGTCACAACAGGTCCTATGACGGTTCCTTTTATTCTGGCACTGGGGATAGGGGTGTCTTCGGTTATGCGGGGTAGAAATGCATCAGATGACGGATTTGGTCTTATTGCTTTAGCTTCAGTTGGTCCAATTCTTGCCGTTATGTTATTGGGGGTGTTTTTTAGTTGAAAATATTAAATATATTTGAAGGGTTTACACACGTTATGATGGAAGTTGCGCTGGCGCTTATACCTTTAACAATTTTATTTTTGATGTTTCAAGTATTATATTTGAAATTACCACTAAAAAGATTAGGAGTAATTATAAGAGGTATGTTTTTAACTTTCTTTGGTCTTTCATTTTTTCTTCAAGGTGTATTTATTGGTTTTTTGCCTACAGGAGAAAAAATGGGGGTTGCACTGGGAGGACTCTCTTATAATTGGATATTAATACCAATTGGATTTGTACTAGGCTTTACTGCTGTTTTTGCAGAGCCTGCAGTAAAAGTTTTAATTTATGAAGTGGATAAAGTATCTGGTGGATATATACCAGAAAAAGTTATGTTGATTACATTATCTATTGGTGTTGCCTTATCAATTGCTCTTTCAATGGCAAGAATAATTTATGGATTTCCTTTTTGGTATCTTGTTTTGCCAGGCTATATTTTAGCATTATTTCTAATAAGATATTCAAAGAAAAACTTTGTTGCTATCGCTTTCGATTCTGGAGGAGTTGCAACAGGTCCAATGACAGTAACATTTATTCTTGCAATGGCTGTTGGAGTTGCCTCGGCAATAGAAGGAAGAAATCCACTTGTAGATGGGTTTGGAATGATAGCTTTAGTTGCTCTTACACCAATTATTTCAGTTTTGATTTTAGGTATTTTATATGGCAGAAGGGAGAAAGAAAATGAAAGTACATTCTCTGGAAAACTATAAGCTTCTTATAAGTATCGTTAATAAAAATATGGGGAAGCATCTTATTAAGTCAGCAAAAGAAGCAGGAGTGGAAGGAGCTACAATTATTGGGGGAAGAGGAACTGCAAGTAAGGAAATGAAGAGTTTTTTGGGTATCCCCTCAGAAAGAGAAAAGGAAATTATATTAATATTGCTTAAAGATGAAATTGCCAAAAAAACTTTAGATAATATAAAAGAAACAGTATGCTTTAAAAACCCTGGTGAAGGAATAGCTTTTTTTATAAAACCTTCTTTTATAGCCGGTATTTGTCATGTTTGTAATTTTAATAAAAATACAATAATTGGGATGGGGGAAGAAAAAGTGAAAGCTTGTTCACATGAATTAATAATTTCAATAGTAAATAAAGGGAAATCTGACAATGTAATTGAAGCATCAAAAAAGGCTGGAGCATCAGGTGGAACAATTTTAAGTGGCAGAGGTTCGGGGATACATGAAAAAGCTAAACTTTTTGGGATAGCCATAGAACCTGAAAAAGAAATAATATTAATTTTATCAAATAAAGAAAATACAAAAGAAATATTA
>RZYW01000151.1 GCA_009930175.1 Clostridia bacterium
CAAAAGTAAGAAATGAAATTTTATCTAATACGGAAGTAAAAAAAGAGTATGAAAAATTAAAACCAGAATATGAAATTATTAGGGCGGTTTTAAATGCTCGAAAAAACAGGAACTTAACTCAACAACAATTGGCAGATCGAACTGGGATTAACCGAGCAGATATAAGCAGGCTGGAGAATGGAAACAGCAACCCTACTATTGCTCAACTTCAAAGAATTGCAGAGGGAATGGACATGGTTTTGAAAGTTGAATTTGTTCCCAAAGATAAAGTAGGGACTAATTAAAAATATTTTATTGACTACATCGCTTTAATGCGTTAAAATGACAAAAGATGAAAAGGGGGCTATTCCATAATGAAAAAGAAATTATTATTAACAATTATTTTAGTAACAGCATTAGCATTAACACTTACTGCTTGTGGTGGCGAAAAGAAAGCTGCTGAGCAAACTACTTGGGAAAGAGTTCAGGCAGAGGGTAAATTAGTAGCAGGTTTAGATGATAACTATCCGCCTATGGGATATAGAAATGAAAACAACGAGCTTGTTGGATTTGATATTGAAATGGGTGCAGAGCTTGGCAAAAGACTTGGTATTGAAATTGAGTGGCAGCCATCAGCTTGGGATGGTATTGTTGCATCATTGAAAGCAAAGAAGTTTGATGTTATTATTTCTGGTATGACAATTACTGAAGAAAGACTTCAGGAAGTTGATTTTGCAGGTCCATACATTTACGCAGCTCAGGCTTTAGCAATTAAAGCTGATAACGAAGATGTAAAAGCAGCGGCAGATCTTGCTGGTAAAGTTGTAGGAACTCAAAATGGTAGTACTGGTTTAAAAGTTGCTGAAGAATTAAATACAGAAATTGGTTTCTCTGAAATTAAAGGTTACAGTGATTACGCATTAGCATTCCAAGATTTAAAAATTGGCAGACTTGATGCAATTATTTCTGATAACTATGTAATCGCTGGTTACATTGAGAATATGCCAGGAGAATTTAAGTTCACTGGAGAATTATTCTCAGAAGAAACGAACGGAATTGCAGTGAGAAAAGAAGATAAAGATTTATATGAAGCAATTAATGGAGCACTTGAAGAAATGATAGTTGACGGAACTATGGGTCAGCTTGCTGAAAAATGGTTAGGCGGAGACGTAACACTACAACTTAAAGAGCAAATTCTGGCTGAAAGAAACAAGTAAGAAAATTATTAGTATAGAACAGGCGGAGGTTAAAATCTCCGCTTTTTTTCTCTAATTAAAAGGTGGAACATATGAACAACTTTGACTTTGATATAGTAATCTCAAGATTACCAATACTCTTAAATGCAACATTAAAAACTATTGAATTGACCCTAATGGCCATATTTCTGGGAACCATAATAGGGCTGTTTGTTGCCTTGATCAAAATATCTCAAAAAAAGCCATTAGTATTAATTGGGACAATGTACACCTGGATTTTCAGAGGCATGCCTCTTTTAGTTCAGCTGTTTATTATATATTACGGACTTCCTTCTATAGGAATAGAGTTTACTGCTCATCAGGCAGCAGTTATGGGGCTGAGTCTTTGCGGTGGTGCCTATATTGCCGAGATTATCCGGGCTGGAATTCAGTCTATTGATAAAGGGCAAATGGAGGCGGCCTATTCACTTGGAATGAGCTGGCAACAGGCTATGTTCAGGGTAATTATTCCCCAGTCTTTTAAACGTTTAATACCTCCAATGGGAAATGAATTTATAACCTTGCTGAAAGATACATCTTTGGTTGCGGTTATAAGTATGGTTGAATTACTCAGAGCTGCGCAAACGCAGGCATCTGCAACATTTAAGCCTTTTGAAATGTATATGACTGCCGGGGTTATTTACTTGTTATTAACGACAATTTTTACCATTATCTTCAAAAAAATTGAAGAGAGATTGGCTTTATCAGAATAGAGTGGTGGGATTTTAATGCTGGAAATGAAAAATATAAAAAAGAGTTTTGGGACTCTTGAAGTTTTAAATGATGTTTC
>RZYW01000010.1 GCA_009930175.1 Clostridia bacterium
GAATTGGGTCAAGAGCCGGTTGACGCGAGCAAGCTTGATATTGGATTTCGTATTTACAAAACGGATGATAGCAATATGAAGGATGTGTTTTATCACCCCGGCGCTTTAGACCAGCAACAGCTTGCGTTTTTGGAAAGCAATATCAAAGAAGACCGCACGCCTGAAGATTTGCTCACCCAAGTTCTGCTTGATTTAGGTTTGGAGCTTTCTCTTCCTATCGAAACAATGAAAATCGGCAAAAATATGGTCTTTATTGTTCAAACCAATGCGCTTGTAGCTTGTTTTGACAATGATATTGATTTCAAGATCGTTGATGAGATCGCTGGGTTGAAACCTTTGAAAGTTGTTTTCAAAGATGCCAGCTTCAAAGACGACAAAGACCGTATCAATGTTGAAGAACGTTTTAAACGGCTTTCTCCTGAAACAAAGGTTGCGGTGATATAAGAATGAAGAAAAAAGAACTGAAGAAAAAAGAATCAAAGTCAAAAGAACTGCAAGCATTCAGCAATTTTGTTGTTTTTCAAACCTCTCAAGGCAAAGTGAACATTGATGTCTTTTTTCACGATGAAACATTATGGTTGACGCAGAAAAAGATTGCTGAACTGTTTGAAAAGGGTCGTTCGACGATTACGGAGCATTTGACTCATATTTTTAACGATAGTGAGCTTGAATAAAATTCAGTATGTCGGGATTTCCGACATACTGCCGAAGATGGAAAAAAGTACGCTTCTGAATTTTATAATCTTCAAGCTATTATTGCTGTAGGGTTTAAGGTCAATTCGCATCGGGCTATTGAATTTCGAAAATGGTCAAATCAAATCATCCATGAGTATACTATTAAAGGTTTTGCTATGGACGATGAACGGCTTAAACAGATCAAGCACTTTGGTGAGGATTATTTTGATGAATTACCAAGACGCTTTTGATAATATGTTTATTTTGAATTGGTACAGCTCAAATAGGGGGTAATGTGAGAAGAAAAGGCTTGTCGTTATTAATTCTGTTCGTTTTCTTTATGCCTTGTTGCCTCTTTGCAGAATGGGCAGTGGTGAGGTATGTGCATGATGGTGACACCATTATACTCGAGAACGATGAACGTGTACGTTTGATAGGTGTCGATACTCCCGAAGTTAAATCAAAGTACCGTGAACATGATGAATATTATGGACCTGAGGCAAGAGCATATCTAAAGGGGTTAATTGAGGGAAAGCGCGTGAATCTGAAAGACCCTGAAATGCAAGGTAAGTTCGATAAGTATGGTAGGCGACTTGCCTATGTGTATACCGAAGACGACCTATTTGTGAATCGCGAGCTCGTCCGTCTCGGATATGCAGAAGCCATCCGCTATTTTCCATATAAATATAAAAAACAATTCCTCAAGCTTGAAAAACAAGCAAAAAAACAAAAACTTGGGATGTGGGGATGATAGAACTTGTCCTGAAATGCCCTAATTGGAAGGAGTTCATAGGCGTTTTACGTAACGTAAGTGATGGTAATGATTTGTAAGAGCATTTTTATGATGTTCTGGTGTGGAGAAGGGTTGGACTTTATTATAGTTTAGATATGCAAAATAAAAACATGAATTGGTAAAATGTTCAAAAAAAACAAGATGCGTAAAGCGTCGGTGATTACTATAAATCTATACTTCGTAACCCCGCTATTGCAGAAATGCTTTATTTCGCCGGCTACATTGAACGGTGGGGATCAGGTATTAAGGCGATGAATGCTCTTGTTAAGCAGGCAGGCCTACCAGAGCCGATCTATCAGGAGATAGGCTCAAATTTTGTAGTAACGTTTAAGAAGGGTATAAGAGAAATAGCCCAAGAAACTACCCAAGAAACTACCCAAGAAACTACCCAAGAAATAATCGTGAGGTTTTTAAGGGCTAACCCACAGATAACGAGAAAACAATTAGCCGATCAGATCGGTATTTCGCCCGATGGAATAAAGTATCATCTGGATATATTGAGAAAAGATGAAGTGATCCGCCATAAAGGAGCTACCAAAAAGGGCCATTGGGAAGTATTGATAGATGACAAAAATGAAAAGTAAAATACCTGTAATAGTTGCTGTAGTTGCTGTTATCGCAGCCATATTTTTTCTTTTAAACCTTGGGAATGGTGAAGAAAAAGGGAAAGAAATCGGACTTATTCATATGGAAATTGAGGAAATGCCAAAAAATATTCAAGAGTATTTAGAACAATTTAAAATGACTGAAAATTATCTTGCCTTTAATTATGAAGGAGAGATTTATCTTTTTGCTTCAAGAGGTGAAATGATTTCAGGAGGTTACAGTATTGTTTTGAAAGATGCAACAGTTGACAAAGATACTGTAAATATAATTGTTGAGAAAAAAGATCCTGGCAAGGATGATGTTGTAACTCAAGCCCTAACTTATCCTGTAAAACTTGTAAAACTAGCCGATAATACTGTAGAATATAAAAAAGCTGTTTTTATGAGTACAGATAATAAAAAGCTTGAGGAAAAAGAAATTATTGAAATTGCAAAAGTACCAGAAAGTCTTGCAGAATTGTATTTTGGAACAGAAGATGGATATTTTAGAAAAGAGAAAAGAATTATTGATGCAGAAATAACTCCCGAAAATGCTTATCTTCTAATAGAAGAACTTATTAAAGGACCTGAAAATATTAATGAAAATTTAAGGGTTCTTCCAGAAGGAACTAAAATATTAAGTTATAAATATGATGCTGAAAGCAAGGTAGCCACAATTGACCTTGGGGGAACAATAAAAGAAGCCCAGGGTTCAATGGGAGAAATTTTTGCAGTATATTCTATTGTTAATACTTTAGCTGACATAGAAGGAATAGATAAAGTGCAAATACTAATTGAGGGCGAGATTGTAGAATCTTTATCAGGACATATTTATCTTGGTGAGCCCTTAGATCCAGACTACAGTTTCCTGGAAGACAATAAATATAAATAAAAAGAGGGACGTGAGTTTACTTGGATAACCAGCTTCAAAACAATCAAAGAAAGATAGAAGGAATAGCATATTTTATATTATTTTTAAGTGGCATTTTGGGAATGAGCCTTGGTTATATTGTCTTTAGGCTTGAGCTTCAGATTCTTGCTATGATTTTAACTGTATTTTCCGCATTTTTGATTGTTGGACTGATACTTAACAAAAGACTCATTGAACAAAATAACCTTATTTTTATTGGTTTTCAGCAAGAGAATCTTATAAAAAAACACAACATTCTTTCTGCTTTTATCAGAGAATTGGAATTTAATTCAAATGTTGAAAAAACATCTCAGTTTCGTGCTGTAACCTGGAAGAATTTAAAGCTGGAACTGTGTGCTTTCCCGGATTCAATATATGAAATTGTGGAAGAAGTTTATTTGGAATTAAATGGAATACCTGATATTCAAGGACCAGAGTTAAAAGACTACTTGCTAAAAGAATCAAAATTAACTTCGGCAATTGCAGCATTGAGAGATCAGCAAAATAAAGTAAAACGAAATATTATAGGCTAGACTATTTGAAAGATCTTCGCATTTTGCGAGGATCTTTTTTATTTTAATTATAAAAATTTTATAACCGATAAAAAAATGTTGATTAAAGAAAAGACCTGTTATATAATATTAAATATAATTTTTAATTGTTATATATGATTAGCTGGGGGAGGGGAAGGTAGAATGGAAGAGATATTAGTATTGAGCAGCCCTGAAAAAGTCAAAATTATTTCTGATAAATTAAGAATTAATGTTCTTCAAATCCTTATTGGACAAAAGGCGACGGTAAAGCAGGTCGCAGATATTTTAGGGCAATCTTCAGCAAAAATTCATTATCATGTGAAAGAACTTGAAAAACAAAATTTTATTAAAATCGTAGATGTTGTTGAGAAAGGTGGTATTTTAGAAAAATATTACCGGGCAGTTGCGAAAAATTATAAAGTTGATTACATGATTAGCTAATTAAGTTAATGATCTTTGTCCCTTCAATAAAGCTAGTTATTTTGATATAATTATCCAAAATAACTTTTTTATTTAGAAGGGAATTTTGTAATTATTCACTAATGTGAGGAATACAATCTTTACCCCTTTGCGGGTAAAGATTTTTTTTTGCAAATAAAAAACAAGAGGGAGAATAAAACAGATGCTTAGAAAATTTTCTTTATGGACATTAATCCTTTTAACTTTATTCATTACTGGGTGTAATAATGAAAAAGGCAATAACCTGTATATTGGGGCAGAAGGAAGTTACAATGAAGAAGTAAACCTTACTTTATTAAATAATTTATACATAGGGTTATTCAAATATGATGAGAATAATAAGGCCATACCTGTACTTGCGGAAACATATAGCTATAGTGAAGATGGAAAAAAAATGAGCATAAAAATAAAAGAAGGATTTCAATGGAGTGATGGAACCCCAATAACACCTCAAGATGTAGCAGAGGGATTGAAGAATGTAATGAATAACTACTTAGGGAAGTATACCTATCAATATGGCTACTTAGATAACAAGGTTGAAGATAATATTAGGATTAATGAGGAAGGAATTCTTGAAATATCTTTAAAAAAAGAATTTACGGATTTTGAAAAAGTCTTAGCACTTCCTTTTTATTATCCAATAAAAAATACAGAAGATATCTTGGGGGGACCTTTTTCCGGGAATTTCATTGTTGAAAAGAAATCTGGCAATAAAATAATTTTGTCTGAGCAAGATAAAGAAAAAGCTATTGCAGAGAACAGAACGGAA
The DNA here is from genome assembly GCA_009930175.1 of Clostridia bacterium. Classification (GTDB taxonomy): domain Bacteria; phylum Bacillota; class Peptococcia; order Peptococcales; family SKKY01; genus SKKY01. Next base: position 4,724 of record RZYW01000010.1, read on the forward strand.
AGTATAGTAATTGAACAAAATTTAGAAACTGAAAAGTTAATCAAAGGATATCAGGAAAAGAACTTTGATATTATTTTCCCAGTTGAAAATACAGATGTAATAAAAGGAGAAAAGATTACAAGCCCTGGAATAACATTGCTTTGGATAAATAGCCGTAATTCTGAATTAGAAAATATTGAAACAAGAAAAGCAATATATCAAAGCATCGATAAAATAAATGGAATTTATCCAAGTGTATATAGAGAGGATAATTCATCTGAAAAAGCAAATATATCAACCACATATTCTTTAGCAAATTTAGCTCCCAAAATTCTTGTCTTGGATTTAGAAACAGAAATAAAAACAGCAGAAAAAATTGCCCAGCAACTTTCAAAAAAAATGGATATTTCTCCGGAAGTAGTTGCAAAACCTCTTGAAGAATATTTTGCGGATTTAAAAACAGGAAATTTTGACCTTGCCCTGGAGACCTGGGAAGGTGATTATTTTGGGAAGAATGCATTCTTTGAACTGTTTAAAAATCCACTGAATAATCCATTAAATGTAAGCGGATTAATAGTTCCGGAAATTAATGAATTGCAAAATAAAGTTAATAAAACAGCAGATTCTCAAGAAAGAGAAGTGCTATTTACAGAATTAGAGAACAAAATTTTACAGTCAGTACCAGCCGTTATAGTTGCCGAAGGTATAAATAAAGAGGTTTATTTACAAAGAGTGAAGAATATATATGTAAATTCAATTTATAATTATCACGATTATAGTGACATAGAATATTAAGTCAGGAGTTTTTTATGCCGGATCCTATATTAATTGAGATTGGTTTTTTGAAAATCAGGTGGTATGGGGTGCTTATTGCCGCTGCTATCTTAGTAGGCACCTTTCTTGCCCTTAAAGAAATAAAGAAAAAAAATATAGATGAAGATAAGTTTATGAACGTACTATTAACTGCTATTCCTATAGCCTTTATTTCCGCCAGGTTATATTATGTTGCATTTAATTGGGACTACTATTCTTTAAATCCTGGAGAAATTCCTGCAGTATGGAATGGCGGTTTAGCTATTCATGGAGGGATAATCGGGGCTTTTTCAGTAGCTTGGATTATGTTAAAGTATTATAAAATAAGTTTTTGGCAGGTAGCAGATGCTGTAGCACCTAGTATGGTACTTGGTCAGGCTATTGGGCGATGGGGAAATTACTTTAATCAGGAAGCCTATGGATATGAAGTTGATCCTGTTTCTGTTCCCTGGGCAATGTGGATAGACGGCGCCTACAGGCACCCTACATTTCTCTATGAGTCCCTGTGGAATATTGGAATTTTTTTCTTGTTAATATTAATAAGGGAAAAGTTTAAATTAAAAGAAGGATTACTTTTAGCAATTTATTTAGGTGGGTATTCTATTGGCAGGTTTTTTATTGAAGGATTTAGAACGGATAGTTTAATGCTGGGATCCTTAAGAATGGCTCAGGTAACGAGTCTGATTTTTATAATTATCAGTATTGTTTTATATATTTATCTCAGCAGAAAAAAAATCAGTTAATTTTGGAGGTTCCTTTTGAATAAAAATATAAGAAAAGCATTAGTTTTGTTGTTCATTTTTTCTATAGCACTGGTTTTATCTATTGCGGCAGATGGCAAAGGTACTGTTAACACAGGGATCTTGAATATTAGAAGCGGACCAGGTACGAATTATAATAACATAGGTCAACTGTCAAAAGGCAGTGAAGTTTCTATTGTCAAATTAGAGAATAACTGGATTCAGATTCGCCTTCCTCAGGGATTAGGGTGGGTAAGTTCAGAGTATGTTACTATTTCTGCAAATCCTTCTGTTGATACACCTAAGGTTCCTGTGATTCAAGGAGCAGAGATTCTAACAGGAAAAAGTGGAGTTATAAATAGTACAGTTGTAAATATTAGGAAGGAACCTGGAACAGAGAGTCAGACTCTTGGACAATTATCCAGAGGAGAACTGGTTCAGCTTCTTCAAAAGAAAGATGATTGGTACTTTGTAAAGAGTGGAAAACTTGAAGGTTGGGTTGCGGGTTTTTTAATAACAGTACAAGGAGCAACTGTAGATACAAGAACTTATTATATAAATCAGAATGTAGTTAATATGAGAAGTGAACCTAATTTAAATGCGTCTGTTCTGGCTCAACTTAACAGAAACACTCCCGTTACAGTTAAAAACCAACGGGGGGACTGGTATCAGGTAGTTACAAAGGATCAAAAAGAAGGTTGGGTTGCGGGCTGGCTCCTATCTCAGGCAGATGGATCCTCCGTTTTAAAAGATCCTGGAACAGGTGCTGTTATTTATCCTCAAAATCCCGAAGCTGCGCCATCGGGTATTACAGAATCAGGAATAAAAATTAATGACAATATTGTAATTAAAGAGAGTATAGTTAATGTTCGCCAAGGTCCTGGAATCGAATATGGAATAATTACAAAGGTTAATAGTGGTCAGGGATTCACAGTAATTGATGCTCAAAAAAATTGGTTAAAAATAAAATTAACGAATGGAAATGCCGGCTGGATTGCGGATTGGCTAGTCCTTAAAAAAGAGGATTCCCAAGAGACTCAAAGGCAAGATGTTACCTTTGATGAAAATAATTCAGCAAAAATATTCTTAGGATCAGGGAAGTTTTTGATTATCACAAATACTAAGGATTTTCTTGAAGTCGATATTTTACCTGTTTCTATTGAAGATTATCGGTTAAGTAAACCTTCAGCAACACAAATAACGGTAGATTTTCCGGAGCTAAATCTTACTCCTCAAAAAGTTTTTGTAAATCAGTATAATATTGGGAGCATTGATATTTCAGCCAAAAAAATTACTATTAATTTCCTTGATAAAATTGATTTTAGGGCAAGTTATGAAAAGGAAAATCAAGGGATTAACATTAAGTTACGGAACTATGCAGAAGCATTATCTACAATAAATAATATAACTGTAAATGAAGAATCTGAAAGTTTTAATTTTGAAATATTTTCTGAGAAGGAGATTTCTTATGAAAGTAAGAGATTAAGCTTAGATCATATTGCATTCTTTATTAAAGGTTCCAGGTTAGATTTAAATGGAAGCAATACTTTTAGCAAAACAATAAAAGAAAATTATCAAATTACTGCAAAACAAGATTCTCAGGATGTTGTAAGAGTTGATTTGAAATTTATTTATGGAAGTTCTGTAAGGGTTAATCTTAAAGATAAATCTCTTAATGTAGGGATTGGTTATCCAACCCAAGGACCAAGAGGAAAAATTGTAGTTATTGACCCTGGTCATGGGACTATTAAGGCCGGTGGTTGGGTTGATCCTGGCGCTATTGGTACGACTCTTAAAGTAAAAGAGTTAAATGTAAACGTTCCTATCTCTTTAAAAGTTGAAGAATACTTGAGAAGAGAGGGAGTAGAAGTAATTTTAACCCATAGAGGTACGACAAACAGGGATTTGTATGATAGAGCTAATTTGGCTAATAACGAAAATGCTTATTGTTTTGTTAGTATTCATGCAAATGCAACAGGTAACAGGGCAATACAAGGGATAGGTGTATTCTATTATGCTCCGGAATGGATGCCGGAAATATTTATGCAAAGACTTGAGAGACAAAACCTTGCAAGTTATGTCCTTGACGAAGCAATTAAAGCTACAGGAAGACCATCTTATGGTTTGTTTGAAGATAACTTTGCCGTTATCAGGGAAACCAAAATGCCTTCAATTCTTGTTGAAACAGGATTCTTGACTAATCAGCAAGAGGAACAACTATTGGCATCTCCAGCTTTCCAAGATCAAATTGCAAGTGGTATTGCAAAGGGTATATTAAGATTTTTAAATCAGTAATAAAGGAGGGGCTGTAAATGCGCTTTTCAGTTTTGGGCTGCTACAGCCCTTTTGCGCCTTATAAAGGAGCCTGTAATGGATATCTTTTGGAAAATAATAATATAAAAATTATGATTGATTGTGGTAACGGGAGTTTCTCTAATCTTCAGAGATTTATAGATTACAAGGACCTAGATTGTCTTATAATTACACATTTTCATGGAGATCATTTTAATGATTTTGAAATGTTGAGAAAAGCTTTTTTTCTTGCTAATGAATCAGGAGAAAGACGAAACCCATTAATAGTATTTGCTCCAAAAGAAGATCCTGCTTTTGAAAAAATTGCTGCTTACACCGAGCTTTTTGCATTGATACCTATAGAGGAATCTCTCGAAAGAGATCATCGCTTTGGAGATATGGTTTTGAGATTTTTTAAAACAAAACATACTACACCTTGCTATGGAATAAAGGCAAAAAAAGGAAATAAAAAGATTAGTTATACTTCCGACACAGGATTCACAAGACTTTTAGCTGAAGAAATTATTGATTCAGACTATTTGTTTGCCGAAGCGAGTTTATTGGAAAAGGATAAGAATAAAACAATTCATGGTCATATGACAGCCAAACAAGCAGGAGTACTTGCGGAAACGGCCAAAGTAAAAAAACTGGTTTTAACTCATATTAATCCTACTTACAATGTTAACTTGCTGAAAAGAGAAGCAGAGCTTTCATTTGAAGGAGAAATTGAAATAGCAAAGATGTTTAAAACTTATATAATTTAGGAACTGAGGGTATAAAATGAGGTATGATGGAAGAAAGAATAATGAATTAAGAAAAATAAAAGTTACTCCAGGTTATATTGAAAACGCATATAGATCTGTTTTAATTGAGTTTGGGCGGACAAAAGTAATATGCACTGCAAGTGTTGAAGAAAAGGTTCCAGGCTGGCTAAAGGGCAGTAAACAGGGTTGGGTGTCTGCTGAGTACTCAATGATTCCCGGGGCAACTGACTCCAGGTATCAAAGGGAAGTAAATAAAGGAAAGCTTAGTGGAAGAACTCAGGAGATTCAAAGATTAATTGGCCGTTCTTTAAGGGCTGTTACAGATTTGAAAAAAATGCCAGACATTACTATATGGATCGATTGCGATGTTATTCAAGCTGATGGTGGAACAAGAACAGCATCTATTACAGGAGGATTTCTGGCTTTAAAAATGGCCTGCCAGGGCTTGCTTTCTGAAGGAAAAATTACAGAAAACCCAATTAACGAGCACCTTGCAGCAGTAAGTGCCGGTGTTGTTAATGATCAGGTGGTACTTGATTTGCCTTATACTGAAGATTCAGCAGCACAGGTAGATTTAAATCTGGTTATGACAGAAAGCGGTAAGTTTGTAGAGGTTCAGGGAACTGGGGAAGAACATACTTTTTCCAGAGATGAATTGAATTTAATGCTTGAGTATGGCGAAAAGGGAATTTTAGAATTAATTGAGATTCAAAAAAAGACACTAAAAACAATAGTTATTGCCTCAAAGAATCCTGGAAAGATTAAAGAGTTTAAGACAATTTTAGAACCTTTTGGATACACCCTTCTATCTATTAATGATTTTCCTGAAATTGATGAGATAGAAGAAACAGGATCTACTTTTAAAGAAAATGCTTTAATTAAGGCAAAGACAGTTGGAGATAAAACGGGTTTTATTGCTTTGGCAGATGACTCTGGACTGGAAGTTGACGTACTTGATGGAAGACCAGGGATTTATTCCGCTCGATATGCTGGTGAGGGTTCCGGGGACGAAAAAAACAATCAAAAACTATTAAAAGAACTAGAACCATTTTCTATAAAAGAAAGAACAGGAAGGTATGTTTGTGCCCTTGCACTATATAATCCACAGCTTAATACAAGTGAGATTGTTGAAGAAACCTGCGATGGAATTATAATAAATGAATATAGGGGAGAAGGTGGATTTGGCTACGATCCTCTTTTCTATTTGGAGTCTTTAGACAAAACTTTTGCTGAGATCCCTCTGGAATTAAAAAACAGAATTAGCCATAGAGGAAAAGCTCTGGAGAGACTAAAAAAACTTATGGGAAATCTTTAAGAATTTTAAAAATAATCCATTGACAACCACTGAAAATTAAATTATACTATCCTTTGTCAGCAAACGGGGCGTAGCGCAGTTTGGTAGCGCACATGGTTTGGGACCATGGGGTCGGGGGTTCGAATCCCTCCGCCCCGACCAACTGATTTTTTACCAAGTACCGTGTTTTATCTCGAGCGGGTGTAGCTCAGTGGTAGAGCCCTGGCCTTCCAAGCCAGTTGCGAGGGTTCGATTCCCTTCACCCGCTCCATTTTTATAATATGATGTTAAATAGTTTTTTTATCGTGTGCCTGTAGCTCAGCTGGATAGAGCATCGGACTTCTAATCCGAGGGTCAGGGGTTCGAATCCCTTCAGGCACGCCATTTTTTCAGGCTATTATGGTGGGTGTGGCGAAGTGGTCAACGCACCGGATTGTGACTCCGGCATTCGTGGGTTCAAGTCCCATCACTCACCCCATTGAGTTTATATTATAATTTATTCTTGACCAAAAGCCTGAAATAAAATATAATTTATATTGCTTTATTGGGGCGTAGCCAAGTTGGTAAGGCACGGGACTTTGACTCCCGCACTCGTAGGTTCGAGTCCTGCCGCCCCAGCCATTTTTACAAATTAATATTATCAATATCTCTTTATTATTAAGAGCCATTAGCTCAGTCGGCAGAGCACCTGACTTTTAATCAGGGTGTCCCGCGTTCGAGTCGCGGATGGCTCACCATGTGCGGGAGTGGCGGAATTGGCAGACGCACCAGACTTAGGATCTGGCGGTTACACCGTGGGGGTTCAAGTCCCTTCTCCCGCACCAAAACAAATATTAGCGGAAGTGGCTCAGTGGTAGAGCATCGCCTTGCCAAGGCGAGGGTCGCGAGTTCGAATCTCGTCTTCCGCTCCAGATTTAAAATGCCTCGGCTTTTCGCCGGGGTGTTCTTGTGTTTGTAAGTATTTTAAGTGTATAATAAAAGGACGACAAATCGTATTGTGATTTTTTTAAGGAGGCCATTAGGTAATGAAATTAACGACAAACAGAGTAGATAAGAAGACTGTTGAAATAACAGTAGAAGCAGGAAACGACAAACTAAAAAAGGGTTTAGAGCAAGCATATAAAGATGTAGCTAAAAAAGTAAATATCCCTGGATTCAGAAAAGGAAAAGTTCCAAAGCAAATTCTATTAAATAACTTTGGAAAAGAGTTTTTCCTGGAAGAGGCAGCGAACCATATATTACCAGAGATTTATGAAGAAGTTTTAAGCACAGTTGAAGAAGAAAATATGCCTCTTGGAAGACCACAAATTGAAATGGTTCAATTAGAAGAAGATAAAGATTTTATATTCAAAATTAAAGCTGATGCAAAGCCTCAGTTTGAAGTTGGAGAATATAAAGGTATCGAATTAGAAAAGCAGGAAGTTTCTGTTTCGGAAGAAGAAGTTCAAAAAGAATTAGAACGTCTTCAGGAAAAGCATTCTTCACTTGAAGTTGTTTCCGAAGATGCGAAAGTTAAAGATGGGGATACAATTTTATTAAACTTTAAAGGAATGGTTGATAAAGTTCCTTTTGAAGGTGGAACTGCTGAAGACTATAACCTGCAGGTTGGTTCAAAATCATTTATCGAAGGCTTTGAAGAACAATTAATTGGAATGGCTTTAAATGAAGAAAAAACAATTCAGGTAAAATTCCCAGAGGAATATCACAGTCCTGATTTAGCAGGAAAAGATGCAGAATTTGAAGTAAAAATAAATGAAATCAGAGAGAAAAAACTCCCTGAGCTAAACGATGAATTTGCTGATAATACATCAGAGTTTGCTACACTAGCAGAATTAAAAGAAGATTTGAAAAAGAATATTCTTGAGGCAAAAGAAGCAAAAGCCAATGCTGAACTAAAAGCAACTGCAGTAGAAAAAGTTGCTGCAAATTTTGATATAGAAATTCCACAGGCAATGGTAGAAACTCAAATTGATGCTTTTATCCAAAACATGGAAATGAACATGGCTAGACAAGGATTAAGCTTAAATCAGTACCTTGAATATACAAATGAAAAAATTGAAGATTTAAGAGCAAAATACCAAGCAGATGCTGAAACAGCAGTTAAAAATTCATTAGTTCTTGAAGCTATTGCAAAGAATGAAAATATTGAAATTTCTGATGAAGATCTTGAAAAAGAATTTACCAGATTAGCAGAAATGTATAAAAAAGAAGTGTCTGAAATAAAAGATTTACTTGAAAAATCAGGTGAAAAAGAAAATATGATTAACAGCATGAAATCTGATAAAGCTGTGGATTTAATTATTGCAAACAGTAAGTAAGAAAATACAGGAACTGGAGGGAGTATTATGAGCGGATTAATTCCAATAGTAGTTGAACAAACAAATAGGGGAGAAAGATCCTACGATATTTATTCCAGATTATTAAAAGATCGTATAATTTTTCTTGGAAGCGGCGTAGATGATTATGTTGCAAATTTAATTATTGCTCAGCTTTTATTTCTTGAAGCAGAAGATCCAGACAAAGATATCAGTATTTATATAAACAGTCCCGGAGGTTCAATAACTGCAGGTATGGCTATATACGATACTATGCAGTATATAAAACCTGATGTATCAACAATTTGTGTTGGTATGGCAGCAAGTATGGGAGCATTTCTTCTTGCGGCAGGTAAAAAAGGAAAGAGATTTGCACTCCCTAACAGTGAAATAATGATTCACCAACCTTTGGGCGGTGCTCAGGGGCAGGCAACGGATATTCAAATCCATGCAAAAAGAATTCTTGAAATTAAGGAAAAACTTAATGAAATTCTTGCTGAAAGAACTGGGCAGGAATTAGCAAAAATAGCTGCAGATACAGAAAGAGATTACTTTATGAGTGCAGAAGCTGCAAAGGAATATGGTTTGATTGATGAAGTGATTTCCAGCAGATAAAAAAAGGTTGTGATTATATGTTTAATGAGGAAAAAGGAAAATTGAAGTGTTCTTTTTGTGGTAAACCTCAGGAACAGGTAAAAAAACTTGTTGCAGGTCCAGGAGTATATATTTGTGATGAATGTATCGAGCTTTGCAATGAGATTATTGCAGAGGAACTTGCGGAAATATCTCCATCTAAAGAATCTTCTAAAAAAAATCTAGCAAAACCAAATGAAATATATGATACTCTCAATCAATATGTAATAAGTCAGGAAAAAGCTAAAAAAGTTTTAGCCGTATCAGTTTATAACCACTATAAGCGTATTAACCTACCGGTCAAGGACAACTCTGATGTTGAGCTTGCTAAGAGTAACATTTGTATTGTTGGCCCTACAGGCAGCGGGAAAACTCTTCTGGCTCAAACCCTGGCAAGAATTATTGATGTTCCTTTTGCAATTGCAGATGCAACTTCTTTAACTGAAGCGGGATATGTTGGTGAGGATGTTGAAAACATTCTGCTAAAACTTATTCAGGCTGCAGATTATGATATTGAAAAAGCAGAAAAAGGGATTATTTATATTGATGAGATAGATAAAATTGCCAGAAAATCTGAAAATCCTTCAATAACCAGAGATGTATCTGGTGAAGGTGTTCAACAGGCACTTTTAAAAATAATTGAAGGCACTGTAGCCAGTGTTCCTCCTCAAGGTGGAAGGAAGCATCCTCATCAGGAATTTATTCAAATAAATACAAGTAATATTTTATTTATTTGTGGTGGTGCTTTTGATGGTCTTGAAAAAATAATTCAAAAGAGAATAGGCGAAAAGTCTATGGGATTCAATGCTGAAATATCCTCAAAAAAGGATTCAGGAGTTGGAGAAATTCTTAAGAATGTTTTACCAGAAGACCTGATCCGTTATGGTTTAATTCCTGAATTCGTGGGACGTCTTCCAGTACTTGTTTCATTGGGAGAATTGGACAAAGAAGCTTTAGTTAGTATTTTAACTGAACCAAAAAATGCTTTGATTAAACAATACCAAAAGTTATTTAGCCTTGAAAATGTTGATCTTGAAATAGAGAAAGAAGCATTATTAAAAATTGCAGAGAAAACCTTGCTTAGAAATACTGGGGCAAGAGGATTGAGAGCAATTCTTGAAGAAATAATGATGGAAATAATGTACGAAATACCATCCAGGAAAGATATTAAGAAGGTTATTATTACAGAAGATGTAATTGAAAATAATGGGGAACCAATAGTAGTGCTTAAAGAAAAGACAAGAAAAAACGCCGAAACGGCATAACAAAAACCCTGAGCTATTTTGCTCAGGGTTTTTTAGGGTATATATTAATAATAAATTCTGATAAACTAATTATTAAACATTATTAAATAAGTCAGGGGTGGCATAATTGAGAGTAGAAAAATTTATTGAAAACATTCCATTACTTCCATTAAGAGGGATTGTTGTTTTCCCTTTTATGGTTGCGCATCTGGATGTAGGAAGAGCCCAGTCTGTAAAAGCTATAGAAAGAGCAATGCTTGAAGATAAGAAAATATTTTTATCAACGCAAAAAGATGCAGTGAATGATGCTCCCAGAGAAAAGGACATTTACACTATTGGTACTTATGCAGAAATTAAGCAAGTTATGAAAATGCCTAATGGAGCTTTAAGAATATTAGTAGAGGGTTTGGAAAGAGCAGAAATCGCTTCATACAATGCAGGGTCTGAATTTGCCTCAGTTGATTTAAATTTTATTAGCAAACCAAACTATGACAAGCTTGAGATTGAAGCTTTAGTTCGTTCTGTATCAGGATATTTTGAAGAGTATATTAAACTGAATAAGAAAATAACAGGTGATAACTATCTAAATGTTCTTGATATTGAAGATCCGGAACGTCTTGCAGATGGAATAGGTTCAACATTAATTCTTAAAATTCCTAAAAAGCAGGAAATTATTCAGACTTTTGATATTAAAGAACGTCTTGCTTTGATTGCAACTATTCTTGTTCAGGAAATAGAAGTATTAAAAACTGAAAAGAAAATTGATTATATGGTTAAAAAACAAATTGATAAAAATCAAAGAGAATATTTCTTAAGAGAACAGTTAAAAGCAATTCAAGAAGAACTTGGTGAAAACAATGAAAGTCTTAGTGAAGCTAATGAATTCAAAAAGAAAATAGATGAAAACAAACTTCCTGAAGAAGCAAAGGAAAAAGCATATAAGGAAATTGCGAAACTTGAAAGAATGAACCCATCTTTTGCAGAAGCTACAAATATTAGAAATTATTTAGAATGGCTTATTGAGCTTCCCTGGAACAGAAGAACAGAAGACAGAATAGATATAAAAAAGGCAGAAACAATTTTAAATGAAGATCATTATGGCTTAGAAAATGTAAAAGAAAGAATTTTGGAATATCTTTCAGTTGCAAAATTAAATAAAACTCTAAAAAATCCAATTCTTTGTTTTGTTGGACCACCAGGTGTTGGTAAAACATCTCTGGCAAAGTCAATTGCCCGTGCATTGAACAGAAAATTTGTAAGAATGTCCCTGGGTGGAGTTAGGGATGAAGCAGAAATTCGTGGACACAGACGTACCTATGTTGGTGCTATGCCAGGAAGAATAATCAAAGGAATGAAAAATGCGGATTCAAGTAATCCTTTATTTTTACTTGATGAGATAGATAAAATGACAACAGATTTCAGAGGAGATCCTTCATCTGCATTACTTGAAGTTCTTGATCCAGAACAAAATGATACATTTAGCGATCACTTCATTGAAGTTCCCTTTGATCTTAGCAGAACTTTCTTTGTAACAACTGCAAATAATATCTTTAACGTTCCTAAGCCATTGGCAGACAGAATGGAAGTTATTCAGCTTTCAAGCTATACAGAAGAAGAGAAACTGCAAATAGCAAAACAATATCTTGTACCAAGACAAATTAAAAATAACGGATTGAAAGAAAATCAATTCTCAATTTCTGAGGGAGCTATTAGAAAAATTATCAGAAATTATACCAGAGAAGCAGGAGTAAGGAATCTGGAACGTGAAATAGGATCTCTTTGCAGAAAAGCTGCAAAACTAATAGCTGAGAAAAAACGTAAAAAAGTTGTAATAAATGAAACTTCAATAGTTAAATTCTTAGGAATTGAAAAGGTTCGTTATGGTAAAAAAGATGAGGAAGCTTTGGAAGGAATTGCAAATGGTCTTGCCTGGACAGAAGTAGGTGGAGATATACTTCAAATTGAAGTAACTCTCCTTGAAGGAAAAGGTAAGTTGGTATTAACAGGAAAATTGGGTGAAGTAATGAAGGAATCAGCCCAGATTGCCCATAGCTATATTCGCTCTATTGCCAAAGATTTAGGCCTTGAAGGTGATGTTTTTGACAAAAATGACATTCATATTCACGTTCCTGAAGGTGCTATTCCAAAGGATGGTCCATCAGCAGGGATAACAATTTGTTCAGCCTTAATATCATGCCTGATTAATAAGTCTATTGATGTAAGTACTGCCATGACTGGAGAACTTACTTTAAGAGGCCGTGTACTTGCAGTGGGAGGAATAAAAGAAAAAGTTCTTGCAGCCCATAGAGCAGGATATACTAGAATACTATTGCCAGCAGAAAATGAAAAAAATCTTGAAGATATTCCTGCAAATATAAAAAATAAAATCGAATTTATATTTGTTAAGCATATGAAAGATGTAATTAATATAATTTTAGGAGTTAAAATAAAATGAAGATCAACAAGTCTGATTTCGTAATCAGTGCTGTGAGAAAAAAACAATATCCCGCTGACGGGCTACCAGAAGTTGCTTTTGTTGGGCGATCCAACGTGGGTAAATCATCACTAATTAATACAATAATTAACAGAAAAAATCTTGCCAGAACCAGTGGTAAGCCAGGTAAAACACAAACTATTAATTTCTATTTGATAAATGATAATTTTCATCTAGTAGATCTTCCTGGTTATGGTTTTGCCAAAGTATCTAGAGACATAAAAGAAAAATGGGCTGAATTTATTGAAGAATATTTAAATGACAGACCAAACCTTGTTGGAATAATTCAGCTAATAGATTTGAGGCATCCTCCAACAGAAGATGATTTAATGATGTTTGATTGGCTTAAACACTTAGGGATTCCTTTTCTTTTGGTAGCAACCAAAGCAGATAAAATATCCAGAGGGCAGCACCTTAAACATAAAAAGATTATTAGAGAAAAATTAATGATAAATAATGAAGATATCCAGTTATTTTCCGCAGAAGATAAAACAGGAAAAGAGGAAGTTCTTAAATGGATATCTGGACAACTTGCTTTTGAGGAGGTTGAAGCTGATGAAGTTTAACGATAATTTAGTCAGATTAAGAAATGAAAAAAAAATTTCTCAAGAAAATATGGCAAAGGTATTATCCTGTTCCCTTGAATCCTTTAATGAATTAGAAACTGGGAAGAGAGAACCAGGAATACAGGAATTACTAGCCTGTGCCAAAGCCCTTGGAGTTACAACAGATTTGCTGCTTGGAAATGAAGATGTTAAGAATGAAGCTAAACAGCCTTTCAATCCATTATCTGCTTTAGCTGGAATGGCTCTTCCTGGAGGGTTCAGTCTTTCCCCGGGAAATGAAGATGACTATGACATTGATGAGGAATTAGCATTAGAGCTTGCTGAGATGGCATCTGCTATCGATACAAGACGAAGGAGAAAGGATGATATTTCTGAATGAAAAAAGTCGACCGAAAAATAATAATAGTTATTTTCTTTTTGATTTTTTTATTTGCACCTATTAATGAGGGTTATAGATATTTCTTCCTGGCAGCAGTTCCCTTGTTTATTGCAATCAGTAATATTGTTGTAATCAGAAATCAGTTATTTCTTAATGAAGATAGTCCAAAATACCAGTTGCTTGAAGAAAATTATGGAACAAAAAAAGCTTTTCTTATATTTGGAATAATGCTTATTTTAATTCCAATTATTCTGGGCGTATTATTTATTATTTCTGGTTTGAAGTTGTTATAAAGTAAATAGGTTAGAAATATTGACAATAGGGGATATTATCAATAGAATAGTTTTAAATTTAAAATATTAATTCCTTAGATACAGAGGAGTAAATTCTGAATCATCCCAAGAGAGAGAAACCAAGGCTGTAAGTTTTTCGTTGATTCTTTATTGAAAGTAGCTGTGGAGGAGGCTTGCTGAATTTTAGTAAGTAAGTCCGGGTGGCCCGTTATAGCTAAGAGAGCCGGATAACCGGAATTAAGGTGGTACCGCGGAAGTTTACCTTTCGTCCTTTTTAGGACGAAGGGTTTTTTTATTGTTAAATATCATAAATATTATACAGGGGTGGAATTATGCAGGAAGAAAAAAATATTTCTAAAAGTTATGATCCAAAAGAGGTTGAAAATAAGTGGTATAAATACTGGGAAGATAATAAGTATTTTCATGCTGATCCAAAGGAAGAAGGAGAGCCTTTTACAATTGTAATGCCTCCTCCAAATGTAACGGGTACACTTCATTTAGGGCATGCCTTAGATTGTACTTTACAAGATATTCTGGCAAGAGTAAAAAGAATGCAGGGATACAATACTCTTTGGCTTCCTGGAACAGATCATGCGGGTATTGCAACTCAGGCTAAAGTTGAAGAATTGTTAAGAAGCGAAGGAACAAATAAATATGAAGTTGGAAGAGAGAAGTTTTTAGAAAGAGCCTGGGAATGGAAAGAAAAATATGGTAATACAATAACTACACAATTAAGAAAGCTTGGAACATCCTGTGATTGGGACAGGGAAAGATTTACTATGGATGAGGGATGTTCTCATGCTGTAAAAGAAGTTTTTGTTGGTCTTTATAATAAAGGTTTAATATATCAGGGGAATTATATAATTAACTGGTGTCCAAAGTGTTTAACAACAATTTCAGATATTGAAGTTGAGCATCAGGAAAGTCCTGGGAGATTCTATTATTTCAAATATCCAATTGAGGGAGAAAACCAGTTTCTTGAAATTGCAACAACCAGGCCGGAAACAATGCTGGGAGATACTGCAGTAGCTGTAAACCCAAAAGATCCAAGGTTTAGTAAATTTATTGGGAAAAATATTATTTTGCCTTTAGTAGGAAGAATAATACCAATTGTTGCTGATGATTATGTAGACATAGAGTTTGGAACAGGTGCAGTAAAAATTACCCCTGCCCACGATCCTAATGACTTTGAAATAGGTAAAAGACACAATCTTGAAGAAATAAACGTAATGAACCCTGACGGATCAATAAATGATAAGTTCCCTGAATATGCTGGAATGGATCGTTACGAGGCAAGGGAAAAAATTGTTCAGGATATGAAAGATGCAGGCTTCTTTTTGAAAATTGAAGAAATAACTCATTCTGTGGGGCATTGTTATCGTTGTGATACTGCAGTAGAGCCCTTTCTTTCAAAACAATGGTTTGTAAAAATGCAGCCATTAGCAGATCCTGCAATTAATGTAGTTAAAACAGGGGAATTAAGATTTGTTCCTGAAAGATTTACAGGTGTTTACTTAAATTGGCTTGAAAACATAAGAGATTGGTGCATTTCAAGACAACTTTGGTGGGGACACAGAATTCCCGTTTGGTATTGTGATGACTGTGGAGAAATAATTTGTCAAACTGAAGAACCGGAAAAGTGCACAAAGTGTGATTCAACAAATTTAAGGCAAGATCCAGATGTTTTAGACACTTGGTTTAGTTCAGGATTGTGGCCTTTCTCCACTTTAGGTTGGCCAGATCAAACAGATGATCTTGCAAAATATTATCCCACTAGTGTTCTTGTTACGGGAAGAGATATCATTTTCTTCTGGGTAGCGAGAATGATTTTTACATCTCTTGAATTTATGAAGGAAATACCTTTTAAAGATGTCTTCATTCATGGCCTTGTACTGGATGGTCAAGGCAGGAAGATGAGTAAATCTTTAGGTAATGGAGTAGATCCATTAGAGGTTATTGAAAAATATGGAGCAGATTCTTTAAGATTTATGCTTATTACTGGTAATACACCAGGGAATGATATTCGTTTCCAATTTGATCGCCTTGAATCTTCAAGTAATTTTGCTAATAAAATTTGGAATGCATCAAGATTTGTGTTAATGAACCTGGAAGATTATGCTGAACAAGAGACTAGCCAGCTTGAATTAGCGGACAAGTGGATAATTTCCAGGTTTAATACGGTTGCTGCAGAAGTTAACGAAAATATAGATAAATACGAACTTGGAGAAGCTGGCAGAAAAATCTACGAGTTTATTTGGAATGAGTTTTGTGACTGGTATATTGAAATAGCTAAGATTTCACTATATGACAAAGAGAATATTGTAAAAAGACAAAAAACTCAAAAGGTATTAAGAGATATTCTCCAGGGGGCTATGGAACTTCTTCATCCTGTAATGCCATTTATTACTGAAGAAATTTGGCAGCATCTTCCTGGAACTGAAGGAACAATAATGAAAACTCAGTATCCTTTAGGAAATGTTGAGAAAAAAGATAAAGATGCAGAAGGAAAAATGAATCTTTTAATGGATATTGTAAGAGGTGTTAGGAATATCCGCAGCGAAATGGGAGTACCTCCATCAAAGAAAGCAACAGCTTTGTTTTTCGTTGAAGATAAGAGCAAGGAAGCTTTTATCTCTGAAGTAACCCCATACCTAAAAACTTTAGCAGCCCTGGAAGATGTAAAAGTTTTAGTTAATAAAGATAATATTGGCAAATCTGCATCCGCTGTGGTAAAAGGGTTTGAAATATTCCTGCCCCTTGAAGATCTTATTGATTTAAGCAAAGAGGTTGAAAGACTGGAAAAAGAAATTAAAAAACTTGAGAGCGAAGTAGAAAGAATAGATAAAAAATTATCTAACCAGGGCTTTGTTGCAAAAGCTCCGGAAGAAGTAATTGAGAAGGAAAAAGAAAAAAGAGATGGGTATCTTACTGACCTGAATCTTGTAAGAAAGAGGCTGGATAGTTATAAATAATGATGCTGTAAAATATATTAATGAACTCTGCAGATTTGGGATAAACCTGGGCTTGGATAGAACTAAAAAGCTTCTAAGCCTTTCAGGTAATCCTGATGAAAAGTACTATATTATTCATGTAGCAGGTACTAATGGGAAAGGCTCAACCTCTGCCATGCTGGAACAAGCCTTGCTAAGCAGCGGACTGAAAACCGGTTTGTATACCTCACCCCATTTGCATAGTTACAGGGAAAGAATTCGTATAAATAACAAATTAATATCAGAAGAGAACTTTGCTGAAGAAACAGAAAAACTTAGATTATTAATTGAAAAAAACAAGGATCTCTTTGAGGAAAATCCTACAGAATTTGAATTCCTTACAATTATGGCTGCAAATTATTTTGCCAGGGAAAAAGTTGATGTTGTGATTTTTGAAACTGGTTTAGGCGGCCGCCTTGATTCAACTAATGCTTTGAGAACTAATTTATCCATAATATCCAATATTGGTATTGATCATAAGGAAATTCTTGGGGAAACTATTGAGTTAATTGCTGGAGAAAAAGCAGGTATAATTCACAGTAAAGGACAAGTAGTAGTTGGGATACAGGAAAATGCCCAGGGAAAAAAAGTAATTCTAGAAAAAATAGAAAAAGAGAAAGCTAATTACTATGATGCAGAAGATATCTCCTACAAAATTCTTCCGGAGAAAGATGGTTTGCAAAGAATTTATGTTGAAGAACTTGAAACAGAGGTTTTATTGAATCTTCAAGGGGAACATCAAATTGATAATATGTTAAGTGTTATATCTGCATTGAAATTTTTGAAAAAAGATCTTCCTGTTAAAATAAGTGACTTCCTAAAGGGATTATCAAAGGTAAACTGGCCAGGAAGACTTGAGCTTCTCAAATATCAAGGCAGAGAAGTTTTAATTGATGGTGCTCACAATCCCCAGGGTGCACGAAAACTAAAAAAATATCTCGACTCAAAATATGCTGGAAGAAAAATATATTTTTTGTTGGGAATTCTTGATGATAAAGATAAAGAAGGTATACTTAAAGAAGTATATGAAAATGCTGTGGAAATAGTTTTTTCAAAGCCTGAAGGATCAAGAAACTCTGAATGGAATAAGCTTCCCTCTAAGTTTAAGAATAAAGAAAATATAATTTTTATAGAAAATACACAGGAAGCTTTGTTAAAGTTAGTCCACATGACAAAAAAAGAAGATTTGATTCTTTCTTTTGGATCTTTTTACTTTATTAGCAAAGTAAGGGAAATAATTAATAGCCCCATTTAGTGTAATTTAAGGAGGAAAAATATTGAAACAAGTAAAAATACCTGAGGCAACTATAGGAAGACTATCTTTTTACTCAAGGTTTTTAACAAAACTTGAGAATGATGGGATTGAAACAGTATCCTCTGGAGAAATAGCTAAAGGAATAGCAGGTAATTCTGCTCAGGTGCGAAAAGATTTTGCATATTTTGGTGGTTTTGGCAAAAGAGGGGTTGGCTATAATGTGGCTGATTTAAACAGAAACATTAAAGAGATTCTTGGATTAAACAGAGAATGGAAAGCTGTAATTGTAGGAATGGGGAATTTAGGCAGAGCATTAGCCTATTACCATGGTTTCGCAGCAAGAGGTTTTAGAATAATTGGACTCTTTGATAATAACCCATCTAAAAAGGGAGAAAAAATTAACAACCTTGAAATTCAAGACGCATCAGAGCTTGAAAATTTTCTTGAAAAAAATCCTGTAGATATTGCGATTCTCACTCTACCTGGAGAGACTGTTCAATTTGTTGTAGACCGGGTAGTTAAAAAAGGAGTAAAAGGGATTTTAAATTTTGCACCAGTTGTAGTTTTTACAGAAAAAGATGTTCAGGTTCGTAATGTGGATCTTTCAGTAAATCTTGAGATACTGAGTTACAACCTTAACTCTAAATAATTTGCAGACAACCGGTTTCTCTTATCAACTGAATAAAAAAGAGGAACCGGTTTTTTATAAAAAGGGGAAAAAATAATGGAAATAATACTCGCATCACAGTCTCCCAGAAGAAGAGAATTATTAAAAAAAATGGATATTTCTTTTTCTGTAAGGAATATTGATATTTCCGAGGAAATATATAATGAGGAAAATCCTCAGGATTATGTTTTGCGGATGGCAGAAACCAAGGCCGCAGAAGGAGCCCGTACAGAAAAAAATGCATTAGTTATCGGTGCAGATACTATAGTCTGTATAGATAATGAGATATTAGGAAAGCCAAAAGATAAAGAAGATGCTGCAAAAATTTTAAATAAAATACAAGGCAGAAAACACTTTGTTTTTACTGGTGTATCCCTTAATCTAGATAATGGAGAAAAGGTTGTTTCTTTTATTGAGAAAACAGAAGTAATTTTTGCAAAAATGTCTCAAGAGGAAATTCTTAATTATATTGAAACTGGAGAACCTATGGATAAAGCTGGTGCTTATGGTATTCAGGATAAAGGTGCTCTTTTTGTAAAAAGTATAAATGGCTGCTTCTATAATGTCATGGGTTTACCTGTACGCAGAATATATGAGGAACTTAATATTCTGATAAAGGGTGAAGAAAATGGAGTTGAAAGTAAATAAGCATGTTACGATGAAGGAATATCCTTCTGAAAGTAAGCCAATTGAAAGAATGTTTACCAGAGGTGTCAATTCATTAAATAATAATGAGATTATAGCAATTTTAATTAATTCTGGAACCAGAACTAAGACAGCTCTGCAACTTGCTACGGAAATACTATCAAATAAATCTTTAAATGAGCTAAAGGAAATTACTCCTGAAGAACTAAAACAAAAGGATGGAATTGGAGATGTAAAAGCAGCAAGAATTGTTGCAGCTATGGAGCTTGCCAAAAGATTAAAAAATGAAAAAATTGAGGAAAGTCCCTATATATCTTGTCCCCAGGATGTAGTAGACTTAGTAATGGAAGATATGAAAACCTATGACAGAGAACACTTTAAAGCAATTCTATTAAACACAAAAAACAAGGTTTTAGGAATTGAAACTATTTCTATTGGGAATCTTAATAGTTCACTTGCTCATCCCAGAGAAATATATAAGAATGCTATAAAAAGAAGTGCAGCCTCAATAATATTAATTCATAATCATCCAAGTGGCGATCCGGAACCAAGCAGAGAAGATATATATCTTACAAAAGAGTTAATAAAAGTTAGCGAAATATTAAAAATTAAAATCTTTGATCATGTTATAATAGGGAATGGACGTTATTTTAGTATGAAGGAAAATAATATTTTTTAGAATGGAGAGAAATTAATGTTTGGTTACAAAGATATAGGTATAGATTTAGGAACAGCAAATTCATTGGTTTACCTTAAGGGAAAAGGTATTGTTTTAAGGGAGCCATCTGTTGTTGCTGTTAATCTTGATAATAATAAAATACTTGCAGTAGGGGCAGAGGCTCAAAGAATGATTGGTAGAACCCCGGGCAATATTGTTGCGATTCGTCCAATGAGAGACGGAGTTATTGCAGATTTCGATACAACTTACAATATGATCAAGTATTTTCTTAAACAAGTTCCTGACATAAGTGGGTTTATGTCTAAAAAGAGAATTGTAATCTGCGTCCCTGCGGATGTAACATCTGTAGAGGAAAGGGCTGTAAAAGATGCAGCCATTCAGGCAGGTGCATCAGAAGCCTATATTGTAGAAGAGCCAATGGCAGCAGCAATTGGAGCAAATCTTCCTGTTGAAGAACCTACAGGGAGTATGATTGTAGATATCGGTGGTGGTACTACGGATGTTGCTGTAATTTCTCTTGGGGGAATAGTAGCTAGTAAGTCGATAAGAACAGCAGGTGATGAGCTTAACGTTGCTATCAGTAATTACGTTAAAAAACAATATAATTTGATGATTGGTGAAGTAACAGCAGAAGATATCAAGGTTTCTATAGCAAGTGCATATTTAATGAATGAAGGAAGAACTTACAGAGTTAAAGGTAGAGACATGGTTTCGGGTCTTCCAAAAAATATTGAAATAACTGAGGAAGAGGTTTACTATGCTCTTCAAGAAACTGTAATGAAAATAATTGAAGCAATAAAATCCTGTTTAGAAAAAACTCCTCCAGAATTATCTTCAGATATTATGGACAGAGGTATAGTATTAGCAGGTGGTGGAGCTTTGTTAAGAGGTCTTGATCTGTTAATTTCAGAACATACAGGCATCCCGGTTTTTGTTGCAGAAGATCCATTATCTGCGGTTGTATTGGGAACTAGTAAAATTATAGAAAATATTGATAAGCTGAAAGGCGTTATTACTACTAAAAAAAGACATATCAGGAGATAAGGAATGGATAAAAAAAAGATATTGAAGCTAACGGCAGTAGTTCTTATCTTTTTTGTGGTTTTAAGTATCGTAGGTATGTTAACAGCAAGAGAGAAAAATTCTCTTAATTTTCTGGAAAGAGGTGTGCGGATAGTATCATATCCTTTCCAGATACTGTTTAATGCCGCCTCAGAAAAGACACAATTATTGTTTATGGATATAAGCGAATTGGCTGAATTAAGAGAAGAAAACATATCATTAAGAAAAGAAATGAGTATGTCCAGGTACGAGATTGACTTGTTAAAAAAAGATCGTCAGGAAAATAAGCGATTAAGAGAACTTCTTGGTTACAAAGAGGGAAGTGACGAATATTTTGATCTTGCACTTGGAAAAGTAATTGGTCAAAGTAATACAAACTGGAACAGAAGTATTTTTATTGATTTAGGTTCAGAAGATGGATTAAAAAAAGATATGGTTGTAATAAATCATCTGGGATTGGTTGGCAAGATAATAAACGTAGCTCCAAAAAGTTCAGAGGTTTTATTAGTGCTTGATAGTGATTCTGGAGTAGGAGCAAGACTGGCACAAAACAGGAAGACTATCGGAGTAGTACAAGGTCAGGGGGTAGATCAGCAAAATCTATCCTTTGTACACTTACCTAAGGAAATGGAAATTAATGCGGGAGATGAGGTTATTACTTCTGGTCTGGATGATTTTTATCCTCCGGAACTGAATTTAGGGATAGTAACAGAGGTTGTGGAAACTCAAAGAGGGTTTACCAAGACTGCAATTATCGAAACCAGTGTAGATTTCGAAAGTCTCGAAGAAGTATTTATAATTAAGAATTTTCATAAAGAAAAATTTATCACTAATCTGGCAACAGAAGAGGAAGAGAAGGATTAAAATTGCTTGAATTTGTGGTTGTTATTTGTTCGTTTATAGGATTAATATTGCAAAGCTCCTATTTTGACTATTTCTCTCTATTGGGAGTAAAACCCGATATAGTTCTTGTATGTATAGTTTTCTATGCAGTCTTTAACGGTCCTGTTAAAGGGGGAATAATTGGAGCTGCCATTGGCTTAATGGAGGATCTTTTTATAGGTCATTTCATTGGCCCCATGCTTATTCTAAGGCTTCTTTTAGGAGCTGGAGTAGGCTTTTTTAGCAGGAATTTTTATAAAGAAAGTATTATTATTCCTATGATAGTTCTATTTATAGCTACATTTATGTCAAATACTTTTCTATGGATTTTCAATTCACTTATTAAAAATTATATTTCCTGGACGTATTTAGTTAAGGTTTCTATTCTCCAGGGGACTTACAATATGATTTTTATGCCGATTTTTTACCTTATAAAAAGAAGAGTTTTGTTGAAAGAAAACAGGGGTTAAAATGAATTTAAAAACAAGGGAAGAATTAAAAGATAATTTATTTACTTTAAAAATATTATACTTTTTAGTATTTGCAGTGTTGTTATTAACACTTTTTAAAATGCAGATTCTCGATTCGGAAGTATATCAAACCAGAGCAGATTCCAATAGAATGAGACTGGTTGGAATTCAGGCTCCCAGAGGAGATATTTTAACCAGGGATGGAGAAGTCTTGGTAAGAGACTATCCCTCATTTGAAGTTTCTCTTACATACATGGATGTTGTGGGCGCAGAACAGGCCCTAAATACTTTGGTAGAGATTTTGAATGACCCTGAGATAACTATAGAGTGGTTAAAAGAAAGAATTGATGAAAATATATATCGCTCCTACGAACCTATTATAATAAAACGAGGGCTTTCTATTGAAGAAGTTTCCAAAATTGAGGCTCGTAAAAATGAACTTCCAGGAGTAAGAATAACCGAATCTCCTGTCAGGACTTATTTATATCCCGGAGTGGCAACTCATTTGCTTGGTTTTACAAGTGAAATTAGTTCTGAGCTGGGGCAAACAGGTTATGAAAATTATCGACTTGGGGATTTAATAGGAAAATTTGGTGTTGAAAAACAATATGAAACATATTTGAGAGGCCAGGATGGCTATCAAAAAGTGGAAGTAAATGCAAAAAACAGACCCATTGGATTTGTTGATACAAAGGAAGCTGTCGCAGGAAATAATCTAGTACTGACTATAGATTTTAAACTCCAGAAATTATTGGATGATAGTTTAGATGAACTCTTAGAAACATTGCAAAAAAATCCAAGGACAGCATATGCCGAACAAGGTGCAATAGTCTTAATGGAAGTAAAAACCGGAAAGATATTAGCTATGTCCTCAAGACCTAATGATCCAATCAGATATCAAAATAAAGTTATTCAGGGAAGATATATTCCAGGTTCAACTTATAAAATGATTACAGGACTGGCAGCTCTTGAATATGCAAAAATAAATCCTCTTGAAATAATTGTAAATAATGGGGCTTATTGGGAACCACCATATATTAAATCAATCGCTCCTCTTGGGCAGTATAATTATTATAGTGCTATTGCACGTTCAGATAACGTCTATTTCCAGGAAATGGGAAGACGAGCTGGAATAGTAAATATTTCTAAAATGGGAGAAGAGTTTGGACTTCATCTTCCCACGGGAATTGATCTTCCTTATGAAAGCACAGGAGAGTCAGTTTTTCAAGGTTTGCCAAATGAGGAAAAAAGACAAGCATATTTTCAGTGGGCAGCAGGGGTAACAAATAACAGGTATGAGAAAAGACTTGCTAATCTTGAACTTGAGTATGAAGAGAAAATTGCAGCTGCCGCAGATGAAGATGAGCTTAAAAAGATTACCAGGGAAAAAACACGAGATACAAATATTCTAAAAGCTCAGTGGCAAATTGACCTTAACTGGAATACTTCCTGGCACGCAGCGGATACATTTAACGTTGCTATTGGACAAGGAAGGCAGAACTACACTCCAATTCAATTAGTATCATATATTGCTCAGCTTGCAAATGACGGAGTAAGAATGAAGCCCTATGTGGTTGAAAAGATTGTTTCCGAGGATGGAATGGTTATAGAAGAGTTCTTTCCGGAAATTGCAGGAAGTACTAATATATCAAAGGACTCAATGGAAAAAACAATTCGCGGAATGATTCAGGCATCGGAACCAAGGGGAACAGCGTACAGTACATTCGCCAATTTTCCATCAAATATAAAAGTGGCAGCTAAGACTGGTACTGCACAAAGAGAAATAAATATTGAAAGTAATGGCCTAAATGGAGAAACTGAAGTGACTCAAATTTTCCAAAGTGACGGATTATTTACAGCATTTGCTCCAGCAGATGATCCAGAGATTGTTTTTTTTGGTATTATAGAAGCAGGAAACAGTGGTAGTGGTTCGGCGGGAAAAATAGCAAAGATATTATTTGAAGAATATTTTGGAATAGGTAAGGCTGGAGAGTGAAAAAATGAAAGCTGTTAAATTAAAAGGTACTTCTGAAGGATTGTATTTAATAACAGATATGAGTTATGATAAAGGGAAAGTAGAAGAAGATTTAATTGAAATAGTAAAAGAAGCCGAAAAATTTCTGGGAAGTTCCAGAGAGGTTTTCGTTTTATTGGAAAATTCTGCACAAGAGGATGATGACATGGGTTTTTTGGAGAATCTTCTGGGATCTTTAGGAATAAAAATCAATAAAAGTAAATCAGAGAGTTTTGGAGATTTTAAAGTAGCCCAGGAACAACAAAAAGATATTTATACCGAAGGTAATACTCTTTTGATTAGAAAAAACATAAGATCCGGACAAAAAATTGAGCATATTGGAACTATTGTGATAATTGGAGATGTAAACCCCGGTGCTGAAATAAAAGCAGGAGGGCATGTTATTATTATTGGGAGCTTAAAAGGAAATGTCCATGCGGGTGCAAGTGGAGATGAACAAGCAGTAATATATGCAAATAAATTTGCTCCTAATATTATTAAAATTGCGGGACTAATAGCAAAAGCTCCTGAAAGTGAAAAAGGAATTGAGTCAGAGGCAGAAATTGCCAGGATATATAAGAAACACATAATTATTGAAAATATTTAACAGGGGGTTAATCTATGGGAGAGGTAATTGTAATAACATCCGGTAAAGGCGGCGTAGGTAAAACTACAACAACGGCAAATATTGGAACAGCATTAGCAAAATTGAACCACAAAGTAGTCCTGGTGGACACAGATATAGGTTTAAGAAACCTAGATGTAGTACTTGGACTTGAGAACCGCATAGTATATGACATTGTTGATGTAGTAAAAGGAAATTGCAGATTAAACCAAGCCTTAATTAAAGACAAGCGTTTAGAAGGACTTTGTTTACTTCCAGCAGCTCAGACCAAAGATAAAAATGCTATAAGCATAGAAGAAATTAAAAAGTTAACAAACGAGTTAAGCGAAATTTTTGATTATGTTATAGTTGACTGCCCTGCAGGGATAGAACAAGGTTTTAAAAATGCAATTGCCGGTGCTGACAGAGCTATAGTTGTAGCAACCCCGGAAGTATCTTCAGTAAGAGATGCGGACAGAATTATAGGATTACTTGAAGCAAATGAAATTAAAGAAACCAGACTTATTATTAACCGTCTTAGACCTCAAATGGTAAAGCAAGGGGATATGATGGATATTGATGATATTCTTGATATTCTCTCAATAAAGCTAATTGGTGTTATTCCAGAGGATGAATTTATTATTGTTTCTACCAACAGAGGAGAACCAGCTGTAAACAATCCTGAGTCAATGGCAGGTAAGGCCTACTTAAATACTGCAAGAAGAATTACTGGTGAGGAAGATGTTCCTTTTCTGGACCTTGAAGTAGTAGAGAGTTTCATGGATAAAATTTTAAAAATATTTAAAAAATAAAGGGAGGATTATATGGGTTTCTTCGATTTCTTTAGCAAAAACAAAAAAAATACGGGAAGTAAGAACATAGCCAAAGACCGTTTAAAACTTGTCTTGGTTCATGACAGAGCTAGTATGTCTCCCGAGGTAATGGAAGCACTAAGAAAAGAGCTTATTCAGGTTATTAGCAAATATGTTGATGTTGACAGCAATAACATTGAAGTAGAATTAAATGATAATAATAACCAGGCAACATTGGTAGCGAATATTCCAATAAACCAAATTAAGAGAAGCAGAAATGTTTGAATTTTATAGAAAAAGACTAAAAGAGCTTGATTTCATTATGATCATAGCTCTTGCTCTTCTTTTAACAATAAGTGTAATTATTATTGACAGTGCAACCTTGCATTTATCAACTGATTTGTCTAAAAAACAAATAATCAATATTTTTGTAGGGGTTTTTGCCTGCTTCTTTTTGCTTAGGTATGATTATGGTTCTTATAAAAAATACACATTGCATCTTTATCTAATAATGATAACTGGACTAATTTTAGTACCTATTTTTGCTCCTGAAATTAAAGGTGCAAAATCATGGATTTCAATTCCTCTTTTTGGGAGTCTTCAGTTTTCAGAGTTGTGTAAAATAATATATATAATTACTTATGCAAAATTTCTAGATGACAGAAGGCATGAGCTAAATACTTTGAAAGAGCTGCTTCCTCATTTTTTATTTGTTGCTCCGGTTATATTTCTTATATTGCTCCAGCCTGATCTTGGAACGGCTATGGTTTTTATTGCAATTATGTTTGGAATGCTAATTGCAGCAGGAGCAAACAAAAAGATAATGTTTTCTTTGTTTGGGGGAGGTACAGGTGCTTTAATTGCCTGGCTTCTTGCTCATATGCATTTTAATGTTTGGTTCCCAATTAAGGGCTACCAGTTAAACAGAATATTAGTTGTTCTTGACAGTAATTTTGATGTAAGAGGAGCAGGATGGAATCAGCTTCAGTCAAAAATTGCCATTGGAAATGGTGGACTTTTAGGCAAAGGATTTAAAGAAGGAACACAAAGCATGGGCGAGTTCTTGCCAGAACAGTGGACAGATTTTATATTCGCTGTTTTATCAGAAGAAGCAGGTTTTATTGGAGCGGGATTAACGCTTATTTTATTATTTGTTATTATTTTTAGAGGAATTAAAATTGCCTCAATTTCCCATGATTATTATGGAAGCTTAATAGCAGCAGGAATTATTACTATGTATTTATTCCATATTCTCGAAAATGCGGGAATGAATATGGGCCTTATGCCAATTACAGGTATTCCCTTACCTTTTGTAAGTTACGGGGGAAGTGCGATGCTAGCAAATATGATTGGAATTTCCTTTCTTCAGAATGTGTTTATAAATAAAGAAAAAGTTGTTTTTTAAACGCCGGGTCCCCGGCGTTTTTTAATATAAATTTAAATATTTATTTCTTTGTTAAATTAATGTAAAATGGGTAGGGTCGATAAATTCGAAAGGGGATTCTGATGGATTACAGAGTTGCAATTTTTACTTTCATTGGTGGGCTTGGCTTTTTCCTTTATGGTATAAAGTCTATGTCTGAAGGTCTTCAGGCAGTAGCCGGAGATAAAATGAGGGTGTTTCTTGAAAAAGGCACCAAAACCCCTTTAAGAGGAGTTTTTACAGGTGCTTTGGTAACTGCCTTAATTCAATCCAGCAGTGGAACCACAGTATTAGCAGTGGGTCTTGTAAATGCTGGTTTGATGACATTAAGACAGTCAATTGGGGTAATTATGGGTGCCAATATTGGTACAACAATTACAGCATATTTAATCGGTTTTAACCTAAAAGATTATGCCCTTCCTATTATTGGGATAAGTGTAATAATGCAATTTTTTATTAAATCAAAAAAAGTAAATTATATTGGTAAGTCAATGCTTGGCTTTGGTTTACTGTTTTATGGTATGGATGTAATGGGTTCTGGGATGAAGCCATTAAGGGAGTCTGAGTTCTTTATTGATCTTATGCTGAATGTTGAAAGTAATGCTTTTCTTGGAGTATTTGTAGGAACTGTTTTAACTGCAATTGTTCAAAGCAGCAGTGCAACTATTGGTATTCTTCAAGAGTTAGCATATCAGGGTGTAATAACTTACCAACAGGCTGTTCCTATACTTTTTGGTGATAACATTGGAACTACAGTAACAGCACTGCTCGCCGGTTTAGGTGCAACTGTTGCAGCAAGAAGAGCATCTTTTGTTCATTTTATGTTTAACGTAATTGGGACAGTTATATTTATACCCTTATTCCTGGCAGGAATATTTCTTCCTGGGGTAGAATTTATTACAAACACATTAGGCAATCTTTTTGATGGTCTTGTTGTTTGGGATAACTTAAATGTTAAAATGCAAATTGCCCAGACTCATGGTATATTCAATATATCCAATACTTTAATTCAACTTCCATTTGTGGCATTACTTGCTAAATTTGTAGCTAAGATTATTCCCGGGGAAGAAGATGAAGAAATTTACAAACCTAAGTATCTTGAGCCAAGATTATTAAGTAATCTTCCTGTAGCATTATCTAATGCAAAGCATGAAACAGAAAAAATGGGTGAAATATCACTAAAATGTTTTGATTATTCCATGGATTATCTTTTTTCTAAGGATATAAGAATGGCTACAAAAGCTAAAAACACTGAAGATACTTTAGATTCTTTAGAGAGTCAAATAACTCAATATGTTTTAAAAGCCACAACGCAAAATCCATCCTCCGATGAAGAGCTTTCAAATAAGAGCTACAAAATTCTTCAAATTGTTGGTGACCTTGAAAGAATAGGGGATCATTCTTACAATGTTATTGAAGCAACGGAGTACATTTTAAACTATAATATTGATATTTCTGAAAGCGCAATGAATGAGCTTAAAGAAATGATTGAACGAGTAAGGGAAAGCATAGAAAAGTCATTAATTGTTTTCGATACTGGTGATAAAAAATTAGCTTACAGTGTAATTGAGAACGATGACGTTATTGATGAGATGGAAAAGAATTTAAGGAAAAGTCATATTGTGAGACTTAACGAAGGATTTTGTAATGGGAATGCGAATGCAATTTATTTAGATATATTAAGTAATTTAGAAAGAATTGGAGATCATGCAGTAAATATTGCAGAATACACATTAGAATCAAAAAGAAGCCAGAATGAATAATTCAGGCTTCTTTTTTTTTATTAAATTATTCTATTTCTGAATAACAAATTCCAATTAGTCCCGGGCCCACGTGGACACCCAGGGCGGAAGTAATGTCTAAAACAGAAACATTTTTTATTGTATGAGAAAATCTTTCATAAACTTCCTTAGCCTCGTCTATAGCATTTCCGTGGAGGACGCTTAGTTCGACTTTTTTATCAGCAATTTCTTTTTCAACTAAATCAGCGATTGCTTTAAGAGATTTTTTACGGCCTCTCACTTTTTCTACCGTATAATAAACCCCTTCTTTATTAATGGAAATTATTGGTTTAAAGTTTAGAAGATCTCCAAGACCCCCTTCGATTTTACCAATTCTTCCACCTTTGCGAAGGTACTCCAAAGTTTTTACAACAAAGTATACTCTGGTTTTTTCTTTTAATCTTAGAATTGTATCTATAATATTACTTAAGGTTTCTGAGTTTTCCAGCATCTTTGCTGCTCTTAGAACTAAAAAACCTAGTCCCATAGAAATTGAGTTAGAGTCTATAACTTCCAGTTTGATTCCAATTTCATCCGCTTTTTCTTTAAGGCCATATACCATTTCGTAAGTTCCACTTAATCCCTTTGAGATATGAATTGCCAAGGCGTGAGTATATCCATCTTCTTTTAATTGTTCAAGAAGATTTATGGCACGACCTAGATTTGGCATAGAAGTTTTTGGTACTTCTTTTTCAATTAGCTCATAAATTTCGTTAGTTTTCAGATCTTTTCCGTCATCCTGATAAGTTTTTTCCACTGTCGAAATTTGCAAAGGAAGAATGTGAATATTGTACTTTGCAATATCTTCAACGGGAAGATTACAGGAAGAATCTGTTATTAGCGCGATTTTAATGGTAATTACCCCCCTTTTTTGATTTATTATTTCATACATTAATATATTATTCAATATTTAGAAATATTATGTTTGTTGAAAAAAGTATTTAGGGTCTGTATAATATAGCTTATATAGGTGGTGAATAACATATGGTTGAAGTAATGAATCTTAACAGACTCAAAGAAGGCGTAGTGGCAGAGATTGTTGAAGCTGAAGAAGCTTTGTTTCATCTTTTAGGAATTACAAAAGGAATGTCAGTTATTGTTTTACAGAAAACCGTAGACTGGCTTATTCAGGTTGGTTACGATCAACTTTTGCTAAAGGAAGATGTAGTAAGTAAAATTAAGGTTAAAACTGTAAATATTTAAAATGATAATAAAAGAAACCTCATCTAGGATGAGGTTTCTGCTTTTATAAGGTAAAGTTTTTTTCCAAGGAGTTTTTCAAAGTCTCCGGAACTTTTCATCCCTGCTGAAATTTCTAAGGAGATATCATCCTTAGATTCTAAAGCGATAGTGATGGAATTTTTACTTTCCTCCACTTTTAATAGGGATGTAATTTTCCCTTCCTCTCTCCGGTCAAGGTTTTCAGCTATTCTTAATAAAAGACTAAGTATGTTAATAAGGTAAATATCATTTTTTTGCAGGATATTTTTATACTCACTGTAATTTATTTTATAACTTTTGTTTCGGTGCTTTCCTGAAATAGCTGATAAAATTAATAACTCCCTGTGATTAAATCCATCCAATCCAGAGTTCAATATAAGGTATCCGGAATGTTTATGGTGGGAATAATAATCAATATATATTCCAATATCATGAAGGCTGGAAGCATATTTTAAATATTCAAGATTTATTGGGTCAAGATTATGGAGAGAAGATGTGCATAAAAATAACTCCTTGGAAATTTTTATAACATTTTTGGCATGTTTTTTATTTACATCATAATTAAACATTAAATTTTTAATGCTTTCTTTCCGTACATTTTTAAAA
The DNA here is from genome assembly GCA_009930175.1 of Clostridia bacterium. Classification (GTDB taxonomy): domain Bacteria; phylum Bacillota; class Peptococcia; order Peptococcales; family SKKY01; genus SKKY01. Next base: position 35,641 of record RZYW01000010.1, read on the forward strand.
ACAGGCTCTTCTTTAGATTTAAGAAGATGTTCAAAAAATAGTCCTTCTCTTAAGCCATTACCGCTTATTATTAGCTTTTCTGGCTTAGAGGTTTTTATAATAGCATCAAGAATCTTTAAACCAGGTACAATAATATCAACCCTTGATTTATCCAGGCCATTTACTTTATAAAGCTCAGGGGATTTTTTTTTCGTTACGATATCGATAGTTTTTTTGCTGTTTTCATAAGAAATTTCAAGATTATGCAATTTATCTATAGGATAGGATGTATTTCTCTTGAAAATTTTAGCA
>RZYW01000054.1 GCA_009930175.1 Clostridia bacterium
AGCAAATCTCCTCCTGCTTTTTCAATTGATGTTGCCACAGAGTTCAAAATTCCAGCCATCGTGATGGAAGCACCTGAAACACCGTCTACATCAAGAGACTGCTTTTCAATAATCAACTCTGGCAATTTTTCTATAGCAACTGTGCCAACCCCATCTGTCTCCGAGTGGTCGCCTACAATTACATCTACAATTTTCCCATCTTTATCTACCTTTGTTGTAACTTCAAATTTTCCATGATAACCTTCCACAGTTTCTGTATATGTACCTTCTTTAAGTACTTTACCTTGCTTATCAGCACACCCAGACAACGCAAATACAAGGGAAAATGCTAAAAACAATAACAATGAAAATCCGAGCAATTTATTAATACTTTTCAATTCAACCTTCTCCTTTTTATTCAACTTTTTATACTTTCCAAATGATATGACCTGTAACTGCAACGCTTTCTTCGTGGATCATTCCATCTAGAGCTATTTTTTTTAAATTATCTTTTATAACTAATCTATCTTCATTATTAAGTTCATTTTTAATAAGTAATTTATTAGTATAACTTTCAATGGCTTCATCCAGAGGTTGAGCACTTTTCCAATTTCTTTCGTTATAACTTACTTCTGGATAAAGGCCCATATTCCAAAGGATATTAAAGGTGTAGTAAATTTTATCCTCAAGAATCCCTGTTACACCCGCTTTTTTATTAACCAGATTAAATAGTGCATCCTCAACGGCTGATTGACGTTTTACCCAGGCACTTAAATAACAATACCCGGAAGAAGCATCACACATCTTTGTTAAAGTTTCATAATTATGTATCGCCGGGGACATGGAGGCAAAAACCAAATCAAACTTTTTGTACCAATTTTTTTCTTCAAGATTAATATCTACCCAGTTAATTTTCATTGGATTAACATTACTTAATCCAGCTTTCACAGCTTTACCTTGTAAAATTTTCAACATGTTTTCTGAAATATCTAGTGAAAAAACTTCTTCGCATTTTTTCCCCATGGGAATAGAGTGAGTTCCTGGGCCGCAGCCGATATCAAGAACCTTTGCCTTCGAATGCAAAATTTTTCTGTCTTCTAATGAGTCAATTAAAAGATTTGTTTTTTTCTCTTTATCTTTTAAATTTTGATTGAAAGATTCTGCTCGCCCATTCCAAAAATTTTCGCAAGCAATAAAATCCATACCGCCTTTACTCCAAAGATTTTTCCAATACTCTAATTCCTTTTTGTTAATTTCTTTCTTCAAAGAATCACGCCTTTCTTTTCAACTTACTAATTTTGATAAATATATTTTTATATAAAAAAGGCCCCTCAGATTTTTAATAAAATCCAAGAGACCTTCCCATTTTTAAGTCTTCATGATTAATGCATTAATAACTAATGCTTCAATGACTAATAATTATCCCCTTATTGTCAAAGTTTACTATTAAGGCAGGTCTCCTGGCTCACGATTCATTCTCCCCCCAACCTTCCCAGAACAAATATTGTTCCAGTGGTAAACTGAGGTTCGTCTTCGCATACAGTGGTGGGTCCGCGTCGTTTTTAACGATCTTCCCTATTCTCCTCAAATAATTATGAGGCACCTTAAATTCCGAAAAATATTAAGTTGTTTATTGATTTTGAAGTTATTCTAGCATAACATTTTTGATAATGCAAATTATTTGCAAATTCTAAATTATCTTTTTAGTTTTAACCTTTTGCCTTGAGGGTATAAATATACAAGCACAAGATAAGAAGGAGGAAAACATTATGAGAGTAAATTTAAAAGGAAAGAATGTTCAAATTACAGATGGTATTAAAGATTACGCTGAGAAAAGATTCCAAAGACTGGGAAAATATTTCGAAAAGGATTTTGAGGTTAATGCCACAATGTCCGTTGAAAAAGATTTGCATAAAATAGATGTAGTTTTACCATTATCAGGCTTCGTTATTAAAGGGGAAGATAAAACCAGAGACATGTACAACACTATCGACAATGTAATCGATAAGCTTGAAAGACAAATAAGAAAATATAAAACAAGAATTAATCGTAAAGGTAAGCAGGTTGATCCAAAGGATGAATATATTCCAGCTGTTGAAACAACTGAACTGGAAATGGAAATTCCTGAAATTGTGAAAACAAAAAGATTTGCAGTTAAGCCAATGAGCAAAGAAGAAGCCGTTCTTCAAATGGGTCTTTTAGACCACAGTTTCTTCGTTTTCTTAAATGCAGATACTGAAGAGGTAAATGTTATTTACAGAAGAAATGATGGCCAGTATGGTTTAATCGAACCAGATTTTAATTAGAAAAAAATAAAAATAAAAAAAGTTTCCCTTTTCTTTACCAATGTGTTATAATCCTCCTTGTAGAAGTTTAGAGCTTTTATTAGATTATTTAAAGGTAGGTTTTTTAAGATGATGCAAGGTAAAGTAAAATGGTTTAACTCAGAAAAAGGTTTTGGTTTCATTGAAGTAGACGGCGGAGAAGATGTATTTGTACATTTTTCAGCAATTCAAACTGATGGATTTAAAACTCTTGAGGACGGTCAAGACGTTCAATTCGATATAGTACAAGGCGAAAAAGGCCCACAAGCAGCTAATGTAATTAAACTGTAATTAAGACTTATAGCGAATGAATCAGCACTGATATGAAAATATCAGTGCTTTTTTTATCGCTGAAAAGGGGACGCTTCCAAAATCCGCGGGTTATCCACAGGGAAAAGAAAAGCCCCAGCTCTATTACTTAACAGATAACCTCTGTCAAATAATAAAGCTGGGGCATATCATACCTTGTGGATAACCCGCTGAAAATGGAAGCGTCCCCTTTTCAGCGCCTAAAGAATTTTACTAAGGAAGGATTTGGTTCTTTCTTGCTGCGGGTTGTCGAATATTTCTTTTGGAAGTCCTTCTTCTACCAGAAGGCCCTCGTCCATAAATACAACCCTGTCTCCTACTTCTCTTGCAAATCCCATTTCGTGTGTTACCACCATCATTGTCATTCCCTCGTTGGCAAGATCTTTCATTACTGATAAAACTTCTCCTACCATCTCCGGATCTAGTGCTGATGTTGGTTCGTCGAATAACATAATTTTTGGCTCCATTGCTAGTGCTCTGGCTATAGCAACCCTTTGCTGCTGTCCACCAGACAATGAATCGGGATAAACATCTTCTTTATCTGATAATCCTACTTTTTTTAATAAAGCCTTTGCCTTTTCAGTTGCCGCTTCCTTAGACATGCCTTTAACTTTAATAGGTGCCATAGAAACATTTTCCAGTGAAGTCTTATGAGGAAAAAGATTAAAGCGCTGGAAAACCATACCAACCTCTTCTCTCACTTTATTAATATCTACCTTAGGGTCTGTAATCTCATGTCCATTTACAACAATCGTTCCAGAAGTTGGCATTTCTAAAAGATTTATACACCTAAGCAGAGTACTTTTACCTGACCCTGATGGCCCAATAACACAAACCACTTCTTTTTGTTTTACATTAAGGTTAATACCCTTTAAAACTTCCAGCTTCCCAAAACTCTTTTGAAGGTTAATCACGTCTATCACTAATGCTCAACCTCCTTTCAAGATAAGATACTAATCTTGATATACTAAACGTCATTATCAGATATACAAAAGCTATGGCAAGATATACAGGGAAAGAGGCAAATGTCGCCGCAATATAAAGCTGTCCCTGTCTTGTAAGCTCGTGTACTCCAATAACTGACAATAATGAGCTATCTTTAAGTAAAATAATAAATTCGTTACCCATTGGTGGCACCACTCTCTTAAATGCCTGGGGTAAAATTACATTAGTCATTGCCTGAGATTTAGTCATACCCAATGAACGGGCAGCTTCCATTTGTCCCCTGTCTATGGACTGTATTCCTGATCTGAATATTTCTGCAACATAGGCTCCGCTGTTAATACTACAAGCTATTACCCCTGCCATTAACGGGGCCATTCTAAAGGTTTCCCCAGTAATCTCTCTTATTACTCCCGGTATTCCAAAATAAATTAACAAAATCTGAACTAGTAAAGGAGTTCCTCTAATAAAATCAACATAAACAGTACTAATCAATCTTAATACCTTATTAGAAGATATTTTCATAAGACTCATTCCAAGTCCTATTATCGTTCCAAAAAACACAGACAGTGCTGTGATTTGCACAGTCAAGGCAGCTCCTTTTAATAAAAGGGGCATTACTGTACTTATATGGGCATAGTATTTAACTAAAGTTTCCAATATATCTCCACCTTACTGCAAAATAATAGCGTAACACTTATGAAAAGTGCTACGCTATCAGGTAATTTTAGAAGTACTCCTGAGTCAGCTCTTCGTAATAGCCACTTTCTGTAAGCTCAGCAAGACCTGCATTAATTTTAGCTGCTAAATCTTTGTCATCTAAACGAACAGCAAATCCATAAGACTCACTTGATAATGGCTCGCCAACCATTTTAATAGTTCCAGGCTGCTTTGCAATGTAAGCAGTTGTTACTGGAAGATCATTAATTACTGCGTCAATACCACCATTTACAAGTTCCATCATAACAATGTCAACTGTATTAAATGTTTTTACTTCTTTAATTAAACCTTGTTCTAATAACTCTGCTGCTTTTTCAGAACCAGTTGTTCCAATTTGAACACCAACAGTTAAACCTTCAAGATCTTCAACTGAAGCAATTTCAGTATTTGACTCTAAAACTGCAAGAGCAAGACCTGCATTAATATACGGCTCGGAAAACTGAACTTCTTTCGCTCTGTCTTCAGTAATTGTCATACCAGATGCAATAATGTCAATCTGACCTGACTGAAGTGCCGGAATTAATCCATCAAAACCAATACTTTGAATTTCAACTTTTAAGCCTTGGTTTTCAGCAATCTTCTTAATTAAATCAATATCAAAACCAATAATTTCGCCAGTTTTCTCATCTGTCATTTCAAATGGAGGGAAAGTTGGCTCTGTTCCTACGATAAGTACCTTTTCAGCATCTGCTGGAGCTTCTTTTTTAGCACATCCTACTGAAAATACTAAAAGAGCAACTAGCATTACTACTAATGCTGATTTGAAAAATTTGTTCATTATAATACCCCCTAATGTTTAAATAAATATTCAAAGACAATAATAATTATAACTTTGAGACACCTTTTAATCAATAAAAACTTATAGCAATTTTACTTCCTTTATCAACAGGCACCTGTGTGAACATACATTCCCCTACTAAAAATCCATATTTTACAAGGCTTTCAGCTTTTCCAATAATAGTCAAGTTTCTGTGGATAAAGTGGATAAATCTGAGGATAAGTGCTTATATATGACTTTTACCTGTGGATAACTCTTGTTAGTAAATCTTTTTTTTATTTATTATTTTTTTTAGGACCATTGGGCAATTTTTATTTATCAATCATCTTTGTACTTATTCTAATTCTTTTTCTTTTTCTCTTCTTAACAAAATACAAATCTTTTCTTCTGTTTTTAAGCTGAGTAACTGTTCCATTTATCCTTGCCCTCCTAAGAAGCTCCAGGTCAACATCCCCAATAACTATCGTTTCTATATTAGGATTACATTGACCAACTATACCATCCCGGGAGAAAGTAAAGTCTGAGGGGCTGAATATTCCAGATTCGGCATATTGAACATCCATGTTTTCTACATGAGTAAGGTTGCCAACAGTTCCGCAAATAACTGTGTATAACTGATTTTCAATTGCTCTTGCCTGAGCACAATATCTCACTCTCAAGTATCCCTGGCGATCATCTGTGCAAAAGGGAACGAAAATAATTTTTGCTCCCTTGTCCGCAGCAATTCTGCCCAGCTCAGGGAATTGAATATCATAACAAATCTGAATCGCTATTTTCCCGCAATCTGTATCAAAAACATTTACCTTATCTCCTGGCTTAATTCCCCACCACATTTTTTCATTTGGAGTAATGTGAATTTTATATTGCTTTTCAATAGTTCCATCTCTTCTGAATAAATATGAAACGTTGTATATATCTTCTTCATCTTCAAGAACAAAGTGAGAGCCGCCGATAATATTAACGTTATATTTAACTGCAAGTTCTACAAAAAGTTCAATATAATCATCTGTAAACTCTGTAAGTTTTTTAACCTGCTGACTTGGAATCCATTCTCCCAAATATGATAATAGCTGCAAAGTTAAATTCTCGGGAAAAACTACAAAATCCGATTTATATGAAGAACTAACGTTTACAAAATACTCACACTGCTGAGCGAAGTCGTGAAATGAAGATATTTTTTTCAGCATGTATTGCACAACGCATATTCTTACAGGATGAGATTTTATATAGTTTTGCTTTTTGGGTGCGGAATAGTCTATATTATTCCACTCCATTAACGTTGCATATTTTAATGAAGCTTTATCATCTTCAAGATAATTTGTATTTATCCTTTTAACCACAAAGTCATTTTTCAACTGGAAAGATAGTACAGGGTCATAAATCTTGTGATCAATTACTTGCTTAACATATTCTCGTGGTGTAAATTCCTCTGCGTATTTATGATAATTGGGAATTCTTCCCCCAATAATAATACTTTCTAAATTAAATCTTTTAGCCAACTCTTTTCTAGCTTCGTATATTCGATGACCAATTTTCAAATCCCTGTATTCTGGATGTACCATAACTTCAATTCCATAAAGATGCTTCCCCTGAGGATCATGATTAGTAATATAGTAGTTATCCGTAATTTCATCAAAAGTATGTTGATCGTCATACTCATCAAAATCAACAATTAGGCTGGAACTTGATCCAACAATTTCTCCTTCATATTCAACGCAAAGCTGGCCTTCAGGAAATATTTTGAGATGACTTTCCAGGTGCTTTTTTTCCCAGGGTATCATGTTTGGGAAACAGACTTTAGATAAATTAAGGATGTCATCAAAGTCCTTTTTTTGAATCTCTCTAACGATTATTTTTGTTTCAAATTTTGAAAAGTTATTTTCTTCCATTGATTTCACTCCTGTTAATAAATTGTTAATATAAATATAACCCCCACTAAACATAAGGCTTTAGCGATCTTTTATTTTTGTCAAGTTTCTGTGGATAAAGTGGATAAATCTGAGGATAAGTGCCGATATGTGCCTTTTGCCTGTGGATAACTTCTGTGTTTCTGTTTACAGGTCAATTATCTCATAATTAATTATAAAACACCAATCAGGCATAAGAAAAAGAGGCCTGAGCCTCTTTGTTTACGACAATTTCAATATTTTTTTTAAATTTTCTTCATTTTCTTTTTCTGATTTTTCCAATTCTTTAATCGCATCTCCAGTTTCAACCAATACATCAAGAAGCTCATTTGTTGCTGGAGTATCTAAGTTTTCCCTTAAAGCAGAAATGGTAAATTCTTCTATTTTCAAAGCTTTAATAATATCTTCTTTTGCCTTTTTTAAGTATATATTTCTTTCGGCAATTTCTTCAAAAAGTTGTTCCTTTTCAGAAGCAATTTCAGTAAAAACTGTAATTTCTTTTTGATCTTTAATTTGTCCTTGTTTCTTTGCCAAGGCTGCAATTTTATAATAGGAATCTCTTTGGGCCCTGTAACTTTCAGCAATTTTATATAGAAGAGGTTCGAAGATCTTATCTTTATTTACCAAATTTATCTCAGCCTTTCTAAGGAATTATTAAAGAGCCTGCTTAATCTGGCTTCGCTCATCTCTTACTATTTCTCCAACTTGTTTCCAGGTTTCTCTAAAATCTCTCAAATATTTCTCTGCTTCTTCCAAATAAGATATGTCTTTTGTAATATTTGCCTGAACAAAATTGTATTGAATGTATTCATACATTTTTTCTATTTCAGCTGCTATTGGAATCTTAGGATTCAGAGTATTAATAAGATAATCAATTATATCTTCACAGCGATAGATGGCTTTTCCTGCATCCTCAAAGTTTTTTTCTGATATAAAGTTTTTTGCTTTCCCCGAAAACCTTAAAGCTCCATCAAATAACATAATTATTAATTTATCTGGAGAAGCTGTTCTTACTGCTTGTTCCTGATATTGTTTGTAGGGATTTCCCGTCAGTGCCATTAATAATCTCCTCCTAATTTTTTTTATTCAAATACAAGGATTGTCCTGAGTATCCCTGATATGCTTTATTTACTTTAATTGCCTTTTTATTGTTACCAATGTTTTCTTTCAATTCTTCAAAATTTTCAACCATTCTTTCCTGTAAATACTTATTTTCAGTAAGAATTCTGGCTTTGAGTTCCTTAATTCTAATCCCTTGCTTTTCTGACTTTATGTCAAGCTTTGCAAGCTCAGATTCAATTTTTCTCATTTCTTCAATTAATTTATCCCTTTTATCCATTATTAATGGAAGGTCTTCTTCTTTTTTGTTTTCAATCTTTTCCAAGGCTTCTTCTGTAAGCTTAAGGAATCGAATCATTAGATTTTCTTTACCTATAAGCAATTCTTCCAAGTTCATAAGATCACATTCCTAACTGCTGAGTTAATGATGTCATTTGACTTTCCATGGATGATAATGCTTTCTCCATGGCTGTATATTTTCTCCAGTAAGATTCTTCTTTGCTGGATAGAACTCTTTCAAGATTAGCAATTCTATCGTTATAGTCCAATATCCCTTTATCAATATAGCTAATGCTGGATTGCTTTGTTGCAAAGCTTAATAGCATATATGGATTAACTTTTCTCATAAGACCAGCGTCATCTCCAGGTCCTGCCTGATAAACTATTTCCTTCATTCCTGAAGTAAGATTATCAAAGAGACGATTAACTAAACCACTTTGAGCTCTTTTATCTTTTATTTGTTCAGCGGATAAATTATCTTCATTTCCACCAAGAGAACTGTCGGCTTCTTTGAAAAGAACTTCCATTACTCCATCAATATCTTGTTGGAGAGCTGTTTTTAACTTTTGCTCATCAATTTGTAAACGTCCACCAGCCGAGCTTCCTGAATAAGCTTCTGTTGTAATTCCAAGTTGAGTTAAGTGGTAAAAGTTCCCTGCGACTCCATCAACACTCTGATAAAAACCTGTTCTGCTACTAGAGCCTATTCTTAATAAAGTAGCATCCTTTGAAAGTAACCCCGCTTTTGCTCTCTCTTCCCAAAGTTCAACTTCTTTATCACTCATTGCTTCCTTTTGAGTTTCAGTTAAAGGCATATAGCTTGAATCTCTTTTTTGAGATGTAAGAGAATCGATCTCATCGACTATCTTATTGTAGTTATCCACAAATTCTTTAATTTTATCAAAAGCAGAATCTATATCCGCACTTACATTCACCTGGAAACTTGTAGCTGTAGTATCTTTTAGAGAGAAATTTACATTGTTTAATGTAAAATCATTACTTGAAAAGGTAATTCCAGTGGCTGCACCGAAATCAATATTTGCATCTGTACCGCCATATTCTGTTGCGTTTCCAACAGACTCATATACACCCTCTGATGCTTCATGTTGTAATTTTAAAACACTGCCGGCACCAGCTATAAATGGAGATGCTACCCCACTAATTACGCTGTTATCTGTAATCTTAATGGTATTTTCTGCTCCCGTATTACTGGTTTGCAAGAAGAAACGGTCTGCTCCTGCATCATAAATTGCTGTAACACCTAAATCTGCAGCATTAATTTCCTTTACCATTTC
>RZYW01000011.1 GCA_009930175.1 Clostridia bacterium
AAGGCCATATTATTAACGCTTTGTCTGATTTCAGACTGGAAGACAGAAGTTTCTATTATAATTTTTTTAATCCAATGGGAGAAAAATACCTGCCCTATAAAGAAAATCCATTTTCTTTAGCAGCCGATATTATTAAAAGCAATGGGGGTAAGGCAGTTCTTGCTCATCCAGGTTTGATTTTTGATGATAATATTGTTGAAGAAATTCTAAAAAAATTTGGAACAGGATTGGAAGTTTATTACTATTATTATGGTAAAAAACGTAACGAATGGATAAAAAAATATAAGACTATGGCAACAGATTATGGTACAATATATACTGGTGGTAGTGACTATCATGGTTATATTACCGAATCTGAATTAGGTGGAATTTATGTTCCGGAAGCAGTTATTGAAATGATATTAGCTTAATTCAGTTTTTTTTCAGTGGAAATGACAACTTGACCAGCAACTCAAATTGTCAGCTGAAACAATATAAATATTAATGGGTGTAAGGGGGATTTTTTAATGAGTGAAAAACCAATCATAATTACTCTTGAATTGTGTAAAGCATGCGGTATTTGTTACAGGCTTTGCCCGACTGGTGCTATTGCAGGGAATGAAAAAGGTGAGGTAGTTCTCCAACATCCGGAAAAATGTATAAAATGTGGTATGTGTGAAGATCATTGCCCAGATTTTGCTATATCAGTTTGGAGGGATGAAGATGGAAAATAAACCAAGACTTATACAAGGAAACAGAGCTGTTGCCGAAGGTGCTATAGCAGCTGGAGTTAATTTTTTTGCAGGATATCCAATTACTCCATCAACAGAAATTGCTGAAATTTTAGCAGAACTTCTTCCCAAAAATGGTGGTAAGTTTATTCAGATGGAAGACGAAATTGCAGGCATGGCAGCAACAATTGGGGCATCCTTAACAGGTAAAAAAGCATTCACTGCAAGCAGTGGACCAGGGATTTCCCTAAAACAAGAGAATGTTGGTTACGCTCAGATTACCGAAACTCCTTGTGTAATTGTAAACGTACAAAGATTAGGCCCTAGTACAGGTGGACCTACTTTACCATCTCAAGGTGATATTATGCAGGCAAGATGGGGAAGTCACGGAGACGGTCCTATAATTACCTTATGCCCTATCTCTGTTCCCGAGTGCTTTAGTATGACAATTACTGCAGTTAATCTTTCAGAAAAATTCAGAACTCCTGTTTATTTAATGCTAGACGAAGTTGTGGGTCACATGAGAGAAAGAATTGTAATTCCTAATAAAGAGGATATAGAAATAGTAGATAGAAAAAGAACAGATAAAAAACCAGGTGAATACAAGCCCTACGCAGTAGAAGAAGGTTCAAAAGTTCCTGATTTTGCCGATTTTGGTCAAGGATACAAATGGCATGTAACTGGTCTGATTCATGACGAAACTGGCTTTCCAAGCAACAGCACTAAGGAAGTAAAAAAACTATTAGACAGATTGATGACTAAATTTGATGATCATCTTGATGAAATAATAATGTATGAAGAACTGGAAATTGAAGATGCTGAAACAGTTATTGTTGCTTATGGCAGTGTTGCAAGATCTGCAATATCTGCAGTAAAACGCCTAAGAGAAGCTGGAGAAAAGGTTGGAGTATTTATTCCCAAAACCATATGGCCATTCCCGGAACAAAGACTTAGGGAGATAGCTCAAGGTCCATGTAAAAGAATTATTTCTGCAGAAATGAACTATGGTCAGCTATCATTGGAAATTGAAAGAATTGTTGTAAAATATGTAGATTTTGATACAGCTTTAAAATCAAACGGGCTGATTATCACACCTGAAGAATTAATGGACAAAGTAAGAGGGGGTAATATTCTATGAAAAAAGAGTTACAGCATTTATTCAGAATGAATAAACTTCCCCATATTTGGTGCCCTGGATGTGGTAATGGGATAGTATTAAGAACAATTGGCCAGGCTATTCACGAGTCTGGAATAGATATTGACAGAACAGTTATAGTTTCCGGTATTGGTTGTTCCTCCCGGTCAACAGGCTATATGAACTTCGATACAGTTCATACAACTCACGGAAGAGCATTAGCATTTGCTACAGGAATAAAAATTTCCGAGCCAGATTTAAACGTTTTTGTAATAACTGGAGATGGTGATGCAACAGCAATTGGTGGAAACCATTTTATTCATGCTGCAAGAAGAAATATAGACCTTAACGTTATTCTTTTTAACAATAATATTTATGGAATGACAGGAGGACAATATTCTCCTATGACTCCTCAGGGAGATCTTGCTACAACTTCTCCTTATGGGAACGTTGAAAACAACTTTGATATTCCAAAACTTGCTATTGCAGCAGGTGCAACATATGTTGGCAGAAGTACAACTTACCACGATAAACTTTTAGTTTCTGTTATTAAAGAAGGAATAAAAAATAAAGGATTTTCATTAACTGAAGCTATTACCATGTGTCCTGTTTCTTACGGAAGAAAAAATAAATATGGTGATGGTGCGGATATGATTGTTTGGCAAAAGGAAAACAGCGTAAATATTAAAGCTGCAGAAAAACTTGGTGCGGATAAAGTCAAAGGGAAATATATAATTGGAGAATTATATAATCAAAGTAAGCCAGAATATAATGATTTGTATAATAATATAATCAGCAGACTTCAAAGAGAAGGGGGCTATTGCTAATGAGCAGAAAAAAATTCAGAATTTCCGGCTCTGGTGGCCAGGGAGTAATTACATTAGGAATAATTTTAGCAGAAGCAGCTATCCAAGATGGAAAACTAGCTGTGCAGTCTCAAAGCTATGGTCCTGAAGCTAGAGGTGGAGCAAGTAAATGTGAGGTTATTATTAGCGATGAAGATATTTTTTATCCTAAAGTAATTATTCCTGACATTTTAATATCCATGAGTCAAAAGGCAGCGGAAAAATATGGTGATGAAATTGAAGAGAATGGAATTATCATTGTAGACTCAAGTATGGTGGAGAATTTTGTAAATGATAAGGCTAAAATATATAATCTCCCAATTACTCAGTTAGCAAGGGAAGAATTTGGAAGCCCTCTGTATGCAAATATTCTAATGCTTGGAGCTCTGGTTGGTATAACAGAGGTTGTATCATTAGATAAAATGAAAGAAGCTATTCAAATCAGACTTTCCAGAGGATATGAAATTAATGTAAGAGCTCTTGAAAGAGGATATGAAGAAGCAAAAAAAATATTATAGTCTTGGTAAAATATTATGTTGAAAATGTAAAAAGCAGGGAGAAAATCTCCCTGCTTTTTGTTTATTAAATTTACATATTTGCAAATTATTATATTTTACTTGTTAAAACTGAATCAAATTCATCTTGAATTTCCTGCTCTGGTTCCTTGCCCATAAGAGATACAATAATTATTAGAATAGAAGAAAGGAAAAATCCTGGTACGATTTCATATAATTCGAAAATACCGCCACTTAGGTTTTTCCAAATAATTACAGTTAAACCACCGCTTATCATTCCAGCTAAAGCTCCGTTTCTTGTCATTCTTTTCCAGAATAAAGAGAATAGAACAATAGGTCCAAAGGCAGCTCCAAAGCCAGCCCAGGCATATGCTACAAGATCTAAAACTGAACTGTTTGGATCAAGAGCAATAACATAAGCAATAAGAGCAACAATAATAATTGCTATTCTGCTTACTGTTATTAATTCTTTATCAGTTGCATTCCTTTTGTATAGAGTTCTGTAGAAATCTTCAGTTACCGCTGAGGCAGCTACCAGAAGCTGGGAGTCAGCAGTACTCATAATTGCCGATAATACAGCAGCTAATAAAAAGCCTGCTACAAGGGGATAAAATAAATCATGAACTAAAACCATAAATACAGTTTCATGAGCTCCGTTCATAAGTCCTTCCCCAAGGTAAGCTCTTCCAACTAAACCAACAAAAATTGCTCCTGTAAGAGAAAGAAGAACCCAAGTCATTGCAATTATTCTTGCTTTTTTAATTTCTGATGAAGATTTAGTTGCCATGAATCTTACTAGTATATGAGGTTGACCAAAATAACCAAGGCCCCAGGCAATTAATGATATAAGTGCCATTGCCCCTAATGGAGCACCATCCATCCCTGTAAAGAAGGTTAGAAGTTCTGGATTAATATCTGTGAGACGATCAAAGGTTTGATCAATACCACCCATTTTCTTAAAGGCTATAAAAGGAACTATTAATATTGTAAAGAACATTAGCATTCCTTGAAAAAGATCTGTCCAGCAAACTGCTAAAAATCCACCCAGGAAAGTGTAGGTAACTACACATATCATACCTATTGTAAGTGCAGAAAAATATGAAATCCCAAAAATAGAGTTGAATAATTTTCCTCCGGCAACAAAACCTGAAGAAGTATAAAAAACAAAAAAGACAAGAATAAATATCGCCGACACAATTCTTAACATTTTACTCTTATCACGAAAACGATTTTCAAAAAAATCTGAAAGTGTAAGAGAATCATTAGAAATCTGCGTATACTGACGAAGTCGTTTTGCAACAAATTTCCAGTTTAAATATGTACCAGCAGCAAGACCAATTGCTATCCATGATGCTTCAAAACCAGAAAGATATGCGTATCCAGGTAATCCTAAGAGTAGCCAGCCACTCATATCGGATGCTTGGGCACTTAAAGAAGTAACCCAGCCATTTAACTGGCGTTCTCCAAGCATGTACTCGGAAATTGTTGTTGTTTTTTTATAAAAGAAGTAGCCTATTGCAACAAGGATACTTAAGTAAATAAAAAAACTGATACTGACTTTTAATGCATAATCAGTCATTTTGTGTAAACCTCCTGTTATGAAATATTTAATTTTAAAAGAGCAAAATTACCAACATATTTTACCACAAGTTGTCGGTTAAAAAAAGTTAATCATTAGGTGTATACAAAACAGCAAAAAGAATTGATTTTTTTACTAAAAAATGATAGTCTACCATATGTAGAACTTAGTATTCTACCAAAGGACATTTTAATACATAAATCCACAAAAATGTCCTTCGAACATTATCAAGGGGGAAAAGAAATGAGAAAACAATCAAAAATCTTTTCACTTCTGGCTATAGCTTTAGCGTTTGCTTTAGTAGTAGCTGGTTGTGGAGGCGCAAAGCCTGCTCCAGCAGAACCAGGTTCTTCAGATGTAATTAAAATTGGTATATTTGAGCCATTAACTGGAGATAACGCTGCTGGTGGACAAATGACTTTAGAAGGTATGGAACTTGCAAACAAGTTATACCCTGAAGTTCTTGGAAAAAAAGTTGAATTAGTTGTAGTTGACAATAAATCTGATAAAGCAGAAGCAGCAAATGCTGTATCAAGATTAATTGACAATGACAAAGTATCAGTAATTTTAGGAAGTTACAGTTCAGGCTTATCAATGGCTGGCGGACAAATTGCTAAGGACAAGGGAGTTCCTGTAATTGGTTGTTCTCCAACAAACCCACTTGTAACTTTAGACAACGATTATTACTTCAGAGTTTGTTTTATTGATCCATTCCAAGGCGCTGTAATGGCAAACTATGCTATTAATGAATTAGGCATTACAAAAGCTGCTATCATTAAAGAAAATGGTAGTGACTACTCTGTAGGTCTTGCAAGATTCTTCTACAATGCTTTCACAGAAGCTGGTGGAGAAATTGTGGCTGACATTGATTATCAAAAAGGTGACAATGACTTTACAGCTCAATTAGGATCTATTAACAGTGCTGGTCCAGAAGTTATTTTTGCACCAGGAGACTTTGGTCCAAGTGCATTATTAATTAAACAAGCAAGAGAAATGGGAATTGAAGTTCCATTCCTTGGTGGAGACACTTGGGAAGTTGGAGAATTCCTTGAGTTAGGTGGAGCAGAAGTAGAAGGAGCAACTTACAGTTCTCACTTTACAGCTGATGAACCAGCTACTGAAATGACTCAAACATTCCTTGACGCTTTTAAAGCTGAATACCCAGAGCAAAATCCAAATGCTTTCGCAGCATTAGGTTTTGACACTTACATTCTTGCTTTAGATGCAATGACAAGAGCTGAAAGTGCTGAGCCAGCAGCTATTAAAGATGCATTAGCACAAACTACAGACTTTGTTGGAGCTACTGGTTTAATTACATTAGATGAAAATGGAGATGCTACTAAGAGTGCGGTTGTAAACCAAGTTGTTGATGGCGCATTTACATTCAAAATGATTATTGAACCTAAGTAATTTGTAAAATTCTTTATTTAAGCTAAATACCTTCTCCCTGCATAGTTCAGGGAGAAGTATTTTTATGTTACGTTAACACACACAGAGTATATGGAGAGGATCACATTGACAATTGACGCTTTTCTGCAACATCTTGCAAATGGAATATCACTTGGCAGTTTATATGCCTTAATAGCTATAGGCTATACAATGGTGTATGGCATATTAAGACTTATAAATTTTGCCCATGGAGAAATCTTCATGCTTAGTACATATGTAGCTCTTTACGGAGTTGCTTTGTTCACATTACCTTGGCAATTAGCTTTCCTTTTGGCAATCCTGATAACAGGTCTGATGGGAGTTTTAATAGAAAAAGCAGCATATAGTCCACTTAGAGAATCACCAAAGATGTCCGTATTAATTTCGGCTATTGGTATTTCTTTCTTTTTACAAAATTTAGGATTAGTAATCTTTACAGGAAGACCAAAAACTTTTCCAAGACCAGATTTTTTTGCCAAAATGTACGATTTTGGTGGAATAAAAATTATGAGTTTAACTTTCGTTATTCCCATTGTTGCTGCGATTTTCCTTGGAATATTAGTATTCTTAGTGAATAAAACAAAAATGGGTATGGCAATGAGAGCAGTTTCTAAAGATTTTGAAACTGCAAGATTAATGGGAATCGATGTTGATAAAGTAATTTCCTATACATTCTTCATTGGTTCAGCTTTAGCTGCAGTTGGAGGAATCATGTGGGGAATGAAGTTCCCAAGAATTGATCCTCTTCTTGGATTACTTCCAGGATTAAAATGTTTTATTGCTGCTGTTGTTGGTGGTATTGGAAGTATAACTGGAGCAGTTATTGGTGGTTTTTTCCTGGGACTTGGAGAAATCATGCTGGTAGCATTTTTCCCTGAATTTTCTGGATACAGAGATGCTTTTGCGTTTGTATTGTTAATTATTATTCTCCTTGTAAAACCAACAGGTATTATAGGCGAAAAAATGACAGAGAAGGTGTGATCATATGGAATATAGTAAACTTAAAAAAATACTTACAATTTCAAGTTTTTTCCTGCTGATTGCACTTATATATTTTGCTCCAAATTTCCTTAACGATTATGCAATCAGAATTCTTAACTTATCAGCGATATATGTGATACTTGCTGTAAGTTTAAACTTAACTAATGGCTTTACCGGATTGTTTTCTTTAGGACATGCAGGTTTTATGAGTATAGGTGCCTATACAACAGCATTGTTGCTAATGACTGAGAAAACAAAAATTATGAACTTTTATATGTATGATATCTGGCCACCTCTTCAAGGTATTACCTTACATTTAATTCCAAGTTTATTAATGGGTGGAACACTTGCGGCAATTTTTGCTGTAGTTATTGGTGCACCAACACTTAAGCTAAGAGGAGATTATTTAGCTATAGCAACTCTTGGTTTTGGTGAAATAATTCGTGTTATTTTTACAAATTCACACTCAATTACTAATGGTGCATTAGGATTAAAAGGTATTCCAGGAGTTACTAATTTATGGTGGAACTGGGGTATTGCAGCCTTGGTTATACTAATTGTAAAAAATATTCTTGATTCCAGTTATGGTTTTGCCTTTAAAGCAATAAGAGATGATGAAATTGCTGCTGAATCAATGGGTATTAATATTTTTAAATATAAGTTAATGTCTTTTGTAATAAGTGCCTTTTTTGCTGGAATAGGTGGAGGATTGCTGGCAGTTCTCCTGTCTACAATAGATCCGATAATGTTTAGATTTGTATTCACCTACCAGTTCTTAATGATTGTTGTTATTGGAGGATTGGGTAGTCTTACGGGTTCAGTAATAAGTGGTATTTTTATTACTATAATGATGGAAGTTCTTCGTTTTGTAGAACAACCTATGAATCTTGGACCAATTGCTATTCCTGGAATTCCTGGAATGAGAATGGTTATTTACAGTTTGATTCTTCTTTTCGTAATTCTTTTCTATCAAAAAGGAATTATGGGTACTAACGAATTTAGCTGGAAATGGATTATAAAAAAAATAGGACTTGGAAAATTTATCAAAAAGGAGGCTGCTGAACAGTAATGGAAAAAACTATTCTAAAAACCAAAGATCTTACAATGATTTTTGGTGGCTTAACAGCAGTTTCCAAATTAAATCTTGATATAAAGGAAAATCAGATTTATGGTCTTATTGGACCAAATGGGGCTGGAAAAACAACAGCTTTTAATATGATCACTGGAGTGTATATGCCAACTGAAGGTGAAGTCGTTTTTGATGGTGTAGATATTTCTAAATATAAGCCTAATAAAATAACAAATCTTGGAGTTGCCAGAACATTTCAAAACATAAGATTATTCAGTACTATGACGGTAATTGAGAATGTTATGGTCGCAAGACATTTAAGAATGGGTGCGAATTTACCCGAAGCAATTTTAAGACTTCCTTCATATAAAAAGAAACATCAGGAATCCTATGATGAAGCTATGGAACTTCTTAAGAAAGTTGATTTAGAAAAAGAAGCAGGGGAATTAGCAACATCTTTACCCTATGGCAAGCAGAGAAGACTTGAAATTGCCAGAGCTTTAGCAACAACACCAAAACTATTATTATTAGACGAACCGGCAGCTGGAATGAACCCTCAAGAATCAATTGAATTAATGAATTTTATTGCAAAAATCAGAGATCAATTTTCACTAACTATTTTAATGATAGAACACCATATGCAGGTAGTTATGGGAATTTGTGAAAAGATTACTGTTCTTGATTATGGACAAAGCATAGCCATTGGTAATCCAGAAGAAATCCAAAATAACCAAAGAGTTATTGAAGCATACTTGGGGGTAGAATAGATGTTGCTAAAAATTGAAAATCTCAATGTACATTATGGAGGAATACATGCATTAAAGGGTATTAATCTTAATGTAGAAAAAAATAAAATCATTACTCTTATAGGTGCCAATGGTGCTGGTAAAAGTTCTACACTAAGAGCGATTTCTGGCCTTGTTAAATCTAGTGGTGGAAGTATTATTTATAAAGGTGAAGATATTACAACTGTAAAAACTACTGAAAAAGTAAAAAAAGGCATTACTCTTGTTCCTGAGGGAAGAAGGGTTTTTGCTAACCTGACTGTATATGAGAACCTGCTTTTAGGAGCATACTTAAGAAATGATAAAAAAGAAATTGAAAGTGATATTGAATATGTTTATTCTTTATTCCCAAGACTGAAAGAAAGGGTATGGCAACATGCTGGTACACTTTCAGGGGGAGAACAGCAAATGCTGGCAATTGGAAGAGCATTAATGGCTCGTCCAGAGTTAATTATGATGGATGAACCTTCATTAGGGTTAGCTCCTCTTGTTGTTAAGGATGTATTTAATATAATTCAGGAAATTCATAAACAAGGTATGACAATTTTATTAATTGAACAAAATGCTAATGCAGCCCTTAATATTGCAGATTATGGTTATGTTCTTGAGACAGGGAAAATTGTTCTTGAAGGACCGGGAAAAGAACTTGCAGAAAATGAGGAAGTTAAGAAGGCCTACCTGGGCAGTTAAATTTTCAGAAAATTCTTCAAAAACCCCTTGATAAAAAAATTTTTATAGCATATTATTAAGTTTAACAAGTATATGGGGGTGAAAAATTTGATCATTACTCAGGGAAATTTTATTATTTTAGGAAAAAAACTAATATATGAAGCTTTAAGCAACTCTTGACATGAAATGGCAGGGTTGCTTTTTTAGTTTGAACTTTTTTTAACAAAACAAAATTGAAAGAGGTGTAGAAATGACGGTAAGTAAAAAACAATTTGCACTTAAAAAAATTCATTCCCTTTTAGGAATAATCCCTTTAGGAATATTCTTAGCCGAACACTTTATAGTTAATGCATCTGTTTTATTTGGCATTGATAAGTTTGAGGCAATCGTTCATATTCTTGAGAGTACACCATTTATTTGGGTTCTTGAGTGGGTAATTATTTTCATTCCTTTATTAATTCATGGTTTGCTTGGTGTATATTTTGCTTTGCAATCAAAAATGAACTTCCAAAATTATACAAACACCAGCAATATTTTCTTCTCAATTCAAAGATTTTCAGGTTTATACTTGTTTGTATTTCTTCTTTATCATATTTATTCTGTAAAAATTCACAGTATCCTTACAGGAGCAACTTTTACAGATATTATTCAGGCTCAGTTTGCTAATCCAATATTATTTTTCTTGTACTTCATTTTTGTTATTGCGGCATCATTCCACTTAATGAATGGACTTTATGGATTCGCTATTAACTGGGGTATTGCAAGAGGAGAGAGATTCCAAAAAATTTGGCAGGGTATTACTTTTCTGCTTTTTGCAGGCTTTTCAGGATTTTGGTTTTTAGTAATGTTAGGATTTTTAGGAATCGTTCAGTTTTAAAAAATATGGATAGGAGGAATATATAATGGCGAATAAAGTTATAGTCATTGGTGGTGGTCTTGCAGGGCTTATGGCATCTATGAGAGCTGCAGAAGCTGGTATGCAGGTTCAGATATTTTCAGTAGTACCAGTTAAAAGATCCCATTCAGTGTGTGCCCAGGGTGGTATAAACGGAGCATTACATACAAAAGGTGATGGTGATACTCCAGCTCAGCATTTTTATGACACAATTTATGGTGGAGACTTTTTAGCTAACCAGACAGCAGCTAAAAATATGTGTGACAATGCACCAAGAATATTAGAGCTATTTGACAGAATGGGAGTACCTTTTACAAGAACTCCAGAAGGTAATCTTGATTTCAGACATTTTGGTGGTCAAAAATTAGCAAGAACTGCATTTGCAGGAGCATCAACTGGTCAACAGCTTATGTATGCAATTGACGAGCAGGTTAGAAGACTTGAAGACCAAAAGAAAGTTGAAAAATTTGAGAACTGGGAATTTATTGGAACAATCATAGAAAATGATAAATGTGCAGGTATAGTTGCACAAAATATGTTTACTATGGAAATAAAAGCATTCCCGGCAGATGCTGTAATAATTGCTACAGGTGGTTTAGGAGTAATATACGGCAGAAGTACAAATTCTACTATTAATAATGGTAGTGCTGCAGGTATTGTTTACGCTCAGGGAGTAAAATATGCAAATGCGGAGTTTATTCAAATTCACCCAACTGCAATTCCAGGAGATGACAAAAACAGACTAATGTCAGAGTCAGCAAGAGGAGAAGGCGGAAGAATTTGGACATATAAAGATGGTAAGCCTTGGTACTTCCTTGAAGAAATGTATCCTGCTTATGGTAACCTTGTTCCAAGAGATATTGCCACCAGAGCGATTTTCTCTGTTTGTATAGATCAAAGATTAGGAATTAATGGAGAAAATCAGGTTTATCTTGATCTTACTCACATTGATGCTCATGAACTAGACAGAAAGCTTGGAGCAATACTTGAAATTTATGAACAATTTGTTGGTGATGATCCAAGAAAAGTTCCAATGAAAATATTCCCATCAGTGCATTACACAATGGGTGGCATCTGGAGTGATTACCATACACATATGACTAACATTCCTGGACTTTTTGCTTGTGGCGAGTGTGAGTACTCTTACCATGGTGCAAACAGACTTGGAGCAAACTCATTACTGTCTGCAATATATTCAGGGTCTGTTGCTGGTCCTTCAGCAGCAAATTATATTAAAGGCCTTGAAAAGTCTAATGAAGCTAGTTCTGATGTTCTGGCAGCAGAGGAGAAAAAATATCAAGCTGAATATGCTGAAATTCTTGCTATGAGAGGAACAGAAAATCCTTTTGTTCTTCATGATGAAATGGGCGTATTAATGACTGAAAACGTTACAGTTGTTAGAGAAAACCCAAGACTTGAAAAAACCCTTGATATTCTAAAAGAGTTTAAAGAAAGATATAAAAATATTAATTGCTCGGATCAAAGTGCCAACGGAAACCAAACTGCTCTTCATATTAGAAGACTTAAATATATGATGAATCTTGCAGAATTAATTACAGCAGGTGCACTTGCAAGAAATGAAAGTCGTGGTGCTCACTATAAACCAGAATTTCCACAGAGAAATGACGATGAATGGTTAAAGACTACGATTGGAACATATTCAGAGAATGGTCCAGTTTTATCTTATGAAGATGTAGACTTATCGCATATTAAACCTGTTAAGAGAGTTTATGATGTTGATAATGCCAGTGGCAAAGGAAAAGAACTGGCAGAGAAGGAAGCAGCTGCAGGTGAGGAGGATAAAAAATGAAAACAGTACGTTTAAAAATCAAAAGAAGAGAAAGTGAAAATGCTCCAAGCTACTGGGAAGAATTTGAAGTTCCTTACAGACCTGCAATGAACGTTATAGCTTGCCTAATGGTTATTCAAAAAAATCCTGTTAATGCTCAGGGACAACCTACAACTCCAGTTGCTTTTGAAAGCAATTGTCTTGAAGAAGTTTGTGGTTCCTGTTCTATGGTAATAAACGGGAAAGCGAGACAGGCTTGCTCTGCTTTAATTGATAACCTTAAACAACCAATTACTCTTGAACCAATGGATAAATTTAAAGTAATCAGGGATCTATACATCGATCGTCAGGCATTTTTTGATGCACTTAGAAAAGTTAAAGCCTGGGTTGATATTGATGGCAGCCAGGAACTTGGACAAGGTCCAAGATATTCAAGACAAGTTCAGGAACTGCGTTATGATATCTCCAGATGTATGACTTGCGGAGTTTGTGGTCAGGTTTGTCCAAACTACAGCTCCAACACTAAATTTATTGGTCCTCATGTTGCTCCACAAGTAGTTAGCTTTAATCTTCATCCAAATGGTGCTTTTAACAAAGAAGAAAGACTTGAAGCATTAATGGATGAAGGGGGGATTTTTGAATGTGGTAACTCTCAAAACTGTGTTACTTCTTGCCCTAAAGAGATACCATTAAGACAATCCATAGCTCAGGTGAAATCAGAAGTTACCTGGTCAGGAATAAAATCATTATTCACTAAATAGAAATATGTGATAAAATTAGAATTGTGAATTATCAAAATATTTAAAAAATAAGCGGGGGTGTTCAGATGCGTGATGTAAATGTAAATTTAATTACTGAAAAAGTAAGAGAACTATGTATAACTTCTAATTGTGATTTGCCTAAAGACGTTGAGGACAAATTAAAGGAAGGGTATGAAAAAGAAGAATCTTCCTTTGGAAAATATTCAATGGAAAATGTTCTGGATAACGTTAAAATTGCCAGAGAAGAAAATGTTGCTATTTGTCAGGATACTGGCTTAGCAGTAATTTTTATGGAAATCGGTCAAGATGTTCATTTAGTTGGTGGAGATTTGGCAGCCGCTGTTGATGAAGGTGTAAGACAGGGTTTTAAAGATGGATATTTAAGAAATTCTGCTGTTGATGATCCAATTTTTGTTAGAAAAAATACAGGGGATAATACTCCAGCTTTACTATATACAGAAATAGTACCAGGAGACAAAGTAAAAATTACTGTTGTACCAAAAGGTGGCGGGGCTGAAAACATGAGCCAGATGAAAATGTTAAAGCCAGCAGAAGGTGTTGAAGGAGTTAAAAAGTTTGTTGTTGAGTCTGTTATTAATGCTGGTGGTAACCCATGTCCACCAGTTGTTGTTGGTGTTGGTGTTGGAGGTACTATAGAAAAAACTGCAATGCTTGCGAAAAAGTCTCTCATGAGAGAAGCAGGAAAGCCAAACCCAAATCCATTATATGCAAAGTTAGAAGCAGAAATTTTAGAAGAAGTTAATAAGTCTGGTGTTGGACCACAAGGTTTAGGTGGAAGATTTACAGCTTTTGCTGTTCACATTGACTATTTCCCAGCTCATATAGCTTCAATGCCAGTTGTTGTAAACCTGAATTGTCATGCTGCAAGACATAAAGAAGCAATTATATAATTGGAAAGGGTGTGTAATAATGTCAAATATTAAAAAATTAACTACTCCATTAACTGAAGAACAAGTTGTTGGTTTAAAAGCTGGAGATCAGGTTACTATATCTGGAACTATTTATACTGGTCGTGATGCTGCACATAAAAACTTAATTAAAGCATTAAATGAAGGAACAGAGCTTCCCTTTGAACTAAAAGATCAAATTATATATTATGTAGGTCCATGTCCAGCAAAGCCAGGACAAGCAATGGGTTCTGCTGGTCCAACAACAAGTGGACGTATGGATTCTCTTACAGATGCTCTTTTAAGCAAAGGTTTAAGAGGTATGATTGGTAAAGGACCAAGAAATGCTGAAGTTATTGATTCAATGAAGAGAAATAAAGCAGTCTATTTTGCTGCAACGGGTGGAGCTGGAGCTTTAATTGCCAGAGCAATAAAAAAAGCTGAAGTAGTTGCTTATCCTGAATTAGGGCCAGAAGCAATTCACAAGCTTGAAGTTGAAGATTTCCCTGCAGTTGTTGCAATTGATATCGAAGGTAATGATCAATATAAAATTGGTAAGGCTGAATATGCAATATAATTGCATGTAAATATAATATAATTATTTTGAGGAGGAAGTTTATCAATGAATGTTAACGAAATGGCACTAAAGCTTCATCAGGACAATAAAGGAAAAATCAGCGTTGAATCAAAGGTTAAAATTAACACTAAAGAAGATTTATCCCTTGCTTACACCCCAGGTGTAGCAGAACCTTGCAGAAAAATTGATGCAAATAAAGAAGATGTATACAAATATACTTCAAAAGGGAACCTGGTTGCTGTTGTTTCTGACGGATCAGCAGTTCTTGGATTAGGCAATATTGGTCCAGAAGCTGCAATGCCTGTAATGGAAGGTAAAGCTATTCTTTTCAAAGAGTTTGCTGGTGTTGATGGTTTCCCAATATGCCTTGATACACAAGACACTGAAGAAATAATTAAAACAGTAAAATATCTTGCTCCAACTTTTGGAGGTATTAACTTAGAAGATATTTCTGCTCCAAGATGTTTTGAAATTGAAGAAAGACTTAAAAAAGAATTAGACATTCCTGTTTTCCACGATGACCAGCATGGTACAGCAGTTTGTGTATTGGCGGCAATTATCAATGCTTGTAAAGTAATTGGTAAAAATATGGAAGATTTATCATTAGTACTAAATGGTGTTGGTGCTGCAGGTACTGCTGTGGCAAACATTCTTTTAAATGCAGGTATTACAAAAATGTATCTTGTTGATAAAAATGGTATTTTAAATCCAGATATAAAAGAAACAATGTTACATTCTGAACATGAAATTATGGCTAAGAAAACAAACCCTGATAAGAGATCTGGTGATTTAGCTGAAGCTCTTAAAGGTGTTGATGCTTTCGTTGGAGTAAGTGCTCCAGGCCTTGTTACAGCAGATATGGTTAAAACAATGAATAAAGATGCTATAGTAATTGCTATGGCGAACCCAACTCCAGAAATTATGCCAGATGAGGCAAAAGCAGGTGGAGCAAGAGTAATTGGAACTGGACGTTCAGATTTCCCTAACCAGGTAAATAACGTTCTTGCATTCCCAGGAATTTTCAAAGGTGCTCTTGAAGTTCGTTCAAAAGATATCACTGAAGAAATGAAAATTGCTGCTGCTTATGCAATCGCTGGTTACATTCCAGACGCAGAATTAAATGAAGAAAATATTATGCCTAAAGCTTTAGATAAAAATGTTGCTTCTGCAGTTGCAAAAGCAGTTGCTGATAAAGCAAGAGAACAAGGCGTAAACAGAGTATAAAAATAATTTACTTTTAAGGAAGCGGTTATATACTGCTTCCTTTTTTGTGTACAAAAACGTATATATTGATATAATTAAATATATGAATATATGTGCGGGGGTGCTGACATGAAAGAACCAAGATTTATGATTGTAGATGATTCACCTTTTTCAGTTACATTAATAGAAAAAATGCTTCAGGCAAACGGATACAATGTGGTTGCAAAGGCAACAAATAAAAATGATATGATTAAAATGTTTACAGAAGAAAAACCGGATTTTGTTACAATGGACTTAACAATGCCGGAAATTAATGGCTTTGAAAGCATTAAATTATTAAGAACTATAGATACGAACTTTAAATCTGTAATGATTAGTTCCTTAAAAGATGATGAACTAACTGAAGAATCAAAAAAACTTAAAATAAACGGGTATATTCAAAAGCCTGTTAAAGAAGATGAGTTAATTAATACTATTAAAAGTATAATTAACTATGATAAAAATTATTATGAGCTTCTTGATGAGCATCAAGCTGTATTCAAAGAATCATTTGCAGATGCTGTAAACAGTATGACAAGAACTACTGTTTCTTTTAAAGAAAAAAATGCGGAAGAAGTTAAATTTTCAATGGGATTTGCTGTTGCAATAGGAATTATTGGAACATTCCCAGGAAGATTTTTTCTCGATATGAGTAATGAAACATTAACAGCATTTACAAAAAGTATAACTGGACAGGAAAGTGAAGATTCTGAGGAAAAAGCACACTTTATTTCTGAATTTGCGAATATTGTTGTTGGCAATGCATGTTCACTCCTTAATCTAACAGATAAAAATTATAAGTTCCGCTTATCTTCTCCTACAGTTTTTTATGGAGAAGAACTTACGGTTTCTACAGCTAATTTAAAGACATTTATGATTGTTGCAAAAACTGAATTTGGAGAAATTATAATTGGCACAAGTTTTTCGAGGGGGGAATAGAATATGGATGTAAGTAACGTAAATCCTTTTTTACAAGCATGTACTCTTGTTCTTCCTCAGTTAGGTTTTTCAAGTGTAAAGAAGGTAAATTTAACTGTATCAAGTAAGGTTAATGCCCAGGGAGTAGCTGTGAGTGTAGGTATTATTGGTGATATTAAAGGTACAGTAGTATATAATTTTTCTGAAGATAATGCAAAAAAAATAGCTTCAAAAATGATGATGGGTATGGAAGTTGCTGTTTTTGACGATATGGCACAAAGTGCGATTTCTGAATTAACAAATATGCTAACAGCAAATGCATCTATTGAATTTTCAAAGATAGGAAAAAATATTAATATATCTACTCCTACATTAGTAACAGGTAAAGAACTAGGAATTAAAGTCTCATCTAATAAGGTTCTTGTTGTTGAAATGGAAGCAGATGGAGTTGCTTTTTTTGTAAATATTGGAATTGATGGAGATGCCTGAATACTGGGAATCTTTTTTAGAAAAAGAAAGAAAAGAAGAATATTTTAAAAAAATAACACAATTTATCAATACTGAATATTCAAAGGGTATTGTGTATCCTAAAAAGGAAGAAATTTTTGCAGCTTTAAGAGCAACTCCCTTTGAAAAAACAAAAATAGTAATTATTGGACAGGATCCTTACCATGGAGAAAACCAGGCTCATGGCCTGGCCTTCTCTGTGCAACCCGGAACAAAAATCCCTCCATCTTTAATTAATATATTTAAAGAATTAAGTACGGACCTTGAAATTCCAGTATCAAAGACAGGTAATTTAATTCCCTGGGCCGAACAAGGGGTACTATTATTAAATACAGTTCTTACAGTAAGAGCCGGAGAAGCAAATTCTCATAAAAACAAGGGTTGGGAAGAGTTTACAGATAAAGTAATAACAATGCTCAATTCTTCAGATAATCCTATTGTATTTATCCTTTGGGGTAAGCCTGCGCAGGAAAAAGCAAAACTATTGAATAACCAAAAGCATCTTATACTTAAAGCAGCACATCCAAGTCCCTTATCTGCCTTTAGGGGTTTTTTTGGGTGCAAACATTTTTCTAAAGCAAATACATATTTAAGAAACAATAACATGCAGGAAATTAATTGGGATTTATCAAGATAAGAGGGGGGATTTAAGTGGCACAAAAAAGAATATGCAGGGTTGCCGGGGTAGCAATAAAAGATAATCATGTTTTAATACACCGGAGAAAAGAAAAAGATTACTGGACATTTCCAGGGGGTGGCTGTAAATTTTACGAAACCACGGAAGATGCTTTGGAAAGAGAATTTTTATCTGAAATTGATGCCAGAATAAAAATTAATCGATTGCTATTCATTGTAGAAAACTTGTATCTGAAAAAAAATATTCCTAATCATGAAATAGAATTTTTTTATGAAATAGAAATGGAAGATAAGTTTAATCCTTCTCAGGAATATTTTTATGGAAATGAGGGGGAGGATACTCTTGTATTTTTTTGGTGTCCATTAGATCAACTTGAAAGCATGAGAGTTTTCCCAATGTGTTTAAAAAAGGTATTAAAAGATATTCCAGACCATATTCTTCATGTTATACATAAAAATGAAGATAAACCAAATGATTATAATGAATAGTTTGTGTTTGTAGTGAAACAGTGTTATAATTAACTGTTTTCAAAAAGAAATTAAAAATTTTTAGAGGTGAAGAAAATTAGAATTACAGAATTAACATGTTCTCCTGAAATAATCAGGGGACTAAAAGAAATGGGTTTTGAAGAAACAACACCCATTCAAACCCAAACGATCCCAGTGATCCTAGAGGGTAAAGATGTTGTTGGACAAGCTCAAACTGGTACAGGAAAAACTGCAGCCTTTGCAATTCCTGTTTTAGAAAAAATCGATCCTAAGGACAGAAGCACACAAGCTTTAATATTATGCCCAACGAGAGAATTAGCAATTCAAATTGCTGATGAATTCGCAAAAATAGGCAAATATAAAGAAAATATAAAAGTTCTTCCTGTTTTTGGAGGACAGTCTATTGACAGACAAATTTTAAGATTAAAAAAAGGTGTGCAAGTTGTTATTGGAACACCAGGACGTATTATTGATCATTTAAGAAGAAAAACTCTTAAAATCAAAGACTTAAAAATGTTTGTTCTTGATGAAGCTGATGAAATGTTAAACATGGGTTTCCGTGAAGACATTGAAACAATTCTTGAAAGTGCAACTGAAGACAGACAAACATTATTGTTTTCTGCAACTATGCCTAAGGAAATTCTTGCAATTATTAACAAATTTCAAAAAGATCCAGTTGAAATTAAAATTACAAGAAAAGAATTATCAACTCCTAACATTAAGCAAACTTATGTTATGATTCACGAGAAAGATAAGTTGGACGTACTTGGAAGATTCTTAGATGCTTACGAGCCAAAAAGATCTATTGTTTTTTGTAACACAAAAAGACAAGTTGATAACATAACAAGTGATTTGCAAAACAGGGGATATCTTACAGATAAAATTCATGGAGATATGACTCAAATGGCAAGACTTGGAGTTATTAGTAAGTTTAAAACAGGTGACATTGAAATTCTTGTAGCAACAGACGTGGCAGCAAGAGGCCTGGATATCAATGATGTAGAATCAGTATTCAACTATGACGTTCCAACTCATGATGAATACTATGTTCATAGAATAGGAAGAACTGGAAGAGCTGGTAAAGATGGCTTAGCTGTTTCTTTTGTTACAATGAGAGAATTCTATTTATTGAAAAACATCATGGTTTACACAAAACAAAAAGTAGAAAAAATTGGTATTCCTAATCTTAAAGATATTGAGTCAATGAAAATTGATGCTTTATC
This sequence comes from Clostridia bacterium, assembly GCA_009930175.1. Lineage (GTDB taxonomy): Bacteria > Bacillota > Peptococcia > Peptococcales > SKKY01 > SKKY01. Next base: position 19,662 of record RZYW01000011.1, read on the forward strand.
AGAGAAAATTAAATCATCTATCGATGAAGGCAATTTACAGCCATATATGACAATCTTAGATACGATAATGAGTGATGATCATTCTTCGATTGAAATCGCAGCGGCGTTATTAAAATTAGAATTAGGAAATTTAAATTCTGCAGACAATAAAAGAGATCCAATAAGAGAAGTTCATATTGATGAGAACAGATATAGCAGACCAAAAACTGGTGGCTCAGGAAGCAGAAACAGAGGAAGAAGTTATTCTTCTAATTCTAATTCTGGTTCTGGCAAACCTTCTTCAGGTAAGCCAAAAAGATCTGGGGACTACAAACCTAAGAAAAGTCCTTCAAGAAAAAAAGATTATTAAAAAAAAGGTGTGAGTATCATTTTTTTAAGTGATAATTCTTCAGGAGTACATGAAAATGTATTAAGAAAAATTAGCGAGGTAAATCAAGGATTTACCTTCCCTTATGGAAAAGATAAATATACTGCTGAAGCAGAGAAATTATTTTCTCTGCTTTTTGGTATTAATGTTGACGTATATTTTACTGTAAATGGTACAAGTGCAAATATAACAGGCTTAAGCTCTGTTTTATCTTCTTTTGAAGGAGTTCTTTGTGCTGATACTACTCATATTAATACAGATGAATGTGGTGCTTTTGAAAAGTTTACAGGAGCAAAAATATACACTGTAGAAAATATAAACGGGAAAATTAATCCTGAGCAAATTGCCAAATTTCTTCATTTCAAAGGAAACGAACATCATAATCAGCCAAAGGTAGTAAGCATAAGTCAGTGCACGGAAACAGGAACAGTTTATTCCAGGGATGAAATTAAAGCTCTTGCAAATTTCGCCCACGACAACAGGATGTTCCTCCATGTTGATGGCGCAAGAATTTCCAATGCCGTTGAGGCTGCAGGAATCACTGTAAAAGAAATGCTTACAGATACTGGTGTGGATTTTGTTTCTTTTGGAGGAACTAAAAACGGTTTGATGATGGGGGAAGCAGTAGTATTTTTAAATACAGAGCTCTCCAGGAACATGAAATATATTAGAAAACAAAGTATGCAACTTGTTTCAAAAATGAGATTTATATCAGCTCAGTTTCTTGCTTATCTTGAAAATGATCTTTGGCTTGAAAATGCCAAAGCAGCAAATAATGCTGGAAAATATTTTAAAGAAAAACTTGAAGGAATTCCTGGAATAAATATTATTGGAACAGTTGATGCGAATATAATATTTGCAGTATTTCCACAACATGTAATTGATGAACTAATTCCACTAGATTACTTTTATGTAATGGATCCCTTGGAAAGAAAAGTCAGATTTGTTACTTCTTTTAACACAAAAAATGAAGATATAGATTCTTTTATATTAAAATTAAAAGAAGTCTTATAGAAAATTAGTAGTTGGACCCCTGTTATTGCATAAATGTGATTATAGGGGTTTTTTCAATATAGATATGGAGGCACTAAATTGAGCCGAATAAAAGATATGTATTTATACTACTCTTTATTAATTTTAGCTGCATTAAAATTTACAATATTTAATATATATACTGATAACCAAGGCAGTTTGATTTTTCTTACCATTGTTAGTTTATTGTATTTTGCTTTTGTGCTGTATAAATTAATTAAAAAACCTTTATTGATATTTTCTTTATATAGTTTATTTTCTTTTATTATGTTCTGTGACCTGATAAATTATAAATACTTTAATACATATACAAGTATTAATTCTTTTGGGAATATTAATCAACTTGGGGTTATTAAAGATACTATAATTGATTTAATTAGTTATGGAGATTTTGTTTTATTAATTGATCTTCCCATAGTATTTTGGGTTCTTCATGAAATTAAGCCCCTGGACTTTTCCTTTACTAAAAAAATATATAAACAAGGTATTAATATTGTTTCTGGAATAATGTTTTTAGGAATTGTAATTAACCCTTTTAATCTCGACAGTGTAAGTACAATTCAAAATAGAGAAATAATATCTTACAGGGCCTATGATATTTATTCTTATTTTATAAAAAATGAAAGCAAAGCCGACTACTCAGAGCAATTAAAAGAATTGGAAGAATCTTTTAATTTAGAGCAAGGAGAATATTTTGGTCTTGGAGAAAAAAGAAATCTTATAGTTATCCAAGTTGAGTCTTTGCAAAATTTTGTTGTAAATAAAGAGTATGAAGGCAAAGAAATTACTCCTAACATTAATAAGTTGATCAATAAAGACAGCTTCTATTTTTCTAACTATTACCAGCAACTAGGTTTAGGAAATACTTCTGATGCAGAATTTATAACAAATAATTCTATTTATCCAACAACAGAGGGGCAGGCTTATTCCTTATTTCAAAACAATGAATATTATGGTCTTCCCTGGCAATTAAAAGAAGCTGGTTATGAAACCTTTGCAATGCATGGACATGACAAAGAATTTTGGAACAGGGCAAATGCATACCCGGCCCAGGGTTTTGATAACTTTTATGATGATACATCTTATACAATAAAAGAATATATTGGTTATGGTTTAGGAGATATTGAATTTTTTGAACAATCTGTTCCTATTTTTAAAGAAATTAAAAAACCTTTTTATGCATTTATGATTACTCTATCAAGCCACAACCCCTATACAGTTCCAGAGAAATATCACACACTACCTTTAAATGAAAAAGACAAAGACACATATTTTGGAGATTATCTTAATTCAGTAAGTTATACAGACAGAGCAATTGGTGTTTTTATAGAGACTTTAAAAGCTAATAATTTATATGAAAATTCAATTATTGCAATTTATGGAGATCATTTTGGCCTTGGAGTTAAAGATAAGAGAATAATTGATCAGGTTGAAAATTTTATTGGCAAAGATTACTACTTTGATGAAATGTTAAAAATTCCATTAATTATTCATATTCCCGGCTCAGGTGTAACAAAATCAATAGATCTTCCAGGAGGACAGGTTGATTTTATGCCTACAATTATGAATTTAATGGGGCAGACAAATAAAAATCCTTATGTTTTTGGTAAAGATTTGTTAAACTCAACAGAAGGATTTGTTATATCCCAGACTTATTTGGTAAAGGGAAGTTTTATTAAAGATAATATTCTGTTTGAAATGTCCAGAGATGGTATTTTTAGAAATAGCAAAGCACTGGATTTAAATAGGAGAAAAGAAATTGATGTTTATAAATTTAAAGAGGAGTCTGAGTATGCTGCAAACCAGATAAATCTTGCGAATTATATACTTGAAAATGATTTAATCAGAAGGTGAGGGAGAGAAAATGATTAGGAAGTCCATATTGGAAAGAATTTATCAAGGTGCTCACATACAAAGATGGAATGACCATATAAGACCCAAAGGTTTTACAGAGCTTGATAAACAGTCTCAGAAAATGATTATTGCCTATATCCTGGGTTCTTATGAAGAACAAGATAAAAATATTTCTGTAGATTGGCGAAAGCTAATAGAGGGTGGTATTTTTGAATATCTTCATCGCATAATCCTTACGGACATAAAGCCTCCTGTTTACCACAAACTTATGAATGAGAGAGGCCGGGAGATTAATAAGTGGGTCTATGAACAACTTGGTGATGATTTACAAAGCATAAAAGGAAATTTTTTTGAAAAATTTAAAGAGTATTTCGATAACCCTTCTTATGCAGCTTTGGAAAAAAAGATTCTAAAAGCTTCCCATTATCTTTCTACAAATTGGGAGTTTAAAATTATATATCCTATGAATTCTGTAATTTATGGTATAGAAGAAACTAAAAAAGCAATAGAAAATGAACTTGAAGAGCATTATGATCTTGCAGGGGTTCAGAAAATTAAACTTGGTAATAAAACAAGTGATCTCATTGATTTAATAGGACAGCTAAGATTCCAGCAAAGATGGGCTCAAAGTCCACGGGTTCCGGAAACCTCTGTAATGGGGCACATGCTTATTGTAGCTATTATGTCATACTTATGTTCACTGGAAATAGAAGCTTGTAACCAAAGGTTATGTAACAATTACTTTACGGCACTTTTCCATGATATACCTGAAGTTCTTACAAGAGATATAATTTCTCCAGTAAAGCGGTCTGTTGATGGACTTGATGATATAATTAAAGAAATTGAAAAGAAACAAATGGACGAAAAATTTTTCCCACTGCTTCCTGAAAACTGGCATGAAAAAATGCGGTTTTATATAGAAGATGAATTTGCTGGTAAGATTATTGATAATGGGAAATTATTAAATGTTACTTCTGATGAGATTAATAAAAAATACAACTTCGATAAGTATAATCCAGTAGATGGTCAAATTATTAAGGGTTGTGACCACCTTGCAGCCTTCATAGAAGCACGTATTTCAATATCCCATGGGATTACATCAGTACATCTGGATAAAGGCTCTGAGAGCATTGGTCTTGATTATAAAAATAAAAATATAGCAGGAATTGATTTTGCCCAGCTTTTTGATTATTTTAAATAAGAGAATATTTCAACAAAAAAAGTCCCGGATATTTAACCGGGACTTTAATAATTTTTATATTATTTCTTTTCAGTAGCAAAGTTATCAAAGTAACCTTGAATGTAAACCATTGGAGTTCCTTTGTCGCCACTTCCAGTAGTCAGGTCGCAGAGACTTCCAAGAAGGTCCGTTAACTGACGGGGAGTAGTGCCAAGAGAGGAAGCATTATTAACTAAATTATTTTCCTTAGTTCTAATTTTATTTTTTGCTGCCTCAATAACATCACTGCCGGATAAGTGATTTAATTCTGTATCAACAAGGTATTTTAATTTAATTTCATTAGGAGTTCCATTAAGACCCTGGGTATATCCTGGTGAAACTACTGGATCAGCAAGCTCCCAGATTTTTCCTACTGGATCTTTAAAAGCTCCATCTCCATATACAAGAACTTCAATTGTTTTTCCTGTTTTATTTTTGATTTCTTTTTGAACAGCCTCAACAAATTCCTGGGAATCTCTTGGGAAAAGTTTTACTTCATTTTCACTTGAAAGATTTGAACCAAGTAAACCATATTCGGGATTGAATCCTGAACCGTTAACCGGGCTGCTTAAAATATCATCTAAACCAAAAACTTTTTCAGCTCCACAGCTATTTAGAATTCTTTTGGTTCTGAAACGGTCATGAACACTGGCAACAAGAACATCTTTTGTATAATTTAAGATTGTTTTAGGGTTGTTTGAAAATATAATTTCAATGTTATCCCCGCCAATTTCTTTATATAACTTTACGTAGTCAATTCCAGTAAAAGGGTGAGAAACCTCTTCTCCAAAAACTTCACGATATTTTTTTTCATCAAGGACATCTGTATATGGATCTATATTAACCTCATCCATTCTTTCAACGCTCATTAGGTGATTACCAACTTCATCAGATGGGTAACTTAAGAGAAGATAAACTTTGCGTTTTGCAGCCATTATTCCTTTTAAAAGAATTGAGAATCTGTTTCTGCTCAATATTGGGAATATAAGCCCAAAATCCCCAGGAAATTTATTTTCAATATCTTCCTTTATTGCGTTGATTGATGCATAATTACCTTGAGCTCTTGCTAGTATGGATTCTGTAATTCCAAGAATGTCATTATCCTGTATCTGGAATCCTTCACCAGCTGCAGCATTTAATAAAGAGTCAACAACAATTGGAACTAAATCATCACCTTTTTTTATTATTGGTGCAATTATTCCTCTTGTTGTAGTACCGACAGTTCTTACCATTAAAACTCCCCCTAATCAGTCTATATAACATAAACAACATTCATTATAACCCAGAGGGATATTCTATGTAACCTATTTTAGAAAAAAAGGAGAGATTTTCTTGTCAGATAATGAAGCTGTTATTCCATTTTCAGAGAACTTTTCTAAGGTGTTCGCCCAAATTTGCATACCCTTTGCATATTTTAAAAGGGATTGTGATAAGTCCTGTGGTTTTGAAAATTTTAATCTGGAAAGATGTAATAATGCTTTTGCAATGCTTTTTAATAAAACCTGTGATGAAATAATAGGAAACAATATAAAGGATATTTTCCCAGAAGACTATAATTCACTAAGAACTTTTTTAATTCATTCTCAAAATTTAAATGGGGATAATTGCCTTGAAAGTGAATTCTATTTTAGTAAAAGGAATTATTTATTAACTGTATTATCCCCTGATTCAAATGATTTTGTAATTCTTTTTAATGATGTAAGCAGTATAGTAAAAGTAAATGAAACCTATATTAAACATAAGCTTTTATTTGAAAGTGCGAAAGATATACTTATTTACGTAAAAGAAAAAGGTAGAATAATAGAGGCTAATTCATCAGCATGTGCTGCCTATGGATATACTCCTGAAGAGATGACTAAATTAACTATTCATGATATTCGTCATCCCTCGGAAAGGGATGTATTTGATGAACAAATGGAAATGGCTGACAGTGGTGGTGTTTTCTTCGAGGCTGTTCATATAAGAAAAGACGGCTCATCTTTTCCTGTAGAAGTTAGTTCAAAGGGGACTTTTATTAATAATGAATTAATCAGAATTCATGTTATAAGAGATATAAGTGAAAGAAAAGAAGCTGAGGAAAGAATACTTTTTTTAGCGAATAATGATCCCCTTACAAAATTGTCAAACAGACGTCATATTATTGAAGAATTAAATAAACTAATTAAAATTTCTAATAAAAACCATAGCAAGTTCGCATTACTTTTCTTCGATATTGATAAATTTAAGATATATAACGATAAATATGGTCACGATGCAGGGGACTTCGTATTAAAAACTATTGCAAAAAAAATAAAACAGGTAATAGATAAAAATGATTTTGCGGGACGTTTTGGCGGAGATGAATTTGTAATTGTTAGAAAAAATATTAATGATAAAAATGATATCCAGGATCTAGTAAAAAAACTATTTAATTCTATTAATGAACCATTTAATTATAAGGAACATCAATTAAATGTAAAAATCAGTCTGGGTATAAGTATTTTCCTTCAGGACAGTAACGAACTTGATGACTTAATAAATAAAGCAGATTCTGCAATGTATTCTGCTAAAGAATTTACAGATAATAGTTTTAAATTTTATAATGAATTATATTAAAAGTCCCTAAAAGGGGCTTTTTTAATGCGAACAAATGTTTGTATAATTTCTTTTGATAGTGTAAAATAATCATAAGAAATTAGTGTAAGGAAGGTATTGGCTATGGAAACAGTAAAAAAAATGGCAATTCTTGCCGACAGTGCAAAATATGATGTTTCATGCTCCTCAAGCGGAAGTAACAGAAAAAATTCTGGTGGTGTGGGGAATGGGGCACTTAGCGGTATTTGCCATAGCTGGAGTGAAGATGGAAGATGTATTTCTCTTTTAAAAACATTATATACAAACAACTGTGTTTATGACTGTGCTTATTGCATTAACAGGATAAGCAATGATATACCAAGAGCTTCTTTTACCCCTAGAGAACTGGCAGATTTAACAATAGATTTTTACAGAAGGAATTATATTGAAGGCTTATTCTTAAGCTCTGGAGTATATCCAAATCCAGATAAGACTATGGAAAACCTAATTGAAACTATGGAAATATTAAGAAAAGAATATAAATTTTTTGGATATATTCATGTAAAAGCAATTCCTGGGGCAGACCCACTGTTAATAAATAAGGCAGGTATGCTGGCAGATAGAATGAGCGTAAATATTGAATTACCCAGTGAAAAGAGCCTTCGTTTACTTGCGCCGCAAAAAAGCAAAGAGAAAATTTTCAAACCTATGGCACAAATAACCCAAGGGCTGATGCAAATTGGGGAGGAGAAAGGAAAATATCGATTTTCACAAAAATTTGTGCCTGCGGGACAAAGCACGCAGATGATTGTTGGAGCTACAAATGATACGGACTTAAGTATAATTAGCCTCTCCCAGGGGTTGTACGATAACTTTAAATTAAAAAGAGTGTACTATTCTGCCTATGTTCCGGTAAATGAAGGGCCTAATTTACCAGCTTTAATTCAGGCACCTCCAATGAAAAGAGAAAACAGACTATACCAGGCAGACTGGTTATTAAGATTTTATGGTTTCAAAGCCAGTGAATTACTTGACCAGGATAATCAAAATTTTGATATGGATCTTGACCCAAAATGTGACTGGGCAATAAGACACTTTGATTTTTTTCCAGTAGAAATTAACAAAGCTTCATATAATGAAATACTTAGAGTTCCTGGAATTGGAGTAAAATCAGCAAAAAAAATTATCAAAATGAGAAAGTTTGGGAAAATTGATTTTCTGGGATTAAAAAAGCTGGGAGTTGTTTTAAAACGAGCGAAATATTTTATTACCTGTAATGGCAGATACTCAGAGGGTTTATACATTTACCCGGAAAATTTGAGAAACAGACTTATTCAAAAAAAACCTGCAGATATGCAAATTAAAATTTTTCAGGAGTCAGGATTATGAAAATATTAGTCTACGAAAATACTTTTCAAGGTTTCTTAACTGCAATTTACGAAGCTTTTTATTCACTTGAAAAACCAGCTAAAATTATAAGTAAATTTGATTATTTAAGAGACTTTCAGTTACAATTAGATACAGAAGTTGTGGAAATATCTGTTAATCAGGAAAAGGCAGATAAAGTTTATAATGCGGTTTTAAAAAAAATTTCTACAGGCACACTAAGTAATCTTTATTATCTTTTTTTATCTTCAGATTTCGATAAAGGAATTCTGGCATTTTATTATTTAAAATTTGCTTTTAAAAAAGGGAAATACACAGATAATTATTTAGTGGATGAAAATGTTAAGCCAGTTCATGATATAGTATGGAAAGTAAAACAAGAAAAACACCGCATGAAAGGTTTGCTTCGATTCAAACTTCTGGACAATGGTATATATTACGCGGCTTTTGAACCAGATCATGATATTACCGAACTAATTGCACCTCATTTTTCAAGAAGATTGGGAGATCAGTTTTGGATAATTCACGATTTAAAAAGACTAAAAGCTGCTTTATATAACAAAGAGGAATGGATTATATCTGATCTAACAGAAAAAGAACTTCCACCATTAAGTGCAAAAGAAATAGAAATTCAGGAAATATGGAAGAAATATTTTAAACACATTTCAATAAAAGAAAGAAAAAATAATAAACTTCAAAAATCATTTATGCCAGTAAGATATTGGAAGCATTTAGTTGAAAAAGAGGAATAATAATGATAGAAAAGTATTATACGATAAATGAATATGGTGAATCGGAATTAATTATTCAAAAATCAAGGTTTATTGGATATGCAAAAAGGGTTGAATCTGAAAAGGAAGCTCAAGATTTTATTCATTCAATTAAAAAAAAACATTATGATGCTACTCATAATTGCTCCGCTTATTTAATTGGAGATCATGATGAAATTCAGAAAGCTAATGATGATGGTGAACCAGGAGGGACAGCGGGAGTTCCAATTCTTGAAGTTATAAAAAAGAAGGATTTAAAATATACAGTAATTGTTGTAACAAGGTATTTTGGTGGGATTAAGCTGGGAGCAGGGGGGCTGATAAGAGCATATTCTGCAGCTGCTTCGCAGGTAATAGAAGAAACTGGTAAAATTGAAAAAAAACTAGTTCAAGAATTTTTAGTTAAAATTGAATATACTTTTTTAGGTAAAATTCAAAATGATATAAATGAAACTGATTTTATTTTAGATAAAATTTATTTTGAAAATCTTGTAACTTTAAGTATAATGGTTGATGTTGGAAAAGAAGAGGGTTTTAAATCATGGATAATTAATCTCACCAGCAATCAAGCCTTAATAAAAGAAAAAGATAAATTATACTTGGAGGTTATAAAAAAATGAAAAAATTAAGATTAACTACAAAAATATTTTTAGGCTTAATCCTTGGTATTATCACAGGTTTTTTATTACAGGGAAATTTGGATTTGGCAAATACTTTCATTAAGCCTTTTGGTACGCTTTTTTTAAACTTAATTAAAATGGTTATCGTGCCATTGGTTTTCTCTTCATTAATTGTTGGAACAGTAAGTATTGGAGATCCTAAAACTCTTGGGAGAATTGGGGGTAAAACTTTAAGCTACTATCTTGTAACTACAGCAATTGCAGTATTTATAGGTTTATCATTATCTTACATTTTTTCACCAGGAACTGGTTTAACATTACCTGTTGACGCTGTTCAGGAACCTGCTAAAGCTCCATCAATAACGGATACTGTTTTAAATATTTTCCCAAGTAATCCACTAAAAGGGTTGGTTGATGGCAATATTTTACAAGTAATTACCTTCGCTTTATTTTTAGGTTTGGGTGCAACAGCTCTTCCAAAGGGTATGGCAGATCCATTCACAAATTTTTTTAAAAGTTTAGCTGAAATTATGTATAAAATCACTGCATTTATTATGACTCTGGCTCCATATGGTGTTTTTGCTTTAATCGTCCCTGTTGTAGCTCAATATGGGTTAGATGTTCTTTTACCACTAATTAAAGTAATTGGGGTCGTTTACCTGGGTTGTATAATCCACGCAATAGCAGCATATTCTGTTACTGCAAAGGTGTTTGCCGGAATATCTCCTTTAAAGTTCTTTAAAGGTATTGCTCCAGCTGCAATTACAGCTTTTAGTACCACAAGCTCTGCAGGAACTTTACCTGTTACGATTAGATCAGTAAGAGAAAACCTTGGGGTTTCAGAAAAAATTTCATCCTTTGTCCTTCCCTTAGGTGCAACTATAAATATGGATGGAACAGCTTTATACCAAGGTGTTTGCGCACTGTTCCTCGCACAGGTTTATGGAATTGACCTTACTGGAGCTCAAATGTTTACAATAATTCTTACAGCAACCCTGGGATCTATAGGAACTGCAGGTGTCCCGGGAGCAGGATTTATAATGCTTACTTTAGTTTTGCAATCAGTTGGGCTGCCTTTAGAAGGTTTGGTTCTTATTGCAGGAATTGATCGTATTCTTGATATGGCAAGAACTGCTGTAAATGTTGTGGGAGATGCAGCTTGTTCAATTTTTGTTGCTGCAAGCGAAAAAGAAATAGATTATGATATAGCTCAAGGGGAAGTACAGTTTTAATTCTTTTCATCTTAATATTACCAACAAATATTACTTATTTCCGGTCTTACTAAGGCCGGATTATTTTATTTAGTTTCACTATTCTGGGGATAGGGTAAAAACTTTTTATAATAAAGTCCTTAGGAAAGCAGGAAAAATTATGGAAAAAATTTCTTCAAAAGAAACGATTTATAACTTAGTTAGTAAATATCCAATTATTGCAATAATAATGGATGAAATCGGCTTCAAAGATATTACAAAACCTATGATGCTTCAAACTGCAGGGAGATATATGAATCTTGAAAAAGGTGCGAATATTAAAGGTATACCTTGGGTTAAAATTGAAGAAGAATTTTCTAAACATGGTTTTATAGTTGAAAGGGAGGAACAGTTATGAGTGAGTTAATTAATAATAAGGAACATCGCCAGGAAAAATTAAAAACATTAATAAAAAAACTTCATGATGGAAGTAATTTTGAAGAGGTTAAGGAAGAATTCGAAAAAGAATTTGGAGGTGTTCATGTTTCTGAAATAACTGCAATGGAACAAGCATTAATAAATGAAGGAATGAATCCTGAAGAAATTCAAAAACTTTGTGATGTTCATGCATCAATATTTAAAGGTTCCATAGAAGAAATACACAAAGATGATAAAGGTTTTTATCCTTTCCCTGAAGGGCATCCAGGACATACTTTAATAATTGAAAATGAAGCTATCGAAGAATTTATTTCCAGCCAAATAGTTCCAATTGCTGAAGAATATGAAAAAACTTCAGCTAATTCATTAAAAATACAATTAAAAGAAGCAATGGAAAGACTATATTCTATTGATAAACACTATAGCAGGAAAGAAATGTTGTTTTTCCCTTTTATGGAAAAGCATGGTATTACTGCTCCGCCACAAGTTATGTGGGGGGTAGATGATGAAATCAGAGCAAAAATTAAAAAAAGTATAAATATACTTTCAGATGATAAGAAAGATTCTTCTGAGGCTGTATCTTCCGTAAGAGAAGCTGTAGAGCAATTAATTGAAATGATTTTTAAAGAAGAGGAAATTTTACTTCCAATGGTTACAGAGGTTTTTTCTCAGGAAGATTGGAAGGCTATTGAAGAAGGAAGCAATGAAATCGGATTTTCCTTTATCAATGAACCGGTTAAATGGATACCCAAGGCTGATGATATAGAAAATATTGAAATTAAAAATGATAATAATGATGGAAAAAGTATTCTTTTCGATGCAGGAACCCTTTTACCAGAAGAAATTAATTCTATATTAAATACACTGCCTTTAGACATGACATTTGTGGATGCAAATAACAGAGTTAAATACTTCACTCAAGGTAAAGAGCGTATTTTTGATCGTCCTAAAACAATACTTGGAAGAGAAGTGAAAAATTGTCACCCACCAAAAAGTGTACATGTTGTGGAAGAGATTGTTAAACAGCTAATGTCTGGTGAAAAGGACCATGAAGATTTTTGGATAAAAATGGGAGAAATGTTCGTTTATATAAGATATTTTGCAGTGAGGAATAAGGAAGGTAAATATCTTGGCACCCTTGAAATTACCCAGAATATAAAGCCAATTATGGAACTAGAAGGTGAAAAAAGGTTAATGTCATGATGAGAAATGAAAAATTAATTATATATATAAAAGAACTAAGTTCAAATGGAAATGGTAAAGAACTATATGAAAAATATAAAGAAGAAATAGAAAAGGTAACTCCAAGAGATGCTTTTGTAATATTCAATTACTTAATTGATGAAGGAATGAGTATTGATACTGTATTAAAAAATCTTGATAAAGTTATTAATGTTTTCTATAAAAATCTTAAGGAATATAAATGGGAAAAACCAGAAATAGATACTTTCTCAAATTATTTAATAAAAGAAAATGAAGCTTTAATAAAAAGAATGGAAGAAATGAAAGAAATAATAAAAAATAAATCAGACTGGTTTATTGATAAAAAATTTAATCAGCTTTTTAATGAAGTAAAAGACTTTCACGTACATTATACAAAGAAAGAGAACATCCTATTTCCAATTATGGAAAAGAAAAATAAAGATTTTAATGGATTAAAAATCATGTGGGCTTTACATGATGAAGGAAGAAAAAGTATTAAAGAATTTAATAAACTCCTTTTAGAAAAAGAATATAAAGATATTAACAAAGCAGTGGGGAAATTATTCTTTGTACTATATGGATTAGTTCAAAAAGAAGAATTAATTCTTTTCCCAGTAGTTTCAGAAATGATCAGTTCTGAGGAAGAAAAGGAAATGCTGGAACAAAGTTTGGAATATGACTATTTTATTATAGAAAAACCTGTTATATATCATAGCAACAGAGAAAATGAAATTTCTGAAGATTCAAATGAACTATCTTTAAAAAGATATTTAATGATCTTCGATTCTTTACCTGTAGATTTAACTTATGTTGATGAAAATAATAAGGTTAGATATTTTAATAAACCAAAAGACCGGTTTTTTCCAAGATCACAGGCTATAATTGGTCGTGATGTAGAAAATTGCCATCCACCTGACAGTGTTCATGTTGTATTAGAAATTATTGAATCCTTCCGAAATGGGGAAAGAGATACTGCAAGATTTTGGATAAATTTAAAAGGGAAAACTTTATTAATAGAGTATTTTGCTATAAGAGATGGAAAAGGGATCTATAGAGGTGTATTAGAAGTATCTCAGGAAATTTCTGAAATTCAAAAACTTACAGGAGAAAAAAGATTGCTTGAATGGGACTAAAAAGTTACCAAGGTAACTACATTGTATTTTGCTCCTTGCTATAATTCTTTTGAGGTGAATTATAGTATGAAATATTTAGGCAATATTATTAGAATTATATTTTTAGTTTTGTTTGTTTTTCTATTTTTGGAAGGAAATATACAGACCTGGTTTAAAATATTTGCGTTTTCTTTAATTTTAGCAATAATTTTTGGAAGATTTTTCTGTGGGTACATATGCCCAATGAATACCTTAATGATTTATACAGAAAAATTTTCTAAAAAGCTTGGTATTCAAAGAAATAAAATTCCTGAATTTTTAAAATGGAAACACCTTCAATTAGTTGTTTTTTTAATAACTATTGGGATTATGATTTTTTCAAAAAGGTTTTTGGATAAAGACGTCCCTCTAATTATGGTTTTTCTTTTCCTATCAGTTTTTCTGACGATATTTTTTAAACAAGAGTTATTTCATAATCATATTTGTCCCTTTGGCTTTTTGCAAAGAATATTTGGCAGAAGTTCCTATTATAGTCATAAGGTTGATTTGAATAAATGCATTGGATGTAAAATTTGCGAAAGAAGTTGTCCAACTTCTGCAATAAAAGTTAAAGAAACCAGAAAAGCTGAAATAAATAAAAGTTTATGTTTACAGTGTGGTAACTGTCTGCAGGTTTGTCCAAAAGATGCAATTAGTTATACTAATTAAAGAGGAGAATGAATTTGAAACCAATTAATATAATATTGATTATTTTGATATTTATAGTTGCAGGAATTTATTTCGGATTATTCTCAAATAATTCAGATATAAAGAAAATATCTCCAGAAGATGCTAAAAAGAATATGGAAAATGATTCTGATATTATTTTACTGGATGTAAGAACTGTAGAAGAAAACAAAACAATAAGAATTCCTGGCAGTACTTTAATTCCTCTTGATAAACTTGAGTTAAGTGCAGAAAGTGAAATTCCCGATAAAGAAAGAACTATTTATGTATATTGCAGAAGTGGAAACAGAAGCATTTCTGCTGTGAAAATATTATTAAAATTAGGTTATAAAAATGTTTATGATCTTGGGGGAATAAATCAATGGCCCTATGAAACAATTTCAAATTAAAATAGAACCATCTGAATTTTTTATAGAATTCGGATGGTTCTTTTATTAAAAGTAATTATTTTATCTTTTTCCATTTTTTTTAGTTCTCTGGAAAGGGAGGTTCTTTGTACTCCTAATTTTTCTGCCAGAAATTTTTTGGAATAGGGTAGAATAATATCTTCTGTTCTCTGCTTTTCTTTTTCATAATTAAGATATTCAAGTATTTTCTGTCGAAGAGGGATATTACTTTTTTCTTTAACTTTTTGATTTAGTTTCTTCGAATTTTCAGCAATTAGTTTTAAGAACTCCTTTAAAAAGCTTTTATTTTCATTAAGTAACTTTAGAAGTTTTTCTTTTTCAATTTCTGCCAGAGTCACATCAGAAGTAGCAGTAATCGTCATTGGATATTTAGGATTATCTAGAAAAACTATATTGCCTGCAAGTAAATCACCTTTAATTAATTCTGTTACACGAAAAATTTCTCCTTCAGAATCAATATTATCGATTACAATCCTTCCATCTAATACTATTTCAATAGAATTACAAATTTCTCCCTCAATATGAATTAATTCATATTTCTTATATTTATTTAACAAAATAGTTCCATCTTCGAAGGCTTCGGCTATAGTTTTATCTGGCAATTTGTTTAATAAAGTTGAGGTTTTAAAAATATCAATTAAAAAGTCGTACATAGTTCTCCTCCTGTAAATAAAATACCAATTTCTTTGTGGATATATTTTAACATAAATTTATCTAAATAATGGTAAAGAGTAAATAACGAAAAAAAAGGGGGGATTTTTTTGCTAGATCAGAATTTATTAAGAAAAGAAATAGAAGCCTTAATCAGAGGCTCAGTAATTACTATTTCTGATGATGTAAAGGAATT
>RZYW01000012.1 GCA_009930175.1 Clostridia bacterium
TCTATTATCAAATAGCGATTTTGATGCTACAAGGAGATTCCTTATCCATTAAATATCTTTATTTTTTCCCTTGACATTTAATAGCTGGTCTCCTTTTAATTTCTTAGTGTATTTATAACCATATAAGAGATATAATAAAACAAAGATTTCAGAAAAAGGTGTAAAAACATGAATTATAATTATTTTAGTGAAATTGTTGAGAAGGCTAATCAAAGAAAATGTAAAATAAGCAGTATAGTTAAAGAATGGGAAGAAGAAAAGCAGGAAAAAGATATAGCCGAAATAGTAAAATTAATGTCAGAGCAGTGGCAGGTTATGAAAAGGGCTGTTGACTCTGGATTAAATAATCCTCAAATATCTATGGGAGGGCTCATAGGTGGAGAGGGTAAAAAGATTATTTCTTACATGGAAAAAAATAATAATAATGATATTTATCTTAAATCTGCTGCCAGGGCTTTAGCAGTGGCAGAAGTTAGTGCTTCCATGGGGAAAATTGTTGCAGCACCTACAGCCGGATCAGCGGGAATAATACCAGCTGTTATGTTAGCTTGTATAGAAAAGTATGGATCCTCTGAAGAAGAGATTATTGATGCTTTATTTACAGCATCTGGCTTGGGAATAGTCATTGCTAAGGGTGCTTCAATTTCTGGTGCAGAGGGCGGATGTCAGGCTGAGTGTGGTTCAGCAGGAGCAATGGCAGCGGCAGCGGCGGCAGAGCTTATGGGGGGGAGTCCTCAGGCATCCTCAAATGCTGCAGCCATGGTGTTGAAGAATGTTTTGGGGCTGGTTTGTGATCCTGTAGCTGGCCTTGTTGAAGTTCCCTGTGCTAAAAGGAATGTTATGGGAACTACTTTAGCCATAGTCTCTGCGGAAATGGCTGTGGCAGGTGTAACTAGTGTTATTCCTCTTGATGAGGTAATAGCTGCAATGGATTCTATAGGGAAATCTTTACCAGCTATTTTAAGAGAAACAGGAAAAGGTGGGTTGGCAGTTACGCCAACAGGATTGGAAATTGAAAAAAGAGTAAAGGGAGAAAAGAAAAATGTCTAAAAAGAAAGTTATATTTATTCTAATTTTATTAGTTGGGGCTTTATTAAGCTCAGGCTGTGTGGACGGTCAGGTTGATATTAAAGTAAATGGGGATGGGTCTGGAGATCTGTCATATGCAATGGTTATAGATAAAAGGAACTATGATCCTGAGTTGCTTGAGGAATACATTAAAAAGCTAGAGGAAAATCTTTTTACTGTGAAACAAAGAGATATGGGTGAAATTATAATTGTTAATGCCAGCGTTTATCTTCCTAAATTCAGAACTATTTTTGACCCTACTTCAATCCTTGGTAATGAAGAAGGAAGAATTCCAGTTGAGTTTTCAAAAAACTGGCTTTCAACAGAATATGTTTTTGATTTTGAATATGATGTTGATAAAGTAAAAGAATTTATTGCACAAGAATTATCACTGGATGAAGTATCTTTTAATACAATGTCATTTTCTGTAAGACTTCCTAATGAAGCGAAAGAAAATAATGCTGATGAAATAGACGATAGTGATAACATGTACTCCTGGAAAATTAATAAATCAGGGATGACAAAGGTTTATCTTGAAACAAAAACCATAAATAAAATTAGTATGATTGTTACTATTGGTATCCCTATTTTAGCTGGGATTGCCCTATTTAAGGAAAGAAAAAATATTTTTAAAAAGAAAACAAAATAGTTTTTCAGCAGGTGATTGTAAATGGAACAAAGTGACAGCTATTTTTTAATTAGTATTTCTTTTCTTGGGGGACTCGGTTTTTTCTTATACGGCTTGATGGCAATGAGCGAGTCCTTACAGAGGGTAGCGGGAAAGAGAATGAGGTTTTATTTAGAGCATTCCACTAAAACGGTTTTTAGGGGTTTGCTTTCTGGCGCCATCTTTACTGCATTAATACAGTCATCCAGCGGAACAACAGTACTAATTATTGGACTATTAAATGCCGGTCTTATTAATTTCAGACAAGCTGCTACACTAATTATTGGTTCTAATATTGGAACAGTTATAACTGGATTCATTATAGGGATTAAAATTAGTAATTATTCCTTATTATTTGTTGCCCTGGGAATGTTTTTAAGAATGATGGGAAATAGCAAAATAAGGAAAGAATATGGAAGAGCTATTTTCGGGTTTGGTATATTGTTTTTTGGAATGAATCTTATGGGTGAGAGCATGTATCCATTAAAGGAAAGCGAATATTTTAATTATTTACTGGAATTTATGGAAACAAATCCTTTTATAGGGCTTTTAGCAGGAACTTTTTTAACAGCTCTGGTTCAATCCAGCAGTGCAATGGTAGGCATACTGCAAGAAATGTTTTATCAGGAAGTAATAACTTTAAACCAGCTTGTACCAGTTCTCTTGGGTAGTGCTGTTGGTACTACAATAACAGCAGGACTTGCCAGCTTAAATACTGGGGTAGAGGCCAGGAAGGCAGCGTTCTTTCATTTTCTCTTTAACATAGTTGGGGCACTTTTCTTTATGCCCCTCTTTATTTCTGGTTTCTTTCTGAATAGTATTGAATTTATATACGATGCTTTTTTAGGAAATTGGGATTTACTGGATGGGAAAATGAAAGTGGCATCTTTGAATGCTTATTTTAGAATTGGATATGCCTTGGCATTTATTCCAATTATTAGTTTTTTGGAAGATGTAGTTGAAAAATTTGTTAAACCTGATGAAGATGATAAAAATGGTATCTATGGGGTTAATTTGGACATAAGTCTTTTGCAAACTCCCGATCTTGCTTATAAAAATATAAATAAAGAGATTCTTCATATGGTTGATTTGGCCAAGGGAAGTATAGAAAATGCTCTTGGAGCATTAAACAGTACACAAAATACTTTGCCTCTTCTTGTAACCAAGGGCGAGAAACTTGAAAATGCCATTGATACTTTAAGAGAAAATATAAGAGATTATACTGTACAAATTCAAGGCGGGGATCACAAGGAAGGGGATATTTCCCAGAACACATTTTTTATTTTTGACACAATAAAAAGCTTGGAAAGAATAGGGGATTATGCCCAGAATGTAATAAAAACCATTATATATAAAAAAGAAAATAAGATTTTTCTGCCAGAATTTTTTTATGAAAAAATAAATGATCTTGGAGAAGTTATTGTTGAAACTATAGAACTATGTAAAAAGATTATTGAAACTGGTGATGAGAGATATATTAATGCTATAGAAGAAAACAGAGGGAAAGCAGATTCAATTTATAAAGAGTTAAGAAACATAAATGTACGGAAATTCAGTTATTATGACAATATTAACTATATAAATTATGTAGTTAAAAATATTGGAGATAATTTTTTTAAAGTTCAGCTTAATGTTAATGAAATTGTGGGTAATTATATATATTGTAAAGAAAGTAATATAAAAGGAAATGAGGGTGATGAGAATGCCGGTTAGTCCAGGGCTGTTAGGGTATTTTACTTTGTTCCTGCTATTTTGGGTAGTGCTGTTTGCAGTATACAAGTATTTCTTTGTAAAGAACCTTTCAAAAAAGCCAAATCCTGTTTATAAGAAGATTTATAAAATTCTAAGGAAAATTCATCCGCTTTTTGCTTCTGCTTCAATCATACTTGGAAGTTATCATGGGTACCTTATGCTGGGAGGTTTTAGATTTCATACAGGTAGTTTAATAATCATATCTTTAATATATATGTTATTAACATTTTTTGCGGGAAAAACAAAAAACCTCAGGACAAAATGGAGGTCATTCCACAAAGCCGGAGGTTTGGTTACAGTTTTTGCTATATTTATTCACTATTTCTTTCCGTGGATAATTTAAAACTTTAAAATTTGATTTTACCTTTTAGGGCAAGACCGATTGGAATAAAAATTATCATTCCTCCAATGCCCTGAATAATATTAAAGGGAATTGAAGCAAATGCTATTTCAAAACTATCTACAATTAGTCCTCCCAAGATATAGTAGCCTAAAACCATCCAGATAATACCGAAAATTATGCCAGTATATGTTCTTATATTAAATACAGGTTCAGTTCCCTGATAGGCAATGTACCCAATAATTAGAGCCATTACAGATTTAACAATAAGAGTTGGAAATGCCCAAACTGCATATCCGGAAAGTATGTCTGCCAGCATTGATCCAATTCCGGCAGCTACTGCACCATAAAAGGGACCAAAGAAGACAGCGGCGAAAATGATTATTGTATCGCCCCCGTGAATATATCCACTGGGAATCGGAATTTGAATAATCATAGTTGATACAGTTACTAAGGCAGAAATAAGAGCAGTTAAAGTGAGTTTTCTTGTAATAGATGTATTATTCATTTTTCCCATCCTTTTTATTTAGTTTTTTTAGTATGGGCATTATAACAGTTTTATATAAAAAAAGGAATCCGGCTATTCGTTTATTCTAACTTCAGTAAGTCAGTTTAAACCTTCGCCGGATCCTCTAATAAGTGGCTGTACTGCAAATTCAGTACCTCCTTTATATTATTAGGTGCTGCTTCTTAGTTTTCCTCCATTTTCATTGCCCCTTGAATGCTGAAAACTTTTTTTACATGAGCACTTAAGTCGCTCCAAACTCAATTTTCTGGAATCTTTCCTCTGAATTCTTAGAGTTCAAGATGGAGGGAATTATAAGTTTTGCACCTCAGGAAGAGTTATGACTCTTTCCCTATCTAGATATTACAATAAAAAAGTTTTAAAGTCAATACTTTTTCCGAATTTTCTGAAAATATTATCATTACAAATAGTTTTCAGGCTTGAAAGGAGAAGTTATTGTGTTATAATATGTAAAAGTTTTTTCTGAGAAAACATTTGTTTTTCCCGGGAGGAATTAAAAAATGAATGGGGGCTATTCTTCAAATGGAAAAATTTAAAGTAATTGTATCTGAAACTATGTCTGATGAGGGTCTGGCGGTTTTACAAGAATCTTTGGAGGTAGTTGATGGTACGAAGATGAGCCGGCAGGAGCTTCTTGATGTAATTGGTGAATTTGATGCTTTGATAGTTAGAAGCGCAACACAAGTTAATGAAGAACTTCTATCCAGAGCTACAAAATTAAAAGTTGTTGGCAGAGCGGGAAACGGGATTGATAATATTGTTTTAGACGCAGCAACAAAATATGGAGTTGTTGTAGCTAATACTCCTGAAAGTAACACTGTATCCGCAGCTGAGCATGCAGTTGCTCTTTTACTTGCTTCCGCAAGAAATATCCCAGCTGCAGATCGTCAGTTAAAATCGGGAGAATGGGATCGTTCGTTTTTTAAAGGTACAGAACTATTTGGTAAAACTATTGGTGTAATTGGGTTGGGGAAAATTGGATCTCTTGTGGCAACAAGATTAAAAGCTTTCCAAACTACAGTTATTGCTTATGACCCATATATAACAGATGAAAGATTTAAACAATTTGGTGCAGAAAAAGTTGAGACCCTTGAAGAACTTCTTAAGAGGTCTGACATTATCACTATACACACGCCAAAAACTCCTGAAACAAATGGAATGATAGATGAGCCGCAGTTTGAGTTAATGAAGCAGGGAATCCGTCTTGTGAATGATGCAAGGGGAGGAATAATTAAAGAGTCAGCCTTGATAAAGTATCTTGATAATGGAAAAGTGAGAAGTGCGGCACTTGATGTTCATGAAAAAGAACCAAGTGGTAATCATAATTTAATGGGAAGACCTAATGTTGTTGTAACCCCTCATATTGGTGCTGATACAGATGAAGCACAGGAAAATGTTGGTGTTACTATTGCAAACCAGGTAATAGCAGCACTAAAAGGCGAAGTAGTTGCAAATGCTGTTAACTTACCAACACTAAACAGAGAACATATGGCTGCTTTAAAACCGTATATTCTTGCTTTGGAAAAATTTGGCAAAATATACTTCCAGTTAAGAAATGAAGCTATTGAAACTATAACAGTAAAATATTATGGTAAACTGGCTTCTCAGGAAACAGAAATGCTTACTCTTGCTGCGGTTAAGGGAGTATTGGAACCTGTAATTCTTGATAAAGTAAACTATGTTAATGCAAAGCTTATTGCTGAACAAAGAGGAATAACAATTGGTGAAAAGAAAAGTGAAGAACCATATGCTGGCTACAATGAATTTGTAAAAATCAGCATTAAAACAAAAACTGATAAATTTTCAATTGCAGGTAATGTTGATGCAAAGGGAGAGGCTAAGATATTGGAAATTGAAGGTTACTCAATGGATCTTACTCCAAGTAAATATATGCTGTTTATTAAAAACCTTGACGTTCCTGGGGTAATTGGAAAACTTGGAACAATTCTTGGACAGGAAGATATTAACATTGCTACAATGCAGGTAGGAAGAGATTTAGAGACTAAAAAAGCTTTAATGGTAATGGGTATAGATAATGAGTGTTCCAAAGAATCTTTGGAAAAAATTGGACAGCTGGAAAACATTACAATGGTTAAACTTGTAATAATGTAATTTAATAATAATTTTCAAAATTTAGCCCCGTTTTTAAGACGGGGTTTTTTTTATTTAATAAAGTATTATAATTAAATAATAAGAATAAAAAAGGGGCTGATAAATATGAAACTAGTAACATTTCAGACTGAGGGAAAAGAAAAAACAGGCATCCTTGAGGGTGACCGTGTTATTGAAATAATATCCTCTCAGGGTAAATCCCTTAATAATATGCTTGATTTAATTGATGCTGTTGGAGAAAAAGATAATATTATTAATTTTCCATTAATTCAGGATTTGGATCAAGGTAAGATTTATGAAATCAATGATGTAAAAATACTTGCTCCTGTCAGATACCCAAGAAGAAATTTCTTTTGTCTTGGTATGAATTATGCAGATCATGCAAAAGAAGTAGCTTTTACTGAAACAGAAAAAAAACCTGAAGTACCAAAATTCCCCGTATATTTTAGCAAACTTGCTTACCCTGCTTTGGAAGACAAGGGTATTATTCCATACGATGAAGAACTTACAAAAATGGTTGATTATGAAGTTGAATTAGCGGTTATAATTGGTAAAGAAGGAAAAGATATAAAAGAAGATGAAGCATTGAATTATGTTTTTGGGTATACTATTGCCAATGATATTTCTGCTAGAAATCTTCAAGGAAAACATGGACAGTGGTTTAAAGGTAAATCTGTTGATAATTATGCTCCTCTTGGACCATACATTCTTACCGCTGATGAGTTGGAAAATCCCTCGGGACTTCAGTTGAAATGTTATGTTAATGATGAGTTAAGACAAAATGCCAACACAAAAGATTTAGTCTTTTCGATTCCTCGTGTAATTAGCGATCTTTCCCGAGGTCTTACCCTTAGAAGAGGGGATGTAATTCTAACAGGTACTCCATCAGGAGTAGGTCTTGGCTTCAAACCATATAAATTTGTTAAATCTGGTGATGTAATTCGCTGTGAAATAGATAAATTAGGTAGTTTAACAACTTATATTAAATAATTTCAGGGAGGAACAATGAAGAAAAAAATTATAACTTTACTCTTATTTATTTGCTTCTTTACAAGTGCATATTCGATTCTCTGGGAAGTACAGATAGAAGGTAACCCAGTATCTTTTGAAGTAGAACCAAGAATTATACAGGGGCAGATTTATGTTCCTCTTTACAGGTTTTATCAGGAGCTGGGTTTGAATATTTCTTTTGACCATCAAAAAATGACTGTTACTGGAGAAAAAAGCGGACTTTATATTCAAACGAAAATTGGCTCTGATACGGCCTATATTAATGGGAATCCAAAGCAGCTTGGTGGAGTTCCTGTAATAATTTCGAATAGAACCATGGTTCCTATGAATTTTGTTGCACAAACGTTTGGTTACCAGGTGGCAATGTCTTCAGACTTAAAGGTCTTTTATTTAAGGGAATTCATAACCGCATATAAAGATAAGGCGGATGCAAATTCTCAGGCTGCGGGATTTAATTCTATGGAGGGAAAACCAAAAGTTGAAGTAGCTCTGTTGGAAATGACAGGACGGAAGGAACATTATTTAAATGCTGGAAGCTCCTGGAAAGAATTAATTTTCTTATCTGAAAAGAAAGATTTAAATTTAGAAGAAGAAAAGTTGGAACCTTCTCGTTTTTACACTAATAAAGATCTCTATGCGTATTTTATTTTGGAAAACAAGAGTGAGGTTGATATAGATGAGGCTTTTAATGTGGATTTTGTTGTAAAAGGAAATAAGTCAGAGTCTGTTGAAATTCCGGGTTTGAAAGCCGGGGAACAGTATGTAGTCAGGATTGATAAACCCCTGAAAGGTCTTACTTTAGGAAATAATATAATTGAAGTATTTATTGATCCTGAGGATAAATTAAATAAAGGAGACTCTCAAGACTATTTCTACAGGATTTTTTATGCATATAGTACCAGGTAATAAAACCAGTTGACAATTAACAGAAATACTGTTAAATTATCATCATAAAACACAATATATAATCGTACGACTGGCGGAAGTGGAATTAACCACATGGAAGTATGATATTAATTTTGCCGACCGCCTGGGCCACTTGAGTTGTATGCCCAGGTGGGATTTTATTTTTAGGAGGTAATTTTTAGAATGTTCAAACAATGGGATGGATTTAATGCAGGAAACTGGAATAATAAAATAGATGTAAGGGATTTTATTCAGTCAAATTTTGTTCCCTATGAAGGTAATGAATCCTTTTTAGCCGAGCCTACTGAAAAAACAAAAAGACTTTGGGAAAAATCTGAAAAGCTTTTGAAAGAAGAACTGGATAAGGAAGTTCTTGATATTGATACAAAGAATATTTCCGGAATTAATAATTTTAAAGCTGGATATTTGGACAAAGATAATGAATTAATTTTAGGCTTTCAGACAGATGCTCCTTTAAAAAGAATGATGAACCCATTTGGGGGATTAAGAATGGTTGAAGAATCCCTTGAAGCTTATGGTTATAAAGCTGAAGATGGGGTTTTAGATGTATTTGACACAATTAGAAAAACTCACAATAAAGGTGTTTTTGATGTTTATACAGATGAAATCAGAAACCTTAGAAGTGCTGCAATTCTAACGGGTCTTCCAGATGCCTATGGAAGAGGCAGAATTATTGGAGATTACAGAAGACTTTCTTTATACGGTGCAGACTTGCTGATTAAAGAAAAGAAGAAAGATAAAAAAGAGTTAAAAGTAATAAATGAAAATAATATCAGAAGAATAGAAGAAATTTCAGAAGAAATCAGAGCCTTGGAAGAACTAAAGAAAATGGCAATGGAATATGGCATTGATATTAGTCAGCCAGCTAAAGACTCTGTTGAAGCAGTACAGTTTTTATATTTTGCTTATCTGGGAGCGGTGAAAGAAAATAACGGGGCAGCAACAAGCATTGGCAGAATAAGTACTTTTTTGGATATATATTTTGAAAGAGATATTAAAGAAGGTAAGCTTACTGAAGAAGGGGCTCAAGAGCTTATGGATCAGCTTGTAATGAAGCTTCGATTCGTAAGACATCTTCGTACCCCTGATTACAATGAACTTTTTGCCGGAGACCCAAATTGGATAACCGAATCAGTTGGAGGTATGTCAGAAGATGGCAGAACCTTGGTAACAAAAAGTTCTTTTAGAATACTTCATACTCTGACAAATTTAAGTCCCGCACCTGAGCCAAACCTTACTGTACTTTGGTCTGAAAATCTTCCTCAGGGTTTTAAAGAATATTGTGCTAAGGTTTCAATAGAAACTGACTCTATTCAGTATGAAAGCGACGATCTAATGAGGCCTATTTATGGTGACGATTATGCAATTGCATGTTGTGTATCTGCTATGAGGGTGGGCAAGGAAATGCAGTTTTTTGGTGCAAGATGTAATCTTGGGAAATCTCTTTTATATGCAATAAATGGCGGAATTGATGAAAAAAGTGGCAAAAAGATTATTGAGGGAATCGAAAAGATCGAAGATGAAATTCTTGATTACGATAAGGTGAAAAATAACTATTACAAAGTTCTTGAGTATGTTGCAGAACAATATGTTAATGCAATGAACATTATTCACTACATGCATGATAAGTATGCATACGAAAAAATAATGATGGCTTTTCATGATAACAGTGTTCACAGGTATATGGCATTTGGAGTTGCAGGACTATCTGTGGTGGCGGACTCTTTAAGTGCAATAAAATATGCAAAGGTTAAGCCGGTAAGAGAAAACGGAATTGCTGTGGATTATACTACTGAGGGTGATTTCCCTAAATATGGTAATGATGATGATGCAGTAGATAATATTGCCCTTGAAGTTCTTCACTATTTTGTTGGGGAATTAAAAAAGCACCCTCTATACAGAGATGCAGAGCATACACTTTCTGTTCTTACTATTACTTCCAATGTAGTTTATGGTAAGAAAACAGGAGCAACTCCAGACGGAAGAATGGCTGGAGAAGCCTTTGCACCAGGAGCGAATCCAATGCATGGGAGAGATATGTCCGGGGCTCTTGCCTCATTAAATTCAGTTGCAAAAATACCATATAAATGTGTATGTCAGGATGGAGTATCGAATACATTGACTATTGTTCCAGATGCTTTATCCCGAGAGACAGAATCTCGCCCGGAAAAACTTGCATTTTTAATTGACGGTTACTTTTTACAAGGTGGACATCATTTAAACATTAACGTACTTCAAAGAGATAAACTTATAGATGCGATGGAAAATCCAGAAAAATATCCTAACCTGACCATTAGAGTTTCCGGTTATGCGGTGCATTTTAACAGACTTACAGAAGAGCAAAAACGCGAAGTAATTAACAGGACATTCCACTATACAATGGGTTGCTGATAAAATATGAAAAAAGCTAATATACATTCAATAGAAACAAGTGGTTTTTTTGATGGGCCAGGAATTCGTACGGTTATTTTTTTTCAAGGATGCCCCTTAAGATGCATATATTGCCACAATCCAGATACTTGGGAGTTTGGCAAGGGTGAAGAATATACAGTTTCTCAACTTATGGAAAAAATATTAAAGTATAAAAATTATTATAAGGCTTCCGGGGGAGGTGTAACTTTCTCCGGAGGAGAGCCAATAATGCAGGGAGATTTTTTAATAGAAATTCTTCAGAAGTGCAAGGAAGAAGGTATCAACACAGCAGTTGATACCTCGGGGATATTACTTTCAAATACTGAAAAACTGGAAAAAATAATTGAACTTTCGGATCAGATAATTTTGGATATTAAAGGTTCAGACAGAGAAAATTATCGAAAAACTACGGGAAGAGAAAGATATGATCTTCCTGAATTTATAAGAATTTTAAATAAGTATAATAAAAAAGTATGGGCTAGATATGTTTTGATAAGTGGTTTAAATGATCAGTTGGATGATATAGAAAAAATTAAAAATATATTGTTGAGCATTGATAATCTTGTTAAATTTGAAGTGCTGCCTTTCCATCAGATGGGAAGCTACAAGTACAAAGAATTAGGCTTGGGTTATCAGCTGGAAGACTATCCAGAAACCACAAGCCAGGCAGCAAAAGAATTTCAAAATTTGATTAACTGAAAATGGGACGCTTCCATTTTGCTCGCTTTATCCACAAGGTAAGGATTAATTTATCCTGTGGATAAAGCGCGGATTTTGGAAGCGTCCCATTTTCTTCGCTAAAGGCGAATTTGAATTGTTTTGGCATTTTCGTAGGTTACAAAGCCGGGCTTGGAGCCTTTTGGCTTTTTTACATGTTTTTTCATAGTATAGTCAACGGGAACAATTGTTGCATTTTTCCCTTTACTGTTTTTTGCTGCCAAAAGGGCGGCTTTTTCTATAACTTCTTCAGGAATTTCTTCTCTGTTAGGATTTCTCACAAGAACATGAGATCCCGGGATGTCTTTAACATGGAACCATAAATCTGAAGATGATGCGAACTTCATAGTAAGATAATCATTTTGCTTGTTATTGTGTCCTACATATATATCAAATCCCATAAACTCACTTTTATCCAGGACTACTTCTTTATCTTTCTTCTTCCCTTTTTTCTCCTTAAGATCCTTTTTCAAATAGTCTTCCTCTACCATTTCTTTTTGAATCTCATCCAGAGTTTTTAAGTCTTGAGCACTGTCAATACTGGTAAGGATACTATCCAGATAACTCATTTCCTCAGAAATAAGGTCCATTTGGATTTTGGCATAATCTGCTCCTGACTTAGCTTTATTATATTTTTTATAATATTTTTGAGCATTTTGATTAGGTGTTAGATTTTCTTCCATTTTTATAATAATTTCCTCTTGTTCAGGGGAATAATAATTTTGAACAAGAGCTTCTTTACCTTGTTTTATCTGATAAAGATTTGCAGTAAGGAGATCTCCCATAATTCTGTATTTCTCCCCGTCTTCAAAATCTTTAATTTTCTTTTGATTAAGATCGAATCTTTTTTCAAGCTTTAAAACTTCTTTATCAATAACTTTTTTTAAGTGATCCTTTTTTTGCTGAACTTTATTTAGCCTGTCTCTTCCACCAACAAAATCTTCAACTAAGGTATTCATATTATCATAGGAAATATTTTCAAATTCCTGATAAACTTCGTATTCCAAAGGAGTAAAATCAACAAATCTTTCTCCATCTTTCACCAGAACAGGATGAGATTGGTTAGTTTCCCGCAAATTATTTAAATTAATAATAGTATTTTCAAGGCGCTGATAGTCGATATCACCTAGAAATTCTACAGAAGTATCTCCATTAATCCCGCTTTTACTGCAAATTTCCCTGGCAAAAACAGGACTAATTCCAGAGACCATTGATAACACTGCTTTTTCCGCAGTATGCTCAAGAAAATTCTCGATGAATTGTTCTTTGATTACAGGGAGATTAATCTCACTCATTAATAATTTGTTCTGAGCGGGAGGATTATAATATTTTTTACCAGGCATTATTTCTCTAAAACTATTTTCTGAAAGAGGAAATCGCTGAAGGGAATCGTGAATAATTTTTTCCTGCTCATCTACCAAAACAATGTTACTGTGTTTTCCCATAAACTCCCCAACCAAGACTTTGTTAACTCTGTCTCCAAGTTCGTTTATAGTTTCAAAAACAAAATGAACAATTCTTTCCATACCGAGTTGCCTGATGTCCTGAAGCTTTCCCCCTTCAAGATATTTTCTAAGTACCATACAAAACATGGGGGGAGTTTCTGGATTTTCATATTTTGAATTTGTCAAACAAAAACGTCCCATTTGAGGATGTCCGGAAATAAAGAGTTTATGGTTTTTCCCTTCGTTTCTTAAATTTAATATTAATGAATAATTATCCATCTGATATATTTTGTCCACCCGGGAACCTTTTAATAAACCTTCAGTTTCTTTACATAAAAAAGATATAGTAAAACCGTCTAATGGCATGTTTTCTTCTCCTTATACAGATATACAAAAAATATACAAAATACATCCCTCTCTTTTATTTTAAAAAAAGGGGATCCACTGTATGATATGTTATAACTTGTCCTTTGACAATAAGAGGAGGTGCTGTAATGCGTTTTGTAAAGATGCAAGGTGCAGGAAATGATTTTGTGATAATTAATACTTTTACAGAGAGTATACCCGAAAATTACAGCCAGTTAGCTGTAAAAATATGTGATAGAAATTTTGGAGTTGGTGCCGATGGATTGATCTTGGTGCTCCCTTCACAGAAAAATGACATAAAAATGAGAATTTTTAATCCAGACGGCTCTGAACCGGAAATGTGTGGTAACGGAATAAGATGCTTTGCCCGATTTGTCTATGAAGAAAAGATTGTATCTAAAAAGATAATTGAGGTAGAAACTCTGGCGGGCACAATCATTCCTGAAATTATAACCGAAGGAGAAATAGTAATTGGAGTAAAGGTAGATATGGGAGTTCCTGAATTTAGCTTACCTGAAACTGTAAAATTTGCTGGAATAGATTTTGAAATAACTAAAGTAAATATGGGAAATCCTCATTGTGTAATTTTTGTTGAAGATCTTAATAAAATAGATGTTTCTAAATGGGGACCAATAATAGAAAATGATTCAATGTTTCCTCACAAAACCAATGTAGAATTTGTTCAGGTAATTAATGACTCAACAATGAAAATGAAGGTTTGGGAAAGAGGAGCAGGAATAACTCTTGCCTGCGGCACGGGGGCTTGTGCAACACTGGTAGCAGGAGTAATTAATAATAAGACAAGTATGAAAGCTGAGGTTATATTATCCGGGGGGACCTTGTTAATAGAATGGCCTGATAAGAAAAAAATATATATGACAGGACCGGCAGAGCTGGTTTTTAAAGGAGAAATAATATGAAAGCTAAAAGAATAAAAGAATTACCACCGTATCTTTTTGCCAGAATAGAAAAAAAGATTGCAGAAAAAAAAGAACAGGGTGTTGATATAATTAGTCTTGGGATAGGGGATCCAGACAGACCAACCCCTAAAGTAATTATTGACAAGCTTGCAGAGACTGCCCAAAATCCAGCAAATCACCAATATCCTTCAAGTGCTGGGATGCTTTCTTTCCGCAAGGCGGTTACAGATTATTATAAGAAAAGACATAATGTTCAGCTTGACCCTAAAACTGAAGTTGTATCTTTAATTGGATCAAAAGAGGGTATAGGCCATATTTCTTTATGTTATGTGGATCCAGGGGATGTTAATTTGGTACCTGAGCCAGGGTATCCTGTATATGGTATAGGAACACTGTTAGCAGGAGGAACATCTTTCATTATGCCTCTAATGGAAGAAAATAACTTTTTGCCAGATTTAGATAAAATACCTGCCGATATTGCGGATAAGGCAAAACTTATGTTTATCAATTATCCAAACAACCCAACAGGAGCAGTTGCAGACATTAACTTCTTTAACAAAGTGGTTTCTTTTGCTAAGAAGCACAATATAATAGTGTGTCATGATGCAGCATATACTGAAGTTTATTATGACGATCAAGATAAACCAATAAGCTTTCTTGAAGCGGAAGGAGCTTTAGATGTAGGGATTGAATTCGGATCTCTTTCTAAACCTTTCAATATGACTGGCTGGAGAATTGGTTATGCTGCAGGAAGAAAAGATGTTATTGAAGCCTTAACAACTATAAAATCAAATATTGACTCAGGGGTTTTCCAGGCAGTTCAGGAAGCAGCTGTTACAGGATTAGAAAATGCAGAAAGTCTAATTAGAGGAAATCAGATAGTCTATAAAGAAAGAAGAGACGAAGCAATTTCCTCAATGAAAGAATTAGGATGGGAAATAGAAGCACCCAGAGGAAGTTTCTACATTTGGGCAAAAGTACCAAAGGGATATGATTCATCAACCTTTGCTGAAGAAATATTGGAAAAAACAGGAGTTATTATTACTCCAGGCCTTGGATATGGACAGGCAGGGGAAGGATATTTTAGAATATCCTTGACAGTTGACCAAAAAAGAATGAAAGAAGCCTTCGAAAGAATTAAAAAAGAATTTGAGAAATTTGAATTTTAAAAAATAATATAGATTTGCAAAGAAGCAGAGATTTATCTGCTTCTTTTTTTACTTTTTATGGTATTATATAAGGTACAAAATTGGTGAGGAGTGTTGTTTTTTGATTAAAAGTATGACAGGTTATGGCAGGGGAGAAAAAGAAGCTTTAGGAAAAAGATTTTCCCTTGAATTAAAAAGCGTTAATCATCGTTATCTGGAAGTAAGCCTTAGACATCCAAGAAAATATCTGAAGATGGAAGAAAATGTTCGGAAAATCATCTCGGAATATATAAAAAGAGGACATGTTGAAGTATTTGTAAAAGTAAAGAATGTTGAGCAGCAAGATGTTAATGTCAAAGTTGACAAAGAAGTTGCCATGACATATTATAATTCACTAAATGAATTAGGAGAGTTATTAAAAATTGAAAATAATTTGTCCTTAGAAAAAATAATTTCTCTTCCTGAAATTATCAGTATTGAAGAAAAAGAGGAAGATATTGATCAGATATGGGTTCACTATGAAGAAATTCTAAGGGATGCTCTTGAACAAAATAAAAAGATGAGAATTGAAGAAGGAAAACACTTAAAAGAAGATTTTCTGCAGCGAATTGAAGACCTAAAAGAAATGAAGGAAAAAATTGCTGTCAGAAGTCCTCAAGTAACTTTAGAATATAAAGAAAAATTAAGAATAAGAATAGAAGAACTTCTTGAAAAAAAAGAAATAATAAATGAAGATCGTCTGGAAAATGAAGTAACTTTTTTTGCAGACAGATCAAGCATTACCGAAGAATTAGTCAGACTGGACAGCCATTTTAACCAGTTTATGAAAAATCTGGATTTAGAAGACCAGGTAGGAAGAAAACTTGATTTTTTAATTCAGGAAATGAATAGAGAAATTAATACAATTGGTTCAAAAGCAAATGATTCAGAAATATCACTACTTGTAGTGGAAATGAAAGCTCAATTGGAAAAAGTTCGTGAGCAGGTTCAAAACATTGAGTAGATTAAATAATTTTTAATTTTGGAGGTATATTTTGTTAAAGAGGAAAGGCATTCTGCTGGTTTTATCAGGTCCCTCAGGCGCAGGAAAAGGCACCGTTTGTCATGAAGTGCGCAAGAGGCTGGACAATATGAAGTACTCTATTTCGGCTACTACCAGAAAACCAAGGGTAATAGAAAGAGAAGGACGGGAGTATTTCTTTTTAAGTAAAGAAGAGTTCGAAAAAAGAATTGAAGCTGGGAAGTTTCTTGAATATGCTTTGGTATACGATAATTACTATGGTACACCAAGAGACTATGTTGAAGACATTTTAAATCAAGGATTCGATTGTATTCTTGAAATAGACCCACAGGGTGCAATGCAAATTAAAGAAAAGATGCATGATGCAGTGTTTATATTTATAGCTCCTCCCTCAATGGAAGAATTAAGAAAAAGATTAACTTTCAGAGGTACTGAAAAACCTGAGGAAATAGCAAAAAGATTAGGGAATGCTGAGAAAGAATTTAAAAATATGCCTAACTATGATTATGTAATCATTAATGATAAAATAGAAGAAGCTGTTTATGAGGTGGAAGCTATTATTACAGCAGAGAAATTAAAAACAAGCAGAAACCATGAAATTATGAATTTGCTAAACAAGGGGGAGAAATAATGAACAGACCATATATTGATGATTTGTTAAAAAGAGTAGACAGTAAATACAGTCTTATTATTGCAGCAGCAAGAAGAGCAAGGCAAATTGTGGATGGAGATTCCCCATTAGTTGACGTTGAGAAGTATTCTAATAAATCAGTAACGATGGCGCTTAATGAAATAAATGAAGAAAAAATTATTGTTGTAAGATAAGGAGAGAAAATGCTTAAAGGAAAAGTAATTGCCCTGGGAATAACTGGTGGCATAGCGGCCTATAAAGGAGCAGAAATAGCAAGCAGGTTAAAAAAACTAGGTGCAGATGTACATTGTGTAATGACACAATCTGCAACGGAGTTTATAACACCTCTTACATTAAGAACCTTAACATCCAATCCTGTAACAGTAAGTATGTTCCAGGAACCAAAAATATGGAATGTGGAACATATTGGTCTTGCAGATGCTATTGATGCTTATCTTGTTGCACCAGCTACAGCAAATATTATTGGCAAAGTTGCTAATGGTATTGCAGATGACTTTTTAAGCACAACAATAATGGCTACAAAATCTCCAGTTATATTTGCTCCCGCAATGAATGTAAATATGCTTGAAAACTCAATTTATCAAGAAAATGTTGAGAAGCTAAAAAAACATGGTTACATGTTTATAGAACCAGCAGAAGGCATGCTTGCCTGTGGCTACACGGGGAAGGGTAAATTAGAGGAACCTGAAAAGATTGTTAACCAGCTTATTGGAATTCTTCAAGTAGAAAAAGATCTGATGGGCAAAAAGGTTTTGGTTACAGCAGGACCTACTATGGAAAAAATTGATCCTGTAAGATATATTACGAATCACTCTTCTGGGAAAATGGGCTACAGCATTGCTGAAGAAGCAGCAAGAAGAGGAGCTGAAGTTACTCTTGTTTCTGGGAAAACAAATTTGACTGCTCCTGCTGGTGTGAAGGTTATAAATATAGAATCTGCCTTGGAAATGTATGAAAAAGTAGTGGAAAATTATGAGGATTCAGATATAGTAATAAAATCCGCTGCTGTTGCAGACTATCGCCCTAAAAAAGCTGCTGATCAAAAAATTAAGAAAAAAGATGGAGATATGCAAATACTTCTGGAAAGAAATCCAGACATTCTTGCCTATCTTGGAGAAAATAAAGGAAATAAGATTCTTGTAGGTTTTGCAGCAGAGACAGATGATATAAAGGAAAATGCATACAAAAAGGTCAATAAGAAAAATCTTGATTTCATTGTAGCTAACGATATTCTTGAGGCTGGGGCTGGCTTTAAGGGAGATACAAACAAAGTTAATTTGTATTTTTCGGACGGACATGAGGTTAATCTTCCTCTAATGTCTAAAAAAGAAGTTGCCCAAAAAATTATTGATGAAATATTGCAATTGATAAAAAAATGACCCCTTATTCAGGGGTCTTTTTAAACTTGTACCTTTAGTTTACGGGGAGGTGAGATAATGGTTGCAGAAGTAATAGTTAATATTGGTGGAAATGACCTTTTAGATTATAAAATACCTGAAGGTTCAGAAAAAAACCTAACAGGGAAAAGAGTTGTTGTTCCTTTAGTTAATAAAGAAGTTCTGGGGATAGTAAATAAGGTAAAAGAAACCAGTTCCTTCAAGGAACTAAAGGAAATAATTACGGTACTTGATGATAAGCCCGTTATAAGTGAAGAACTATTAACCCTTCACTCCTATATTTCTGACTATTATCTTACCCCTCTTATGAGAGTCGCTCAGCTTTCTTTTCCTGAATCTGCAAAAATAAAAAAAATAAAAGAAATTGTAATTAAAGCAGATCAAAATCAAATAATGTTATTTTCAGAAGCAGAAAAGAAGCTGATAAAAATAATCGAAGATAAAAACAATGCTTTTTTTAGAATTAATAAGGATAAGGATTTATTAAGAATTTTTGATAATATGCTGGAAAATGATTTTCTTCATTTAAAAGATAACTTTATTCTCCCTGCGGCAAAAAATATATTTAATATGATTATTTTCAATCCGGAAGCTTCAATAAAAATTCGCCAGGGAACAAAAAAAGAAAAGCTATATAAGTTTTTACATGAAAAAAAAGAAATATTATTAGAAGACTTAAAAACAAATGAATTATATGATTCCGGAGTGTTAAGAGAATTTCTGAAAGAAAAAGTTATAAGCAAAAAAGAAGTAACAATAGAGGAAGCTTATACTAAAGAAAACTTTAATTTGTATAAAGATGTTACAAAACTTACCATCGAACAACAGGAAGTTTTAGAAAGAATAAGAAAGGAAAAAAAACCCTCACTCCTTTTTGGTGTAACCGGTAGTGGAAAGACTGAGATATATATTGAATTAATTAGAGATACTTTAAATAAAGGGAAAAGTGTTCTTTACATGGTTCCGGAAATATCTCTGGTAAATCAGACTGTAAACAGAATTAGGGAAAAAATTGATAAAGAAATTATTCATTGGCACAGCAATATGTCAGATAAAGAAAAAATGGAATCCTGGGAAAAACTTCAGCAGGAAAAAACACATATTGTTCTCGGAGCAAGAAGTGCAGTCTTCGCTCCGATTAAAAATCTTGGTCTAATTATTGTGGACGAAGAGCACGAGACATCCTACAAACAAAATGAACCTGATCCCCGTTACAATGGGGTAGAGGCAGCTTTAAAAAGAGGAGAGTTTTCTAATTCTAAGGTTGTTTTTGGAAGTGCTACACCTTCTTTAGAAAGATATTACAGAGGGACACAAGGAGACTATCAGATTGTCACTTTAAAGAAAAGACCTGTAAATTCGAAATTACCTAAGGTGGAAATAGTTGATTTAAAAGAAGAGTTTAAGATGGGCAACAGATCAGTTTTTAGCTCTTTACTGGAAAACAGAATAAGAGAAACCATTGATAGAAATGAACAAGTGATTTTATTTTTAAACAGAAGGGGTTTTTCCCGCTTTATTTTGTGCAGAGAATGTGGTCATGTAATTACTTGTTCAAAGTGTTCTGTTCCTATGATACTTCATAAATCACCAGATATTCTTAAATGCCATTACTGTGAAAAGACAACAAAAATTCCGCAAAAATGCCCTGAATGTGGCAGTAAATTTATTAAAGATATGGGAATGGGAACTCAAAAGATTGAAACTTTGCTTCAGGAAACTTTTCCGGGGGTAAAAGTTACCCGTATGGATCAAGATCAGATAAAAAATAAAGATTCTCATGAAGAATTGCTGGCAGAGTTTTCTCGTGGTGAAACCAATATTCTTTTAGGGACCCAAATGGTTGTTAAAGGACTAGATTTTTCCCGGGTAACTCTTGTAGGCATTATATCTGCAGATCTTTCTCTAAATGTTCCCGACCTTTATTCTGCCGAAAGAACATTTCAGCTTTTAACACAGGTTGCTGGGAGAGCAGGAAGGGGAGATCTTCCTGGATTTGTTGTAATTCAAACATACAACCCTGATCATTTTTCAATTATCTCTGCAAAAAATCATAATTTTGAATCATTTTATAACCAAGAGCTTAAACAAAGAAAATTAATGGATTACCCTCCTTATACTAAACTTGTAAGGATTCTGATTTCTGGAGAAAACATGGGTAAGACCAGGGAATATACAGAAAAATTGGCAATTGAATTTAAAAAAGTGCTTAGGAAAGAAGAAATTTTAGGACCGGGAGAAGCTCCAATAAGCAAAATAAAAAACAGGTACAGATATCACTTTATTATAAAAACAAAAGATAATTTCCTACACAATTATCTTAAGGACAATTATAATAGACTAAAGAGTGAAGGACAAAAAGAAGGAATGAGAGTATTGTTTGATGTAGATCCATTTTTAATACTCTAAATGTTAATGAACATTAAAAAGGGAGGTTTTCGATATGGGTATTTATAAGATTGTAACTAAGGAAGATCCATTGCTAAGAAAACAATCAAAAATAGTTAAAGAAGTTGACGATAAAATAATTAAAATCATAGATGATATGTTTGAGACAATGTATACAACAGATACAGGTGTTGGACTGGCAGCTCCTCAGGTTGGAATTCTTAAGCAAATAATTGTAATTGACACACAAGAGGAAGAACCATTTGCCCTTATTAATCCCGAGATTGTTTCATCTGAAGGTGAAGTGGATTCTGAAGAAGGATGCTTAAGTTGCCCAGAAGAATATGGTTTTGTTAAGAGAGCAGAAAAAGTAAAAGTTAAGGCTTTGAACGAGAAGGGCGAAGAGATAGAAATAGATGCAGAAGGATTTCTTGCAATTGTTTTACAGCATGAAATTGATCACTTAAAGGGAGTTCTGTTTATTGATAAAGCAACTCCAAGAGAAAAGGAGTAGTCAATGAAAATTGTTTTTATGGGAACACCAGATTTTGCTGGTGAAGCTTTAAAAGCTCTTTTGGAATCTGAACATCAGGTATTGGCAGTTTTTACTCAACCAGATAAACCAAAAGGCAGAGGCAACAAACTTAGTTATCCTCCAGTTAAGGAGATTGCTTTAGATAATGGGCTGCCGGTATACCAGCCAGCAAGAATAAGAGATGAAGAAAGCCTGAGTTTGATAAAAGAACTTTCTCCGGATTTAATTGTGGTAGCAGCTTATGGGAAAATACTTCCAAAAGAACTTTTAAATATTCCTAAGTTTGGATGTATTAATATTCATGCGTCAATTCTTCCAAAATACAGAGGTTCTGCGCCAATTCACTGGGCAATAATAAATGGTGAAAAAGAAACAGGTATCACAATTATGCAAATGGATGAAGGCATGGATACGGGAGATATTCTTTTAATAGATAGAACCGAGATTTCCGAAGATGAAAATACGGGAGATTTGTTTGAAAAATTAGCAATTCTCGGTGGAAAGCTTCTTCTTGAAGCACTAAAGAAACTAGAAAATGATCAAATTGTTCCTCTTAAGCAAAATAATGATGAGGCTACTTATGCACCAATGCTCAAAAAAGAAGATGAACTTCTCAACTGGGATATGTCTGCCCTAGATTTGCATAATAAAATCAGGGGAATGAATCCATGGCCTGGAGTTTACACTTTTTTCCGTGGAGAAAGACTTAAAATTCAAAAAAGTTTATTAATAGATGAAGAAAAGGATACTGGCTATACTCCGGGAGAAATCATTGATATTACTTCAGAGGGGATTTACATTGCCACTCTTAAAGGAATTATTGCTCTGGTTACAGTCCAGCCTGCAGGGAAAAAGCAACTTGATTCAAAGGATTTTGTAAATGGCTATAAAGTGATAAAGGGAGAATTATTGGGAAAATAAAATGGATAATTTAAATAAAAAAAGAATATATATAGCACTACTGCTGCTGTCAGTATTCTTTTTTGCACTGATTTGGGCAGGTGTAAGATATGTTCAAAAACTGGATGATCCAGTTATTACCAATAGAATATTCAGTACCTTCTCGATAATTTTATTTATTGCAATAATTATTTTTGTTATTGCAATTGGAATTCTTATTGTAAGTTTAATTAATGAGAAGAGTTATTCTAAAACTAATAAAATGATTAAGGGAGTAATAGATTTTCTTTTTCCTCTAAGTCTTTTTATTGGAAAATTACTTGGCATTGAAAAGGATAAAATTAAGGGTTCCTACGTAAATGTATGTAATCAGGTTGTTAAAACCAAAAAATTTGATCTTAAACCTGAGGAAATTCTTATACTTACTCCACATTGTCTGCAAAATGCTAAGTGCCCCCATAAAATAACTATTAATGAAGATAATTGTAAACAATGCGGACTTTGTCCCATTGGAGATTTACTTAAAATAAAAAAAGAAATTGGAATTCAGTTGGTTGTAGCTACGGGAGGAACATTAGCCAGAAAAGCTATAATTGAAAAAAAACCAAAAGCAATTGTTGCAGTAGCATGCGAGAGAGACCTTACTTCTGGAATTCAGGATGTAAAACAGCTTCCCGTACTTGGTGTTCTAAATCAAAGACCAAATGGACCTTGTTACAATACTCAAGTTGATTTGGAAAAAGTAAAAGAAGCCATAAACTTCTTTCTTGGAGGAAAATATGAACAATATGTCAGCAAGACAGACAGCACTTCAAATAGTATATAAAGTAAATGAAGACGGAGCTTTTTCCAATGTTGCAATGGATAAAGAATTATCTAAGAACTTATTAAAAGACCGGAGAGATGTATCTTTGGTTACAGAAATAGTAAATGGAACTATAAAAAACAGGATTTATCTTGATCATGTTTTACAACAGTTTTCAAAGCAGAAACTTGAAAAATTATCACCATGGGTAAGAAACGTATTAAGAATTTCTGCATATCAAATACTATTCCTTGATAAAATTCCTGAAAGTGCAGCAGTAAATGAAGGAGTAAATCTAACAAAAAAGTATTCTCATCAAGGCAGCGTTAAATTTGTAAATGCGGTTTTAAGAAATATTATTAGAAAAAAAGATGAGCTTTCTTTCCCTGAAAAAGAAAAGAACGTTTCTCAGTATTTAAGTATCAAATATTCTTTTCCAGCTTGGCTTACAGAAAATTTTATTAAATCTTATGGTGAAGAAAACACTGAAAAAATGTTCAAATATTTCAATAGTGTTCCTCCTGTTTGGATAAGAATAAATAATATTTTAACGACTCCGGAGGAAATTGAATATTTATTTTCGGAAAAAGAAGTGAAAATTGAAAGATCAAAATATGTACCTGAAGGTTATAAAGTAGCAGAAGGAAATCCTGCTATGAACATGGATGCATATAAAAAAGGTCTGTTTTCAGTTCAGGATATAACATCTATGTTTGCTGTAGATATACTTGATCCATTACCAGAAGAAAATATTATAGATGTGTGCAGTGCTCCAGGAGGAAAAACTGCATTTATCGCAGAAAGAATGAACAATAAAGGTAATGTTAAGGCCATAGAACTTTATGAACATCGAATTAAAATAATAGAGGAAAATTGTAAAAGAAATCAAATTACTATAGTTGATGCGGAAACAGGAGACGCAAGAGATCTTCATCTTAAATATAGGGAAGAGTTTGACAAAGTTCTTGCAGATGTCCCTTGTTCAGGCTTAGGGGTACTTGGTAAAAGGCCGGACCTTAAATATCATGCAGATTCATGTAAAGAGACAGGAATTACAGAAATTCAAAAAGATATTTTAAAAAGTTCTGCCGGGATATTAAAGCCTGGGGGAGTTCTGGTTTATTCAACCTGTACTTTAAACAAGGAAGAAAATGAAGATATAGTAAACAATTTTCTCTTAGAAAATAAAAACTTTGAGAAAGAAAGTTTCCCTGACAAGTATCAGGAATTCATAACTGATGAAGGATATTTGCAAACACTTCCCTTCCGTGATGATATTAATGGATTTTTTATTGCTAAACTGAGAAAAAGAGGGTTATAAATGCAAGATATATTAGGAATGAGTTATTTAGAACTTGAAGATTTTTTTAAAAGTATTGATGAGCCAAGATACCGTGCTGAGCAATTTGCTCAATGGATTTATGGGAAAAAACTCAGAGATTTTAGTGATATTACAAATTTTAAAAAAGAGCTGAAAGATAAATTAGAAGAGAATGCTTTTATTTATTCTTTAAAATTAAGGAGCTCGCAAACCTCTAAAGATGGTACAAAAAAATACCTTTTTGCCCTTGAAGATGGAGAGCTTATTGAGACAGTTTTACTAAGGCAAAAGAAAGAGAATGAGGGGACCAGGAATACTCTTTGTATTTCAACCCAGGTAGGATGCCCTATGAATTGTTCTTTTTGTGCTACGGGACAGGCAGGTTTTGAAAGAGACCTAAAAACATCAGAAATTATTGCACAAATTGCAGATGTCGAGAGGATTGAAAAGCTTAAAATAAACAATGTGGTATTTATGGGAATGGGAGAACCTTTTTTAAATTATGAAAATGTTGTAAGAGCCATAAAAATAATTAATGAGAAAAAATTTTTCAACATAGGAATCAGAAAAATAACAGTATCCACCTGTGGCCTGGTTCCAGAGATTAATCGTTTCGCTGAAGAAGAATTAGATGTGGTACTTGCAGTTTCCCTTCACTCAGCAGATGATACAAAGAGAAGCAGTATTATGCCAGTTAACAGAAGATATAATCTTGAAGAACTTAAAAAGGCAATCGCCCATTATATTTCAAAAATAAACAGAAGAGTTACTTTGGAATACGCAATGATAAGAGGTTTTAATGACAAGCCAGAAGATTTAAGAAAATTAATTTCTTTTTGTCAGGGTTTGAAAGTTCATGTAAATTTAATTCCAATTAATGAAACAGAAGAAGAATATAAAAAATCAGAAAAAGCTGAATACTTTGCATCAGAATTAAAGAAAAAGAACATTGAATCAACAGTCAGGCAAGAAAGAGGGGCGGACATAGATGCTGCCTGTGGTCAGTTAAAGGGCAAAGGGAGGAAACATTAATGAAGGGTTCGGCCTTTACAGATGTAGGATATCAAAGAAAAACAAATGAAGATTCCTGGTACCTTGACCTGTCCAAAAAAATTGTTGCTGTTGCTGATGGCATGGGAGGACACAAGGCTGGAGAAATTGCAAGCCAGACTGTGAAAAAGTATCTCGAAAATGATTCCGATGTTGAAGGAAAAGGATTCAGTAAGATTTTTCAAGAGATAAACAAGACAATTATTTTGTGTGCTGAAGAAAATGAAGAATATAAGGGAATGGGTACAACCTTTACCCTTGTAAAAATTAAAGATAATAAAATCCTGGTTGGACATATTGGGGACAGCCGGGCTTATTTGCTGCGAAATGGTAAAATAATGCAAATGACAACGGATCACACAATGGTTAATGAACTTCTAAAACTTGAGGGTATTACCCCTGAACAGGCGAAAGATCACCCTTATAAGCATGTTTTAAGCAGAGCTTTGGGTGTGGAAAAAAATATAAGTATCGAGGAAAAAACCTATAAGCTTGAAAAAGGTGATTTTTTGCTCCTTTCCACAGATGGTCTTCATGGAATGCTTTCTGATTTGGAAATTGTAACTACTTTTATTGAAAATGACTATGAAATAGAAGAAACTGGAAAAAATCTTATGAGAAAAGCTTTAGAAAAAGGTGGCAAGGATAATATTACTTTTATTATCTTGGGAGATATTTTTGAAAATGGAGAGCAGGAACAATAATGATTGGTAAAATTATCAATAACAGATATAAAATAATCAGTCTTATTGCAGAAGGCGGAATGGCCCATGTTTATAAGGCTTTAGATATAGAAAAAGACTACGTTGTAGCTCTAAAAATACTAAAAAGCCAATTTTCTGGTGATAAAGATTTTATTGACAGGTTTATGCAGGAAGCCATGGCATTTGCCCGGTTGAATCATGATAACATAGTAAAACTATATGATTATGGTTCAGTTGATGGACTGCATTATCTTAGCCTGGAGTATGTTGAGGGAAATTCCTTAGATGAGTTGATCAGAGATAAAAAACTATTACCTTTACAAGAGGTTCTGGATATTTCTATTCAAGTATGTCAGGCTTTGGAACATGCCCACCAGAAAAAGATTATTCATAGAGATATAAAACCCCATAATATTCTTGTAGACTCAAAGGGAAAGGTTAAAGTTACGGATTTTGGGATTGCTAAAGCGATTTCTTCTGCAACTATAACACATGCCGGGGGTATGCTTGGTTCAGTTCAATATTTTTCCCCAGAGCAGGCAAAGGGTGAAAGGGCAACTGAAAAGTCAGATCTTTATTCTCTGGCTGTAGTCATTTATGAAATGCTTACAGGTAAACTGCCTTTTTCCGGGGAGTCTCATTTTTCTATAGCTTTAAAACATGTTCAGGAAAGGCCTGTTAATCCAACTTTTTATAATTCGGATATCCCTAAAAACCTTGAGTTGATAATACTTAAAACTCTTGGGAAAAATCCAGATTACCGTTATGAAAATGCCCATGATCTTAAAGAAGCTTTGATAAATTATCGTAACATTAATAATTTGAATAGAAATGAGATTAAAAAGAATCTTGAAGAATCTAAATTTAGCAATACAGTTATTCAAAGAAGATCTCCTCAACAAGGTGGAAGAAGTAAAAAACCATTAAATAAGAATTATTATCTTATTATGGGATTGATATTTTTAGTGGCAGTATTTGGATATATATTTAGCCAGAATGAAAAAGTACCCGATTTAAAGGGAATGACAATTAGTGAAGCAGAAAATGTTCTGGGATCTCAGGGGTTAAAATTTGTTATTCAAAGGGAAGATTTTTCTGAAGAAGTTGAAAAGGGTCTTGTAATTTCTCAAGAACCAGAAAAAGGGGATAAAATACCTTCTGGCTCTGAAGTTAATGCGATAATTAGTGCCGGTGATGTCTTCGTGATAGTTCCAGATATAGTTGGGACTAATATAGACAGAGCTGTAGAAATATTGTTGGAAAATTCAATTACAATAAATGGTAAAGAGGAGATATATAATAATGACTTTGCTGAAGGAGAGGTAATTTATCAAGAGCCAGCAAGGGGAACAAAAGTAGCACCTAACTCTTTAATTGATATTGTTGTTAGCAAAGGTAAAAAACCTCAGGACTTTCCAGCTCCAAGATTAACTGGTTTTAGTAAGGATTCAGCTTTAGAAATAATAACTAGATTAAATTTACAACCGGGCAGAATTACATTGATTGAAAGCACTGAATATAGCGAAGGTACTGTTGTAAGTCAAAATCCACTTCCCGATGCCATTGTGCATGACAACAGTGTTATAGATCTTTTAATTAGTTCTGGCCCGGGACCAAGAAAATTCACAAGAGCAGTTCCTGTTAATATGGAAGAAGATGGAATTTTGAAAATAGTAGTTCAGGATATTCAAGGTGAGAGTATTTTCCTTCAGGAAAGAAGAGATAAGGGATTTTTTAGTGTTCAGGTAGATTATTTTGGTGAGGGAAGAATTATTGTTTTCTTAAATGACAGGAAGATAAATGAAGTTCAGGTACCTTAAAAAGGATGGTTAAAATGCTTAAAGGCACTATAATTAAAGGATACAGCAGTTTCTATTATGTAGATATTGGAGAGAGAATAATATCATGCTCTCTTAGAGGGAAAAACCGTCTTGGAAAAAATGACTTTTATCCAGGAGATCTTGTTGAAATAAAAATAACCAATGAAGATAAATCCGAAGGTGTTATTGAAAGAACACTGGAAAGAAAGAACTTTCTTCTAAGACCTCCAGTTGCTAACATAGATCAGATAATTATTACTAGTGCTATGAAACAACCATCTCCAGATTACATGCTTATTGATCGTCTTATGGCTGTTGCGGTATCTAAAAATATTGATCCGGTACTTGTTTTTAATAAAATAGACTTATCAGATGAACAGGAAATAGAAGAAGTAAGAAAGAGGTACGAGGAGTCTGAAGCAA
Source organism: Clostridia bacterium (assembly GCA_009930175.1). Taxonomy (GTDB): domain Bacteria; phylum Bacillota; class Peptococcia; order Peptococcales; family SKKY01; genus SKKY01. Next base: position 28,428 of record RZYW01000012.1, read on the forward strand.
CTATTATATTTATTAGTACAATGGAAAAAGACAAAATTCCTCTGTATAAAAAACAATTGGAAGAAATATTGATGAATAAAATTAATATTCTTGCGGGAATTTCCGGAGTGGGGAAAACAAGCATTATTAATATTCTTGATGGCGGGGACGATAGAGCAGTGGGTAAAATAAGTGAGAAATTAAAAAGAGGAAAACATACTACCAGACATACAGAATTAGTCCAGATAGGTGATCATTCATGGCTGGCTGATTCTCCTGGTTTTAGTTCTCTTGATTTTCCCAAGGATTTTAAACCTGAAATGCTGCCTAGAGTTTATATTGATTATCTTAAATACAGTAATTTATGTAAATTTAACAATTGTTTCCATCTAGAAGAACCTGATTGTGAAATAAAAAGAAAAATAGAAGAAGGAATTCTTAGCAAAGAAAGATATGAAAATTATAAATATCTTATTGAAGAACTCAAAAGCAGAGAAGGGAGTCAATACTAATGATTATAGCTCCATCATTATTGTCCGCGGATTTTGGAAATTTGGAAAAAGAAGTAAAAGAAATAGAAAAAGCAGGGGCAGATTGGCTGCATCTTGATATTATGGATGGTAATTTTGTCCCAAATATTAGTTTTGGACCAATGATTGTAAAAGCTGTCAGAAAGTATACAAAATTATTTTTTGATGTTCATCTCATGATAGAAAATCCGGACTTTTATCTTGAAGAATTTAAAAATGCCGGGGCGGATATGATAACAGTTCATCAAGAAAGTACCAAGCATCTTCACCGTACAATTCAGACAATAAAAAGTATGGGAATAAAAGCGGGGGTTTCTCTAAATCCTGCCACATCAATTATGACCCTTGAACATATACTTCCGGATATAGATATGGTTTTAATTATGAGCGTTAATCCAGGTTTTGGCGGACAATCATTTATTCCTGAGTCAATTGAAAAAATAAAAAAGCTGAGAGATTTAGCTAATCAAAAAAATCCAGCATTGCAAATTCAGGTTGATGGTGGAATAAATAAAGATAATGCTGCCGAAGTAATCAGATCCGGGGCAGATATATTGGTAGCTGGCTCCGCAGTATTTGGAGCAAAAGACAGAGAAAAAGCAATTAAAGAGATTAAAGGAGAATAAGATGAAGGACAGAATAATTAGAGCAACAGCCTTAAACAATACAGTAAGAGTATCTTCAGTAATAACAACTGGAGTAGTAGAAGAAGCAAGACAAAGACATAACCTTTCACCCTTGGCCTGCGCTGCTTTAGGAAGAATAATGACAGCGAATCTTTTAATGACCTGGGGACTAAAAGGTGAAGGATCACTTTCCATTAGATTTTTAGGGGATGGGCCTATAGGAGGAGCAATATCTCAGGCATTTTCTGATTATACAGTAAGAGGATATGTAGGTAATCCTTATGTAGATCTTCCTCTTACGGAAGAGGGTAAACTTAATGTAGGTAAAGCTATTGGAAGTGGTCAGCTAAATATCATGAAAGATTTAGGCTTAAAAGAACCATATTCAGGAACAACTGATATTGTATCCGGAGAAATTGGAGAAGATATAGCACAATATCTTCTTGATTCAGAACAAACACCTTCTCTGGTAGCGCTAGGAGTTCTTGTGGATATTGATTATAAAGTTATAGCAAGTGGTGGAGTAATTATCCAGGCATTGCCAGGAGCTCCAGATGATGTACTTGATTTAATTGAAGAAAAAGTAATACTTGGTAAAGGTGTAAGTATTTTAATTAATAACGGACTCGACGCAAGAGGCTTAATGGAAGAATACCTTCAAGGGATAGATTTCAAAGTTCTTGAGGAGCATGATGTTAAATTTGATTGTAAATGCAGCAAGGAAAGATTTAAAAACGGACTTTACAGTTTGGGAACTGAAGAATTAACTTCTATATTAGAAAGCGATGGTCAGTGCGAAACAAGATGTCATTTTTGCAATGAAGTCCATACATTTAGTCAAGATGAACTGAGAGAGATTATAGAATCAAGAAATAATAATTAAAAAAGGGCAACAAAAAAGGCTTACTTCAGACTATTTTCTACCGTCTAAGCAGGCCTTTTCTCTTTGGTATTCATTTATTAAACCGCTCGCTGGATTTTACCAGAACGGAGGCATCTCGTACAAAGTTTTACTCTTTTTGGTGTACCATTTACTACAGCCTTAACGCTTTGTAAATTTGGAGCCCATTTTTTCTTACTACGGATGTGAGAGTGACTTACTGACATTCCAGTTGATACTCCTTTACCGCAAACCTCGCAAACACGTGACATAATGAAACCCCCTCTCTCAAAACAATACTAAAACCACTAGATGATTTTAACACTAATGTTTCCTTATTGCAAGTAATAATAATAATAAGTATTATTAATTAGAAGTCAGAGAAAAGGAAGGTGTAAAAAGGTGAAACAAAAAGTATTTAAAATTTTACTTGAAGCAAAAGACCATCTTTCTGGAGAAGAGATAAGCGAAAGGCTTGGGGTTTCAAGGACGGCAATCTGGAAGCACATTAATGCTCTAAAAGAAGATGGATATGACATAGAGGCAGTTCCTAGAAAAGGGTATTTATTAAAAAACAGAGTTGATAAACTTTTGAGAACAGAAATAATTACAGAGTTAAATCTTAAACACTGGAACAAAGAAAATATTTATACATATGATCAAGTGGATTCAACAAATATAATTGGGAAAAAATTTGCTGCTGAAGGAAAAGAAGAAGGAACTTTTATAATTGCTGAGGAGCAAACAAAAGGTAAAGGGAGAATGGGAAGGGACTGGGTTTCTCCTTACGGAAAAGGTATTTGGTTATCTTTTATTTTAAGACCAGAAATAATTCCTCTCCGTGCTTCTGAAATCACTTTTGTTATAGCTGTGGGTATTATGGAGGGGATTAAGAAACATATTAATAAAGAAGTTAAAATAAAATGGCCAAATGATATTCTTCTTGATGGGAAAAAAATTGTGGGAATTTTGACAGAAATATCAGCAGAAATGGAAAGAATAAATTATATTGTGGCAGGAATTGGAATAAACGCTAATCAGGATATCGAAGATTTCCCTGAAGATATTCGGGTTAAAGCCACCTCCCTAAGGTTAAACACGGGGAAGTATATAAACAGGAATGAATTACTTCGTGAACTAATTGAAGAAATGGAAAGAATTTATTTCATTTACAAAAATGAAGGATTTAAAAAAATTATTGAGTTCTGGAAGGAAAATAATGCGACTCTTGGAAGAAGAGTTAAAGCCATCACTTTCGACGGAGAAATAACCGGAGTAGCAGAAAGAATAGATGACGAAGGCTACCTTATTATCCTTGATGACCAGGGAAATGAAAATAAAATTCTTGCTGGAGATGTTTCTTTAAGAAATGAAGATGGAAGTTATTTTTGAGCTTGAAATAGATGAAGTTAAACTCTATAATAGTATTCGAGTCATTAATTAACTGAAAAAGAAAAGGAGAATGGGTTATGTCACAGGAACGGAAAGATACAATTTTTGTTACTGGTTATGCCAAACTTCCTACAGCAATTACTGCAGAAAAACTATATCAGGTGATTGCAATTGGCCTGGAAGTTGACCCTAAAACCGGAGAAATAATTGACGGAGACTGCACCCTTGCTACAGAATTAGGAAGAAGTTTTTTTAAGCGAGCAGTAATTGGACACAACATTGAAACAGGTTCAGAAAAATTAATTAAAGAATTTGAAGTGAGATATCAGGGCAGTGCAAGAAAAGCAATAATAACTGCATTAAAACTTGTTCATGAGAAGTGGGTAAGTACCAAAGAAAAAACTATTTTACAAAGGTAATCAAAAAAGATATAATGAAAACTAATTGGTGAGGGAATCAATATACATATAAAATAGCCGATAATTTGTTGATTGGGTTAAAAAAACTTCAATAAAAAGCAAATTATAACCTGGCCAAATCGAAGAACCATTAGATTGTTTTTGAGCTGGGATTTTTTTTGGGAATGAAGTTTTATTTACATATAAAAGCAACATAAAAGTAAGATAACTGAATACTGGATTAGTTTATAAGGATTTAGATTAAGGCGTCAGCTCTAATCTAGCTAATATAAATAATTAGGAGGATGAACAACAATGAACGAAAGAATTAGATGTAAAGCATTGGAAGGCAAGATTATGACTGCTGACCAAGCGGCTAGCTTAATTCAAGACGGAATGGTTGTAGGTACAAGTGGATTTACACCATGCGGCTATCCAAAAGTAGTTCCTGAAGCACTTGCTAAGCAAGCTGAAGCAGGAAGAAAAGTAGGTATTACTTTATTAACAGGTGCTTCTGTAGGACCTGAACTTGACGGAAGATTAACTCAGTCAGGTGTTATGAAGAAACGTGCTCCATATCAAACTAACGGTGACCTTCAAAAAGCTCTAAATAATGGCAAAGTTGAATACATTGACCAACATTTAAGCCATTCAGCTCAACAGTACAGAAATGGCTACTATGGCAAACTTGATGTTGCTATTATTGAAGCTTGTGCTATTACTGAAGAAGGACATATCGTACCAACAACTTCAATGGGTAACAGCCCATCTTTTGTACAAGCAGCAGACATCGTAATAGTAGAAGTAAACACTGTTCAACCAGCTAAACTAGAAGGTATGCATGATGTTTATGTTCCACTTGACCCCCCAAATCGTCAGCCAATTCCTATAGTAAAAACTAATGATTTAATTGGAACTCCATATATTGAATGTGGACCAGACAAAATTACAGCAATTGTAATGAGTGATGTTACAGATAAAGTTCGTCCACTTGCTCCTCTTGATGAAGAAAGTAAGAAAATGGCTTCTAACCTAATTGGATTCTTAAAAGGTGAAGTTGAAAAAGGATGTCTTCCTCCAAACTTACTTCCATTACAATCTGGTGTTGGTAACGTTGCTAACGCAGTTCTTGCAGGACTTGCTGATTCTGACTTCGAAGGACTTGAGTTCTACTCAGAGGTTATTCAGGACGCTGCATTTGACTTAATTGACTGTGGAAAGTTTGTTGCAGTATCTGGAACATCACTTACTCCATCAGAAACAGGATTACAAAGATTTATCGACAATATCGATTTCTACAGAGATAAAATTATTTTAAGACCACAAGAAATCAGTAATAACCCAGAAGTAGCTCGTCGTCTTGGCGTTATTTCTATGAACACTGCTATAGAAGTTGATATTTATGGTAACGTAAACTCAACTCACGTTATGGGAACAAGAATGATGAATGGTATTGGTGGTTCTGGTGACTTTACTAGAAACGCTGCTATCTCAATTTTCTTAACTGGTTCAACAGCTAAAAATGGCGACATTTCTGCTATTGTTCCTATGGTATCTCATCATGACCATACAGAACACGATGTTATGGTATTTGTTACAGAGCAAGGTGTTGCAGACTTAAGAGGTCTATCACCAAGAGAAAGAGCTCAGGTAATTATTGACAATTGTGCTCACCCTGATTACAAACCAATGCTTCAAGATTACTTTGACAGAGCAAAAGCTGCTACTGTAGCTAAAGGTATTGGACATACTCCACATATCATTGGTGAAGCATTAAGCTGGCATGCTCGTTTCGTAGAAACTGGAAGTATGAAAATTAAGTAATTAATTAAGATTTTTAAATTTTAGAATGCCCTATTAAGTTAGGGCATTCTAAAAAAAATATAAAAGCTTTATATAAGGAAGGAGAGTAGAAAAAATATGTTTGATAAGGCAAAAATGGAAGAGATCAAAAAAGAGGTTGCCGCTTACGAAGCTAAGTGGGAAGCCTCAAAAGCAAAAGCTGTTGCAAAAGGCAAAAAAGTTGAAAGAAAAGAAAAGTTTTATAATGTTTCTGGTGCAGAGGTGAACCAAGTTTACACTCCAGCAGATGTTGAAGGTCTTGATTACAACAACGATATCGGAATGCCAGGTGAATTCCCATTCGTTCGTAACGTTCAAGCTAACGGTTACAGAGGTAAACTTTGGACTATGCGTCAATACGCTGGTTTTTCAACTGCTGAAGAATCAAATGCTCGTTACAGATACTTAATTGAAAGTGGTTCAACAGGCTTATCATGTGCATTCGACTTACCAACACAAATTGGTTATGACTCAGATGATCCTATTGCAGAAGGTGAAGTAGGAAAAGTAGGTGTTGCTATTGACTCACTTGCTGACATGGAAGTTCTTTTTGGTGGAATTGATTTAGGAAAAGTTTCTACATCAATGACTATCAATGCTCCAGCTTCAGTATTATTAGCTTTCTATATTGCTGCAGCTGAAAAAACTGGTGTTACTCCAGACCAATTAACAGGTACAATCCAGAATGATATCTTAAAAGAGTACTCAGCACGTGGTACATACATTTTCCCACCAGTGCCATCAATGAGATTAATCACTGATATTTTTGGTTTCTGTTCAGAGAATGTTCCAAAATGGAATACAATTTCTATTTCTGGTTACCACATTCGTGAGGCTGGATCAACAGCTGCTCAAGAAGTTGCTTTCACATTAGCAGATGGTATTGCTTATGTTCAAGCTGCTATCGAAGCAGGACTTGATGTTGATGCTTTTGCAGGACGTTTATCATTCTTCTTTAATGCTCACAACGATTTATTAGAAGAAGTTGCTAAGTTCCGTGCTGCTAGAAGAATCTGGGCTAGAACTATGAGAGACAGATTTAAAGCTAAGAGCGAACGTTCAATGATGTTCCGCGTTCACACACAAACTGGTGGTTCTACATTAACTGCACAACAACCAGATAACAACGTTGTTCGTGTAACTATTCAGACTTTAGCTGCTGTTCTTGGTGGAA
>RZYW01000152.1 GCA_009930175.1 Clostridia bacterium
TCATAGAATTTTTCTATTTTTTCTAAAAGTTTAAGAAGCCATTCGCCTCTTTCAATCTCTAAAAAATTCACTTTTCCCATTGATTTAATTTGAAGCTGTCCCCAACCTAAAGCTCCAATTGTTAAACAATTAAGGTCTAAATTCTCTATTGGTTGAAATTTCACTTTCTTAAAAACAATTCTATCATTTTCAATTAAATAGTCAACTAATAGAAGATCAAAGAAATTTTTTGAATCTTCATAGAATCTAAAAAGCCTTTCAATCGAAATGAGATTAGGCATGCTAAATTCTCCATCTAAAGAATGTGTTTTAATGTCTACAACATGGTAGTTTCCTTCTTTATCGTTAAATGCTAAATCAGCCATCGAACGTCTTGAAAAATCTGAATTAAAATTAAAACCTATTTCACTTAAACACTCTTCAAATCTTTTTGCTAAAAATTCTTGTACAGCATCTCCAACTGCTCTAGGGCTATCAAGCATTTCAGACATGAACTGTTCTGAATTAAGAATTTCTAAACACTTTATTTCTATTTTCTTGAACTCTTCTAAAATCATTTTTCAGCAGCATTCCTTTCTAAGAAAACTCCATTCTCATAGCCTTGAATTCTATTATTTGTGTTTGCTAATTCTAATCTTTTTTCTGCCCACACACAATATTCTTCATTAAATTCTATTCCAATATAGTTTCTATTAAGTTTTTTAGCAACAACAGAAGTAGTACCGGAACCAAGAAAAGGATCTAAAACTATTCCATTTTCAGGGCAACTAGCTAAAATCAATTTCGCTAATAACTTTTCAGGTTTTTGTGTTGGATGATCAGTATTTTCTGACATCGACCAATAAGGAACAGTTAGATCATTCATGAAATTACTAGGGTATGTTAGCCTAAATTTTCCATCTTCTGTTTCTTGCCAATCTTTAGCTATTCCGTTCTCTTTATAAGGAGCAATAACAGTTTTCTTTTGTTTAACCGAATTCGCATCAAAATAAAAATTTTCAGATTTAACACTATACCAAATATCTTCAGCCACATTTTTCCAATTAGTTTCTGACCCTCTACCTTTTTCTCTTTGCCATACAATCCTATTTCTTATTAAAAGATGTTTTTTTAAAATAGAATAAATGACATTGCTATTTTTCCAATCTCCACAAAAATATAATGTTCCGCTATCTTTTAGAATTCTAACTAATTTAGGAAACCAAGATTGAAGATACGCAAAATAATTTTCATCTGTCATTTTTGAAAACTTAAAACCGTTAAAATCCTTATCCATGTTATAGGGAGGATCTAAAAAAATTAAATCAACTGAATTTGACGGAATCTTATCTAAAAGCTTAAAGCTATCAGCACAAAAAGTTTTGTTAACTAATTCGTTTATAACATTAAAGGAAGCTTCAGGTTCAAACTGAAGCTTTCCTTTATAAAAAGTATATTCTGTTGGTGTGACAGTTAAAGTTTTGTTTCTAGAAGATCTTTGTTTTTCCAATTAAAATTCAATCCTTTTCAAAAAAATAAACTATTCTCCTTTAACTTTAAGGCCTGCTTTCTTTAACCATGACATTTGATCAGCATAGTCTTCTAGACTTTCAGTTAATTCAGGATCTGAAAGTTTCATGGTACTAACAAGATCTAAATCTTCAGAAACAAAAAACAATTGTTTGTCTCTAATGAAAACTCCTATAGAATGATCCGTCCCAGTTTTTTCACAAAATAGTCGAAAAAATTTCACGATAGAAATTCCTCTCGATAAGAATTAGGAACTACAGTTTTATCAGAATCTAAAATTGCTTTAGTCATCTTAATTCCAAATTCAGATGTTTCAACCCATTGATCATTTCCATCTATATCGGTCCAACGAAGATGGCAAAGTCTTCCTGAATGAGGAACATTAAGAATTGATCTAAATCTATCCCATTCTTTTTGACCATT
>RZYW01000153.1 GCA_009930175.1 Clostridia bacterium
GAAATATTAACAACAGGAGCTGTAGATTTTTTTGCCAGCAGTGAAAAGAATGCAGATTTTTCCTGGATTTTTTATGGCTGGGATGGAATTGCCGCAGAGCTAAAGGGAATAGAACTTAACTATATTAATGTTGCAGATTTTGATGAAACCTTTGATTTTTATACACCAGTAATAATTACAAATGAAGAAATTACAGTAAACAATAAAGAGCTTGCAGAAAAATTTATGAAGGCTACTTCAAAAGGATATAATTTCGCAATCGATAATCCCCAAGAAGCAGGGGACTCCTTATTAAAATATGCTCCAGAGCTGGATTCAGACCTGGTATACGCCAGCCAAAAGTGGCTTGCGGATAAATATGCAGGTGATGAAAAGGTATGGGGAATTCAAAGTTTTGAAGTTTGGGACAGATATACAGAATGGCTTGCAGAAAGAGGGCTATTAGAAGAAAAAATTGAAACAGGTAAAGCATTTACTAACGAATTTCTGTTAAAATAGAAACAGAATGGGGGAAGAGAGTTTTGATTAATAATCAGGAGCAGGTACTTTCTTTGAATCAGGTTAATAAAAATTATGACAAACTTCAGGTTTTGAACCAGGTTAGTTTTTATGTAAACGAAGGAGAGTTTGTTACTCTTTTGGGTCCCAGCGGCTCAGGGAAAAGTACAATATTTAGAATTATAACTGGTTTAACAGGAATTGATTCCGGGAATCTTGAGATTAATACCCCTCTTCACTCTTCCGGTAAGAATAAAATTGCATATATGCCGCAAAAAGATACTCTTTTGCCCTGGAAAAAACTAAAAGATAATATTGCTCTTCCATTAATTTTAAAAGGTGTAAAAAAAGAGGACGCCTGGGAAAAAGTTAAAGAGCTTATTCCGGTCTTCGGCCTTGAGGGTTTTGAAGAGTATTATCCCAATCAGCTTTCCGGTGGTATGAAACAAAGGGCATCTTTAATGAGAACTTTTCTTGCAGAGAGTAATTTAATGCTTTTGGATGAACCCTTTGCATCCTTAGATGCAATTACCAGGACTAATCTTCAGGAATGGCTTTTGGAGGTCTGGCAGAAGTTTAACAGGTCGGTGTTATTTGTGACTCATAGTATAGAGGAAGCTATATATCTTTCCGACAGGATTTATGTTTTATCAAAACAACCAGGAGAAATAATTTTAGAACTTGAAATAAATTTACCCAGACCCAGAAAAAGTGATATTATGACCTCAGCAGAATTTAATAATTACAGAGAAATTTTATATAAATCTTTAAGGGGCAATTAAAATGAGACGAGTAATTATTTTTGCAAATGGTGAATATTCTTCATTAGATTTTTATCACAATCATATTATGGAAGATGATTATATAATTTGCGCTGATGGAGGAACCAATACAGCCTGGGAAGCGGGAATAATACCAGATCTGGTAATGGGAGATTTTGATTCTATAGAAAATGAAGTTATTGAAAAACTTAGCTTTGAAAAAACCCAGTTTATAAAGTTTTCCTCTGAAAAAGATGAATCAGATCTTGAGCTCTCAGTTTTAAAAGCTGCAACCCTTACCCCTTCAGAGATAATAATATTTGGTGCTTTGGGCAAGAGATTGGATCATATTTTTGGAAACCTTATGCTTCTTACGATTCCTCTGGAAGCTGGAATTAAGGGATATATTTTAGAGGAAGACTATGAGATTCATCTGATTGATAATGAAAATGAAATTGAATTGGATGGGGGCAATAGCAGTATAATCTCCCTGTTTCCATTGAGCCCTGTTGTTAAGGGAGTTGAAACCCGGGGATTGAAATATCCTCTGGTGAAAGAAGATCTTTATTTGGGACGTTCAAGAGGTTTAAGCAATGAATTTGCAGAAAATAAAGCCTGGATAAAAATTAAAGAAGGAAAGCTTTTGATTATAAAAACCAATA
>RZYW01000154.1 GCA_009930175.1 Clostridia bacterium
TCAACTACTATTAGCGATTGTTCTTGTGAGGCACTAATTTCATCTGATCCGGCAAGACCAGGTTATAATTTATATAGCGGCTATATAGATTGTGATGAAGATCTTAGTAATGGTTGTGAAGTTTATTATAACTATTCAGCGCTAGCACAAAAACCAAATTATGAAATCTGTTGCGGTGATAGCTACTGTTCTTCTGCTAATGGTGAAAATAGTAGTAATTGTTCCGATTGTGGTTATTGTGGCGATCGTTTGTGTTCCCCCGGAGAAAGAATTAGCTGTCCTTCCGATTGCCTTCTTTTAAATCCTGATTGTCCCTGGTATAATGCTATCTGTGCTGCTAATGGTGATTGTGCGCAAAGTATAGATGATCCGATTGTCTGTTGCGGTGGCACTTGTTGTCCTCAATATAGTTGCCTTCAAAGTATAGATGGTGAGTATACTTGTATTGCAAGTTGCCCTTAGAGCTATAAAATATTGTTATATTACAAACAGAATGCTATAATTTAAATATAAGTTAAATTTAAATATGAATAATAAAAATTTAAAAGTATTAATATTTTCAGTTTTTCTTATCATCATCTTGGCGGTCTTTTATCTATTAGCGCAAATGAGCACCAAAGATGTGGAAAATAATGATATAAAAGAAGAGGAAAAAAGTGGGCAAGTGCAGCCACCTGTTTTAGAAGATGATGATGATCTTATAAATAATGAAGAAGAAAATGATAATGAGGCGCCGCTTAATACAGAGGAAGCAGAAAGAGGGGAGGCGATTAATCTTGATGAGAATGGGGTTGATATGAGAGAGGCAGCATCTTTAGAGGCGCAAGCAAGAGAAATGCCTTTTCCTGGGATTGAGGGCATGGGCTTAGAATTTATGAGTGAAGAAGAAAAGTTAGCAGTTGAATTGCCAGTCGATACGATTGTTCAAATCGTGGCGCGTGATTTTTCTGGAAATATAAGTGCTTATAAAATAATCTATAGGCCAGAAGATATTATTTATCCAAATTAATTATAATTATTTAAAAAAATATGGAAAAGAAAAACAAAGCTATTATTTTTATTATTATCGCAGTTATTTTTTTGGCACTTATAATTTGGCTAGCTACCAAAACGCCAAAAGAAGTAGATGCTCCTGAAAATAATGTTAACAATGAAGTGGAAAATGGAGAAGTTTTAGAGCCAGGAATTGAGGGAGAGGAAGTTGCTCCTGAAGCTGTAGAAGTGGATATCCCTGCTGATTTTGATTGGCGTGAGTCAGTAAGTGAAGAGAATTTTGAAGTTGAATTTATGAGCGATGAGGAAAAAGAGCTTATTGGTATCGCTAAGGAAAGCCGAGTTCAGGTTCTAGCTCGTGATGAGGCTAGTGGCACAATCTTGGCCTACAAAGTTATTGAAAACGAAGCTGATATTGTTACTGATCCCACAGAATAAAAAGAATTAATTAATACAAAAGAAGCGTTTAAAGCGCTTTTTTTGTTAATTTGTTCTTCTTGTTTTAAAATAAGTATCTGAGTTTGTGTAATTAATTTCTCTAATTATTGACAAAAATTATATTTTGTGATAGTATTATTCTATAGTCGTTCTTCGAAAAATTAATAATTTAAAATAATAAAGCCATGAGACGAAAAACTTTTTTTATTTTTGCCGTGTTTGTTGCCACTTTAACATTGGGTGGTTGTCAGAATGATTTTATGAATGAATATTCTGATTCTGAGATTGTAGAAGCTGATAAAAGTGTAGGATTTTTCCTAAAGTCAGCACAGGTGGGAGAGGAAGCATCATCTTATTATGTTGCAGATGAGAGTGTCGGAAAGTATACTTTTCCCGATAATGTTCTTTTCTTTGTTGAAAATGACAGAGCCTTGGTTGTCAATCAAGGATTGGAAGTTATTGATTACAATATTTTCG
>RZYW01000055.1 GCA_009930175.1 Clostridia bacterium
TGGTTAACGGACTTAAATGTTATTGGTCAGTTTAAAAATACATTTATCCTGGCAGAAAATGATAAAGATTTATTTATTATCGATCAACATGTTGTACATGAAAGAATTTTATACGAAAAATTTATTAAAGAAGTAAATGATAATAAGGTTACTAAAGCTCCATTACTTGCTCCCATACCAATTTATCTTGACCCACAGGAAGAAAGTATTTTAATTAAAAATATTATTGTTTTAAATGATTTAGGATTTGAAATAGAAAACTTTGGTCCTCAAACTTACTTGATAAGAACACTACCAAGTACTTTGGAAATTGAAAATCCAGAAGAATTCTTTACAGATTTACTTGAGGATTTAGAGAAAAGTATAAATAATTCCCCAGCAAAAATAAGAGACTCTGTTATAACAATTGCTTCTTGTAAAGGAGCAGTCAAGGCAAATGACAAGCTTTCAATGGAAAAAATAAAATATTTGTTAAATGAGCTTAGTAAAACAGAGAACCCTAATACTTGTCCTCATGGGAGACCTATATTCAAAAAAATATCTATAAATGAATTATACAGATATTTTCAAAGGGGAGGTTATAATGACTGAGTATATTACTACAAGTCTTAAAAACCGGCCTTCAGATATTTTTTTAGCAGAAGAAATAGCATCTGAGTATAGTTTAAAATATATTCAAAGAGATAATCTTTCACTTGAGGATCTATTTGTTGAATTTAATTGCAGTAGTTTATTTATGGTAAAGAATAAAGAATTGAATCTATTTAATAATAAGGGTGATGAATTGTTTTTTCATCCTGGTACGGGACTAATAAGAACAAAAGTTATGGAAAGAAAAGAAGAAGATTTATTAATTAAAGCTCTGGGAATTTCTCCTGAGGATAAAGTGCTTGATTGTACAGGTGGCCTGGCTAATGACAGTGTGGTAATCTCATACTATCTGGAAAAAGGCAGTTTAACAACTTTGGAAAAAAGCAGGGAGCTTTTTTTAATTGTAAAATATGGATTATTAACATATCCAGGAGGTTCAAAAAAATTAAAAGAATCTTTTAAAAGAATAAACCTTATTAATACGGATTATAATAGTTACTTTGAAAAACTTGATTTAAATAAATCTGAAAATGTTTTTGATAGTATATATTTTGATCCTATGTTTGAAAAACCTGTAGAAGAATCTTCGGGAATATCAAAGATAAGAGAATATGCTTCTTATGATTTTATATCGAAAGAAATTATTGAAAAAGCACTTGAACACTGTAAAAAAAGAGTTGTGGTAAAAATTAGGAATAATAATTATTCTTTTATAAGGAATATGAAACCCAATGATTTATTAGGAAATTCAAAAAGCAAAATAAGATATGCAGTTTTTGAAAAACACAAAATCGGGTATGTGAATATATAAATCAAAACTAAAAGATATGAGGTTCCCCCAATGATAAATGACCTAAATAAAGGATATATTAAAAGTATAAGAGGCAGTGTTATTGAAGCTGTATTTGAAAACAAAATCCCGAAAATGAATAATAAAATTATCACTGGAGAAAACCAGGAAATTATTCTTGAAGTAAACTCATATATCGATGAAAAAACAGTTAAAGCTATGGCATTAACTTTTACAGCAGGATTGTCCCGGGGCGATGTTGTATATGATACAGGGGAACCTGTAATGGTTCCTGTAGGAACACAAATTTTGGGAAAAATGTTTGATTTGTTTGGTAACAGGTTAGATTCCGGTGAACCATTGGTAAATCCTGAGTATCGCTCAATTCATCAGGATCCTTTACCATTTTATAAAAGGACTGCTCAAGATGAATTATTTTTTACAGGAATTAAAATAATTGATATGTTAACCCCCCTTCCAAAAGGAGGTAAAGCTGGTCTTTTTGGGGGTGCCGGAGTAGGTAAAACTGTATTAATTACTGAATTAATTAATAATACTGCTCAAAGAACTAAAGGCTATAGTATATTTTGTGGTATTGGGGAAAGATCAAGAGAAGCTGAAGAACTCTTTAGAGAAATTAAAGAAGCTGGAGTTCTTGAAAATGCTGTTCTTGTTTTTGGTCAGATGAATGAACCACCCGGTGCCAGATTCAGAGTAGGTCATTCAGCACTTACTATGGCTGAGTATTTAAGAGATACAGAAAAAAAAGATATTCTTTTATTAATTGATAATATTTTTCGCTTTATTCAGGCAGGGTCTGAGGTTTCTGGTTTAATGGGTAAAATGCCATCAAGAGTCGGATATCAACCAACTTTAAGTACAGAGCTTGCTGAGTTACAGGAAAGAATTTCAAGTACTAAATCAGGCTCAATAACATCTATCCAGGCAGTATATGTACCTGCAGATGATTTTACTGATCCATCAGCAACCCATACTTTTTCCCACTTATCAGCCTCAGTTGTTTTATCAAGGAAAAAAGCCAGTGAAGGTATTTACCCTGCAATTGATCCACTTACTTCTTACTCAAAAATGTTAAATAAAGAAATAGTTGGGGAGAGACATTACAGAGTTGCCTTAGAAATTAAAAAAACTCTATCTAAATATGAGGAATTAAAAGATATTATAGCTATGCTTGGTCTGGAAGAATTATCTGGAGAAGACAGAAATGTTGTTTACCGAGCAAGAAGACTTGAACGTTTTCTTACCCAGCCTTTTTTTACTACAGAACAGTTTACCGGACTTGATGGAAAGATGGTAGATATTGAAGATACAATAGATGGCTGTGAAAGAATATTAAATGATGAATTTAAGGATTATAACGAAAGTGATCTCTATATGATAGGTAAAATTGAAGAGGCTGATAAAAAGAAAAAAGAAAGGGAAAAGAAATAATGAAAATTAAAATTCTTCTTCCATACAAAACTCTTCTTGAAACTGAATGCAGAAAAATTTCTGCTCCCGGGCAAGGAGGAGCCTTCCAGATTCTTCCCAGACATGTAGATATAACCTGGACTCTTGAGCCAGGAATTATTGAAGTTTTTTATGAAAATTCTTCAGATTATTTTGCAATAGATAATGGAGTTTTAGTTAAGAAAAATGATAATGTGTTTATTTCAGTAATGCGAGGAGTCAAAGGAGATTCTTTAGAAGAACTAAATGAATCTGTTAACGAAGTATTCTCAAAATTAAGTGAAAAAGAAAGAGAAGCCCGTTTGATTTTAGCTAAATTAGAAACAGATACATTAAGAAAGTTTCTTGAACTTGAAAAATAAAAATAACAGCAAGGGATTTGATCCTTTTGGCAAATAAACAAGAAAAGTTTAAAGAAAAAATTGAAAATGAATCTTCAAAAAAAATAAGAGCAAAAGAAGAAGGGGACCAAATTCTTTTTGGTCTTGGTGCTTTTGGAATTATTGGATGGTCAATTGCAGTTCCAACACTTGCTTTAACTTTTCTAGGCCTTTATTTTGACCGTATATCAACAACTGAAATATCCTGGACAATTACAATGATGGTAATGGGACTTGGTATTGGCTGTTTAAATGCTTGGTATTGGATAAAAGAAAAGAGCAAAAATAAATAATACTTTTATAAAGGCAGGTATCTAATAAATGGTGTTCTCTTTTCTTGCAGGGATAGTGTTAGGGCTAATATTTTTTGGAGGACTTTATTTCACAACTAAAAAACTTCCAGCTTCTAAATCTCCAGCTTTATTGATGTTTCTTAGTATAACTCTAAGAATGATTATTTTAATTGGTGGATTATACATAGTTTTTAATGGAGAAATAATCAGATTATTGGTTGGAATTATTGGAGTTTTTGTTGCTAAATACATCATAGTTTACTCTGTAAAAAGGAAGGTGATATAAATTGAGTATCGACCCAAGTGATATTGTATATTTTCAATATGGCTTTATTAAAATTACAGCTACATTGGTTTATACCTGGGTTGTAATGCTAATACTTATAGTTGGATCATTATTTATAACCAGGTCCATAGGTAAAGAAAATGATCCTTTAAAAGTGACTAAATCACAAAATATAGCAGAAGCACTAATTGTTACTGTTAAGGGTCAGATAAGAGAAGTAACACAAGAAGATTCAGGGAAATATTTGCCTTTTATAGGAACTATTTTTATTTTCATATTGTTTTCGAATGTTATTTCAATAATACCTTGGTTCATTTCACCCACAGCATCTTTAAATACTACAACAGCACTAGCTGTTTGTGTATTTTTAGCAGTTCCTTTTTATGGAATACAAAGCCAGGGAATAGGAAATTATTTAAAGCAGTATGTAAAACCCAATATCATAATGCTTCCATTTAACATAATTGGGGAAATGTCCAGAACCCTGTCATTGGCAGTACGTCTTTATGGAAATATTATGAGTTCTGGTCTTATTGTAATAATTTTACTCGGAATATTGCCACTATTCTTCCCTGTATTAGTCAATGCCTTTGGCTTGTTAATGGGGGGAATTCAGGCTTATGTATTTGCAATATTATCAATAGTTTATATCGCTTCATCAACTAAAAAAGATTAACAGGAGGTTTTATTTTATGGATTCTGTATCATTAATAGGTATGGCTTCAATTATCACAGCAGGATTAACAATTGCAATTGGTTCAATAGGACCGGCTTTAGGTGAAGGCCGGGCAGTTTCTGAAGCTCTCAGATCTATAGCACAGCAGCCGGACGAGTCTAATACAATCACAAGAACACTTTTTGTTGGTCTTGCTATGATTGAATCAACAGCTATCTATTGTTTTTTGGTAGCTATGATTATTATATTCGCAAATCCATTCTGGAATTTTGTAGCGGGTTAGAAGTATGCAAATAAACTGGTTTGAAGTATTTGCTCAAATACTAAATTTTTTCATACTTCTGTTTTTGTTAAATAAGTTTCTTTTTAAACCTGTTATGGCTGCTATGGAGAGAAGAGAAGAAGAAATATCAAAAACAATAAAAAATGCAGAGGCAAAATTTTCTGAAGCTGATGTTCTTGTTCATGACTATGAAAAAAAATTATCTGAAATTAAAAATCAAGAGGAGATAATTCTAACACAAGCTAAAAAGGATGCTGAAGAAAAGAGAGAGATTTTACTGAATCAATATAAAGAAGAAGTGTTATTAAAGAAACAAAATTTTGAAAATGACTTTAATAATGAAAAGGCTGATTTTGTAAAAGAATTCAGAAAGTTTCTAGCTGGTTATACATTGAAGATATCAAAAAAAGTTTTAGAGCCTCTGTCAGCAACAGATTTAGAGGATAAAGTTTTCCAGGGGCTTATAAAAACTCTTGAAAATATTGACCCCGAGATACTTAAGGAAGAAAAGAAAGTAGAAAAAGGTAATATTATTGTAGAAAGTTCAGGAGAAATATCTAAAACTCAAAAAGAAGAATTAGAAGAAAAAATTCTGAAGGCTGTAAATACTGAAAAAGGTAAACATGCTATTGAATTTAATATAAATCCAGATCTGATTTATGGATATAAGATAATATTTAATACTTTCACAATTAATGAAAATTTGAATTTTTATTTAAAAGATTTAGAAGAAGAAGTTATAAAACAACAAAAGTTTTAAATAGGGAGGTTTTTCCATTATGGGTAATATGATAAATGAATTGACAATTACACAAAATACCTTTGATAAGATTTTAGATGGAGAAATCAACCTGAATAAAATTGAAGAAAGTGGTACTATTATTTCTGTTGATAGCGGGATTGCGGTTATTAAAGGCTTAAACAGAGTTAAAAATGAAGAGTTAATTAGCTTTCCTGGAGATATTAAAGGCATATCTTATAATCTGGATTCCGACTCAGTTGGGGTAATTCTTTTGGGTAACTATGACCATCTTCAATCTGGAGATAAAGTTTCTCGTACTTATGAAGTTGCTAAAATTCCAGTTTCAGAAAAATTTTTAGGAAGAATTATTACACCCCTTGGTGAAATTCTTGATGAAAAGGGAGAAGTCCCTTCTAAAGAATACTATCCAATTGAAAGAAAAGCTCCTCCTATTATGCACAGAGCACCCGTTGTAAGGCCCCTTCAAACAGGTATAAAGGTAATAGATTCTGTTGTTCCTGTAGGTAAAGGGCAGAGGGAACTAATTCTAGGAGACCGTCAAACTGGGAAAACTGCTATTGGTATAGATACAATAATTAATCAAAAAGACAAGAATGTAATTTGCATATATTGTTCTATTGGACAGCAAGCTAGTTCTGTTGCAAAAGTAATAGAAACTCTTCGTAAACACAATGCTTTGGATTATTCTGTTGTAATGGTTGCAGATCCAGATGATCCCCCGGGTGTTTCTTATTTAGCCCCTTATTCCGCAGCATCCCTGGCAGAATTCTTTATGGAAAAGGGAGAAGATGTTTTAGTAATTTATGATGATCTAACGAAACATGCCAGATCATACAGAGAAATTTCCTTATTATTAGAAAGACCACCTGGAAGAGAAGCTTATCCAGGGGATATCTTTTTTATTCATTCTAAATTACTTGAAAGATCAACTCAGTTAAGAAACGAATTTGGTGGTGGTAGTTTTACTGCCCTTCCAATTATTGAAACCCAGGGAGAAAATTTATCAGCATATATAGCAACAAATTTAATATCAATTACAGATGGCCAAATATATTTATCACCTAAATTATTCCAAAAAGGAAATATGCCTGCTGTAAAAATTGGAGATTCTGTTTCAAGAGTTGGGGGTAAAACCCAGTTACCTTCTTACAGAAAAGTTACCAATGACTTAAAGTTAACTTATTCTCAGTTTGAAGAACTTGAGGCTTTTGCAAGCTTTGGGACCCGATTAGACGAGAGTACTCAAAAGGCTCTTGACAGGGGGCGTAGAATCAGAGGCGTTCTTAATCAACGGGAAAATTCCCCCCTAGATGTTACAGAACAAATCGGTATATTATTGGCAGTAACAACTGGAGCTTTTGATATAGTACCATTAGAAGAAATTGAAAAAGCAGAGGAATTAGTTATTAATATAGTTAAAAATGATGAAACTTATCAAGAGGGAATTTATTCTGAAAAAGGAATTTCTGAAGAAAAAAAGGAAGATTTTTTAAACAAAGTGAAGGAAGCTATTAACAAAAAGTGGGGATAATAATATGTCCGGAACTCAAAGTATAAAAAGAATGATTAATTCTGCAGAAAATCTTAAATCTATAGTCGGTACTATGAAAGCATATGCTTCTTCAAACATAGTACAGTTTCAAACTGCAGCAAAATCATCTATGGAGTATAATGAAATAATTAATATGTCTTTGTACATTGCACTTTCCAAAGAAAAAGAACAAACTATATCTCAATCTAATACTAAGGAAAAAGGATCACTTTATATTGTTTTTGGATCTGACCATGGGCTTGCAGGGCGATTTAATGAAAACATTTCCCTTTTTGCTGAAGATTTAATTAATGCAGATAACAAAGGAAATAATATAGTAATCGTTATTGGCCAGCAGGTTGCTTCCCGTTTACATGATATGGGAGAAATTGCTAAGGCTTACAATGCTCCTCAGTCTGTTGAAGCAATTACAGAAAGTGTTCTTGACCTTCTTTTTAATATTGAAGAATATAGGAAAGATACGGAAGAGATTGTTCTTATTTATAATATGCCAGGTGAACAAAGCTCTTTTAAAGAAAAGAAAGAGATACTTTATCCTGTTGAATTTGATAAAATTGCTTCAAAAATAGGAAAATGGGACTCTAATTCTTTGCCAATAATTCTTATCGACAAAGAATTATTGTTATCTGAACTACTTAAACAATATTTTTTTATTACTTTATACAGAACTTTTTGCTATTCTTTATCTTCAGAAAATGCCAGCAGGCTTGCCTCTATGCAATCTGCTGAAAAAAATATTGATGAGAGACTTGAAGAGCTGCTTGCACAATACAGAAGAAGAAGGCAAAATGATATTACGGAAGAATTGAATGATGTTATTTCAGGATTTAGAGCTATTAAAAAATTTAAAGAAAAAGAGGAATAATTTTTAATGAAAAGATTTTTAAGAAGAAATAAATTGCTGGTTATAAAAATTGTACCAGCTATTTTTATTTTTATACTATTTGCATCGGGGTTTTTAAATATTCCTGGAAAAGAGATAGGGAAAACAATAGTATTAGTTACTCTTTTAGTTATTACACCAATAGTATTTTTTATTAATGGTTTTCTTTCAAGAAAAAATGAAATTAATTTTGTTGTTTTTTCTATTCCTTCATATATTTCTTTCGCAATAGTATTTTTTGTATGGATGAACTCCACAGCTTTAATATATTTTGGACTATATTTTATTTCAAATTTTTTAGGTTATATGTTCTTTAAATTAGACAAAAGATTATCTGAAAAAAACAAAGTTAAATTAGAGAACGCAGGTTTTTATACTGATAAAAAAAGGGTATAACATATTATCATTAATAATTATGGAGGTGTTACTATGAATTTTGCAAAAGCTTTGATTTGTGTTGATTTTTCAGAACCATCAAGAAAATTAATTGACAGTATACCTGATCTAAAAAAAGTAGGTTTAAAAGAGGTTGTTTTTGCTAGTGTAATTAATGTTCATCCTGCAGATGAAAATGTTCCCTTTATTAAGGAAACTTACAGTGAAAAGCGCCAGCTTACTATGGAAAGATTGGTAGAAATGAGTACATTAGCAAAAGAACATGGCGTGGTGACTAAGGAAGTTGTAAGTTTTGGTTTCACTGGGAAAGAACTTCTAAACATTGCAGTTCAGGAACAGGCAGATTTAATTGTTGTTGGTTCTCATGGTAAAGGAGTTGTAAAAACTATTTTACTTGGCAGTACTTCTTTTGAACTTGCAAGAAAAAGTGAAATTCCTGTTCTCATTGAAAAATTTAAAGATGTTGAAAAGGATCAGTTCGATCTTGTAAGTGCTGAGAAGTTCAAAAAAGTAGTTCTTCCAGTAGACTTCTCACAATCATCTTTAAAAGTAATTGATTTTGTTAAGGATAAAGATTTTATTAAAGATGTAGTTTTAGTTAAGGTGGTAGCAAGAGGAGAGAACCTTGAAGATCTTGATAAGCGTACAAAAGAAATTCAGGAAAAACTTGATGGCATTAAAAATGATTTGATTGCAGCTGGTAAAAATGTTGAAGTAAGATTGAAACAAGGTACACCTTCTGAAAAAATAATGGAAATAGCAGAAGAAGATGGTGCATCATTAATAATGATTTCAAAAGGTGGAGCAGGTAATATTGCCGAGTTGTTAATTGGAAG
>RZYW01000155.1 GCA_009930175.1 Clostridia bacterium
AGCTGGTATTGTTGACCCAGCTAAAGTAACAAGATCAGCACTTCAAAACGCAGCATCAATTGCATCAATGGTATTAACAACAGAAAGCTTAGTAGCAGACGATCCAGATGCAAAAGACGAAATGCCAGGCGGAATGCCAGGTGGCATGGGCGGAATGGGAATGATGTAAGTCAAAACTTTGATCCACTGGGTATATCCCGGTGGATCTTTTGTTTTTGTGGTATAATGCAGGTAGCGGTTGATACCAGTCGCATGAGGAGTGGTAATTATGAGTAATGCAAAGTATCAGGTAAGAGAAAGAAAAGCTGGTGTAAAAGCCAAACAGTTAAGAAGAGACAAAATAGTTCCAGGTATTCTTTACGGAGGTACCTACAGTGAATCCCTAATGATCGAAATGGACCAAAATGAATTAATTAGGTTAATGAGAGAGAATTCTCATTCCTCACTAGTTCCCTTAGTTGGTCTGGAAAAAGGAATTAATGTCATTATTAAAGAAATTCAAACAGAAAACTTTACCGGGATTCCAAGGCACTTTGATTTTCAGGCAATGAGCAAAGGTGAAGTTATGACAATACCTATTCCAATTAAAATAATTGGAGAAGAAGAGTTGAAAGGAAAAGACATTTACATTCAAGTTGGACTTACAGAGCTTCATTTAAAAGGTTCAGTTGAAAAAATGCCAGACTATATCGAAGCTGATGTAAGTAAACTTGGCATTAACGACAGAATAGTATTGTCAGATCTTAAAATTCCAGGAGGACTTGAAATTCTTGAAGAAAAAGAAGCTATTATTTGTATAGCTCAACCTTCAGGAGCAGGCTCTGCTGAAGAAGAAACAGAAGAAGAAAAAACACCAGCTCCAGCTGCAGAGCCGGAAGCTAAAAAAGAATAAGAATTTAAAAAAATCTTGCCTGTCACTACTTAATTAGTGACAGGTATTTTTCTGCAAAAGTTAAAATGTAATTATTCTAACTTTGTAATTTGCACTAATCAGGTAAACAATTTATAAATCTGTTTACATTACAAAATAAAATCATTATCCTTATCATTAGATAAGTGTAGGTGATAGGATGGAAGTTACGGTAAGTAACATAGAAGAAAGAAGTAAAGAAATAATTTATTACTGGAAAGACTTAGAACACTGGGTTCCCAAGGAATGTTACGAGAAAGTAGTGCTACCTAATTTGGATCGCCATATTCAGCTAACCAGTTTTTTAGAAATATGGGGAGACAAAAATAAAAGAAACAATATAGAAAGCCACTGCCTTGCTTACTCTGTACTGGCAGAGTTAACGGAGAGCTGGTTAAGACTTGCCTACTGTATTTATTATGTAAACTGTGAGATGAAAGAAATTCATCCTAATGAACCAGAAAAAATGTCATTTTCAGACCTTACAGAATTTGCCCGAGGTAAATACTGGGGAAAAGAAACTGAAATAGATAGGTTTATTGAAAGATTAAAAAGCTTTATTAAATACATAGAAAAAGAAGATAAAAGACTGGAAATTTGTATTTTAAGAATAGTAACAAACCTATATTCCGACCTGTCTATTTACAAAGAATTTATAGAAGAAATTGATATCAGATTGCCTTACCCAGAAAGAGGGTAAGGCAATTTTTATTTAACTGAACAATAAAGAGGTCAGAACTGCAAAAACCCGAAAATATTAGTGGAAATGCTTGAATGAGAGGGGTAT
Organism: Clostridia bacterium; assembly: GCA_009930175.1. GTDB lineage: Bacteria > Bacillota > Peptococcia > Peptococcales > SKKY01 > SKKY01. Next base: position 1,698 of record RZYW01000155.1, read on the forward strand.
AGTTAAAGAAAAGGAGTGGGGCGGATGAAAGAAGAATCATATTTTGATGGTGGGTTATTGCAACTTATTGGATGGTCAGTTTTGGGTTTTATAATTACAGTTTTTAGTTTTGGAATATTATATCCCTGGGCAGTTGTTATGGTATATGGATGGAGAATAAATCATACGGTAATAAATGGAAGAAGATTAC
>RZYW01000156.1 GCA_009930175.1 Clostridia bacterium
TCTATGTCTACTTTCATTTCAGGAATTTTTGAACATGAAAGTATTGTACCCATTGAAAAAACAAAAATTACAAATATCTTTTTCATTTCGATTTGATTTGTTTATGCTCTACTTTGATTCCAGAGTATACTACTTCCGATAATTCAGACCACAGGGTAAGTTTAAGAAAAGAGAAACTTATTTCATTCTTCTTATTTTATATAATTTATAAATATAACTTACAGTAATGAATAATAAGATTACAAAAAATAAGAATGATGACTCTGGGGCTTTTTTAAAATTGGGCAACAGCACTTTAAATAAGGCTTGTTTATCAAGAATATAACATCCAAAAATAAAGAAAATATAGTCGATTATTATTCTTATGATAAAGATAAATGTGTTTGTTTTCATTGACATTTGATTATAATGAAATTGACCGCTTATACTACATAAGATATTCCCAAACCATTGCTGCTAATACAGCTGCTGATGCTCCATAGACTCCACCAGCGGCAAAGCCTGTAACATAAGCCCATAAAATAGCTGCTATATGATCATTTTCAGCTGCCCTTCGTATTAACTCCCTTTCAGATGGAGTAATATGAGTTTTTGTCATAATTGTGTTAGATAACGCTATATCTATAGAAACCACGTACAAAGATAGTGCATTTACTAAACCTACATTTACATTATCTTCAAAGTCTAATATATTCAAGTCGCTTATTCCCTGACAGATATGTTCTATAAGTTCATCTATATTTTCACAGCTACCAGAAGTACTAATAACCTCACATAAATAGTTTTTAACGTCTAATGGTAATTCTGTCCCTTGTGAACCCGAATAGTCATAATCTCCTGATTTTGTATAAGGCACCTCAGAATTATAATAGTCATTTTTGAACTGGGTAAGATTATCATCAAAGATTGCTAATAAGTTTGCCTCTCCTTCAACCATAATGTCATTATTTTTTTGACAAGAAGAAAACGTAATGGCTAAAAAAACCATTAGTCCAAATATTGAAAATTTTGCTTTCATAAGCGCTGCGCACCTATCAAATGCATGATAAACAGGATTTGAAACAATATTACAAAGCGAACCCATTTTTTTACCATTAATTTCTTCCTTTTGTTTAAAAAAAATTGTTTTCATAATCTACTTTTTTGCAATTTTATCTATTAAATCACTAAAAATCAATAGCTAGGGAAAAAGTTTCGGCAAAATGAGGGTTATTGCAAATTAGATCAACATGTTATGTTAAAAAAGTTTCGCTTTTTCGCTTTCAAATCTTATTATTTTCCTGCAATTTCCCAATTGATTTTGGAGATGTTGGAACGGATATTATCTGTTGAAACGTTCAACAAGCAGACTATCGATTCATCGTGTAGGCCCTTTTCTGCATTGATTGGTCTGTTCAATATCTAAGTCAAGGCCTTGCTCTCAAAACGACAGGCATACTCGTCAAATCGAATTTAATTAAGATCATTTGCCAGATAATCATTGTCCAGTCGTAAATTCTCAATTTCAGCCTCAGTATTATAAAATGGATAGAGATACAACAAATCCAGCAATGCCTTTTCCGGAAAGGCAAACAGGATTGAGCGATCCACCATGGGCTTTCGTTCATAGCCAAAACAGTCTTTCACGTACTTTATACTGCCGTCTTAAGTGACGATACGGCTGTAATTTGGGTTACAACTTCAGGAATAATACCATAAAATGCGAGAAAATTCGTTTCATTTCTGATTATCTACATATATAGTGATTTATAGAAATAAACAGGAAGACTGTCAATCGTTTAATAAAAATCAAATGAGTATATTTGTTTATTTATACAGCATGAGTAACGTTTCTATCCGTTTCTTTAACGACCGAGAGGTTCGTGCCGTTTGG
>RZYW01000056.1 GCA_009930175.1 Clostridia bacterium
GTAATGAACTAAAAACAATTTAAAAAAGTACCGCATTTTTCAATGCGGTACTCATGGAATCTAATCTAATTGGGTTACCCCAACATTTGACAAAGAACCTTTATATTTTACTACGCAGAATGATCAAAAGTACTGTTTTCTGCAAACTCCGCCTGGTCTACGAGGAATTTCGCCAGGGCGATGGAATTGTATTTTGATCCTTCGCCATCGGAACGGGAGGTTAACACGATTGGCTTTCTTCCACCAACAATTACCCCGGCATGTCCCTCAGGAAAGGAGAATGCAAAAGCTTTGTAAAGAATATTACCCATTTCTATATTTGGAACCATCATTATATCTGCATGACCTGCAACTGGACTATCAATATTTTTTATTTTAGCCGCTTTAGCAAGAATTGCATTATCAAGAGCCAGTGGCCCTGCAACTATCGCATTTCTTATTAATCCATTTTCGTACATTTTTTGAAGCTCATAAGCCTCTACTGTTTCTTTCATTTTTGGATTTACTTTTTCAATTGCTGCTAGTGCTGCTACTTTAGGTTTTATTACTCCAAGACTTCTGGCAACAGAAACTGCATTATCAATAATCTGTCTTTTCTGATCAAGATTTGGAGAAATGTTCATAGAAGCATCTGTTACAAAAAGCATTTTTTCATAACTGTCAGGATTAAAAATCGCAACATGACTTATTAATTTATCTGTTCTCATTTCAAACTCAGGTTTTAAATATGATTTAAGAATTGCAGAAGTATCAACAAGGCCCTTCATTACGAAATCAGTTTCCCCTTTTGCAGTCATTTCAACTGCTAAATCACAGGACGCCTGATCATCTTTGCTGTCAATAATAATAAAATCAGATAAATCAATTCCCTCTTCCGCAGCAATGCTAAGAATAATATCCTTATCTCCAATAAAAAAGGGGTCCGCTAATCCTTCTTTTCTGGCTCTTACTGCAGATAATATTACCGATGACTGATGTGGGCAGGCTACTGACATTCTTCTCATGCCATTCATTTTAGCTACCGATATCATTTCTAAAAATTCTTTTTTCATAACCATCCGACCTTCCCTTTTATCTGCCCTCAGTATAGACCCAATTAAGCTATATGTTAAATATTAAATAACTATGTTATAATAGTTTAAAACTATAGTTGTTTTTGGGAGGATTTAAAATGGATCTTCGGCAGTTAGAATATTTTCAAATGGTCAGCAGGCTTAATAATATTACCCGGGCAGCCGAAAGACTTCATGTGGCTCAGCCCTCTGTGACTGTTGCAATAAAAAAACTTGAAGATGAGCTTGGTATTCAGCTTCTTGACAGAAGCCAGAAAAAAATAACCTTAACCTCCGAAGGAAAGGTTTTTCTTAAAAGAGTAGAAGGAATTCTTGCTAATATCGAAGATGCGGTTATAGAAATGCAAGATTATCAGGGCTTGGCAAAAGGTATGATAAAGCTTGGTGTACCCCCAATGATTGGGAGCTTTATTTTCCCGGAAATATTTGCCGGATTCAGAAAAATTTATCCTAAAATTGATTTTACTATCACTGAAGAAGGATCTTTAGCTGTTCGGGAAATGCTTGAGCAAGGGGATTTAGATGTGGGTATTATTATACTTCGGGAAGAATCTAAATTTCTTGATACTGTAATTATTCAAGAAAATCAGATTGTTGCTTGTTTACCTTTAAATCACCCTCTTGCGGAATCCAGTAAAATTTCTTTTGACGATTTAAGACATGAAAAATTTATAATGTTAAAAGAAGATACCTTCCATCGCAGGGCAGTTATTGAAGCTTGTGAAAATAGTGGATATTACCCGGAAATAGCTATCTCCTCTAGCCAAACAGAAACAATAAGAGCACTTGTTGCTAATGGCCTGGGCATCTCTTTTCTTCTGGACAGTATTGCTGAAAGAAAAAAAGATCTGGTTGGAATACCATTAGAAAATCCTATTAAAATAAACATTGCCCTTGCCTGGAAAAAAGATAAATACCTTTCTGTTGCAACCCAGACTTTAATTGATTTTATTAAAAACAACTTTGCAGGAAAAGTAAAACTATAGCAAAAAAGCCCCGGAAAATAATCCGGGGCTTTATCTTTAAAATCAAGAATTTACTACATAAATAATGGTGCAAATACCAGTGAAACAATTGTCATTAACTTAATAAGAATGTTAATTGATGGACCTGAAGTATCTTTGAACGGGTCACCAACTGTATCCCCTTGAACTGCTGCAGCGTGAGCTTCTGAGCCTTTTCCACCGTAGTGTCCTTGTTCAACATACTTCTTAGCATTATCCCATGCTCCGCCAGCGTTTGCCATCATGATAGCTAATAAGAAACCTGATACTAAAGCACCAGCTAACATACCACCAAGAGCCTCTTTACCAAGGAAAGGAAGCACACCAACTAAAACTGGAACACCAACTGCTAATAAACCTGGAATAATCATTTCTCTTAAAGCTGCTGCTGTACTGATACTAACACAGTTTGCATAGTCAGGCTTAACTGTACCTTCCATGATTCCTGGGTTTTCTCTGAACTGTCTGCGAACTTCTTCAATCATATCAAAAGCTGCGTTTCCAACTGCTTTCATTGTAATAGCTGAGAACAAGTATGGAAGTACGCCACCAATAAATAGGCCGGCAACAACTTTTGGATTCATAATATCTATAGTTGTGATTCCTGCTGCTGTTGTGTAAGCATTAAACAAAGCTAATGCAGTAAGAGCCGCTGAACCAATAGCGAAACCTTTACCAATAGCTGCTGTTGTGTTACCAACTGCGTCAAGAGAATCTGTAATTTCTCTAACATGTGGATCTAATTCTGCCATTTCAGCAATACCACCAGCGTTATCTGCAATTGGACCATAAGCATCAACTGCAACAACCATACCAGTTGCTGAAAGCATACCTACAGCTGCAAGAGCTATACCATATAAACCAGCGAATTTATATGAAACAATAATACCAACAACGATTACTAATACTGGAAGTACTGTACTCATCATACCTACTGCAAGACCTTCAATAATGTTTGTTGCTGCACCTGTTTGAGAAGCCTTCGCAATATTTTTTACTGGCTGATAATCTCCTGATGTATAGTACTCAGTGATTTTACCAATTAAGAATCCTGCTAAAAGACCTGCAATTGTAGCAATAAATACGCCCATACCAGTAATATCGCCAGTTTTTGGAAGCATCATAGTAGCAAGGAAATAAGTTGTTACAAGAGTTAATGCCATTGCAATAAACTCACCCATATTTAGAGCTTTAGAAGCACTTTCTCCCTCTTTAACTCTTACAAAGAATGTACCAATAATTGAGCAAACAATACCCGCAGCTGAAATAAAGAATGGAAGGTATACTGCCTCAATAGGAAGTCCCAAACCAACTGCAAGAGCAACTGCTGCAATTATTGAACCAACATATGATTCAAATAAGTCAGCACCCATACCTGCAACGTCACCAACGTTATCGCCAACGTTATCAGCAATTACTGCTGGGTTTCTTGGATCGTCCTCAGGAATACCTGCTTCAACTTTACCAACTAAGTCCGCTCCAACGTCTGCAGCTTTTGTATAAATACCGCCACCAACACGACTGAACAATGCAATTAAACTGGCCCCAAGAGCAAATCCATTAATAACTGTTGTATCATCAAATAAGAATGTTACTATTCCTAAACCTGTTAAACCTAAACCAACCACAGTCATACCCATAACTGCTCCACCTGAAAAAGCAACATCTAAAGCTGCATTTGAGCTTGTTTGAGCTGCATTAGCAGTTCTAACGTTTGCTTTTGTAGCAATTGACATACCAATAATACCTGCAAGTGAAGAACACAAAGCACCAATTACGAAAGCAACTGCTGTCTCAGGCTTAAGACCTGAAGTTAATGTTCCTGCTAAAAAAATAATTGCTGCCAGACCCGCAACAAAGAACACTAAAGTTTTGTACTGTCTGGTAAGATAAGCCTTCGCACCCTCTGAAATCGCAGCAGCAATTTCAATCATTCTTGCGTTACCCGGCTCAACTCTCATAACTTTCTGACTCAAGTAAAAAGCAAAAACCAAAGCCAGAATCCCTGCAAGGGGAACATAAATCGAAAAATACATTAGTTGTACATCCTCCTTGTATAATTAAATTTTTATATTTTATTTTTTATTAAAATAACTACTAAAATAATGATGCTAAAAGAGTTACCACCATAAATGCAACTGCAAAAATAGTTGATAATTTACTAAAGAATGCATCCATCCCTTTTTTCTTGCCGAAAACTGTTTCTGCACCTCCTGAAATAGCTCCAGACATTCCTGCGCTTTTTCCAGACTGTAATAGTACAGTAGCAATTAATCCAACTGAAGCAATTACCTGCAGTATAGTAAATACTACATCCATTTATTCCACCCCTTTTCGCTGTTTATACAAGTTATAAAAGAGCTTAAAAATTTTTGTAATTTTTAAGCTCTTAGTTCTAAACTGTATTAAGTGAATTTATTTACTCACCATACAAGATTATATAAATTTTTCTGACCTTTGTAAATAGCGGATTCATCAAGTTCTTCTTCAATTCTTAAAAGTTGATTATATTTTGCAACTCGGTCTGTTCTGCAGGGAGCACCTGTTTTAATCTGACCAGCGTTCACTGCAACTGCAAGATCTGCAATGAAAGTATCTTCAGTTTCTCCAGAGCGGTGTGAGATTACTGCAGTATATCCTGCTCTCTTTGCCATTTCAATTGCATTAAGAGTTTCAGTTACAGTTCCAATTTGGTTTACCTTAATAAGAATACTATTTGCAACTCCACTGTTAATTCCTTTTTCCAATCTGCTTGTGTTTGTTACAAAAAGATCGTCCCCTACAAGTTGTATTTTATCTCCAAGTTTTTCTGTTAGATATTTCCAACCTTCCCAGTCCTCTTCATCCAATCCATCTTCTATGGAAATTATGGGGAACTTCTCTACAAGTTTAGCATAATATTCTACTAATTCCTTGTAATTTCTTTTAATTCCTTCTCCTTTAAAGTCATATATTCCATTACTGTACATTTCCGTAGCTGCCACATCCAGTGCCAAATATATTTCTTCTCCAGCTTTGTATCCTGCTTTTTCAATTGCTTCTAAGATAACTTCCAGAGCTTCTTCATTTGATTTTAAATTTGGAGCAAATCCTCCTTCGTCACCAATAGAAGTTGAAAGTCCCTTACCTTTAAGAACTTTTTTCAAGTTATGATATATTTCAACGCAGGCTCTTACTCCTTCGGAAAATGTTTCAATACCTAATGGCATAACCATAAATTCCTGAATATCTACGTTATTATCAGCATGTTCACCACCATTTAAAATATTCATCATTGGAGCTGGCAATGTGTTTGCGTTAACTCCACCCAAATATTTATATAAAGGCTGTTCTAAATATGAGGCAGCCGCTCTTGCTACTGCCATGGAAACTCCAAGAATAGCATTAGCTCCCAGATTATTTTTATTATCAGTTCCATCTAGTTCAATAAGCAGAGCGTCAATACCTGTTTGATCTAAAACATCTGCACCAATAAGTTCTGGTGCAATAATTGTATTTACATTATCCACAGCATTAAGAACGCCTTTGCCCATATAACGACTTCCATCTTCGTCTCTAAGTTCGCAGGCTTCAAAAGCTCCTGTTGATGCTCCAGATGGAACTTGTGCTCTGGCCATTGTTCCGTCTTCCAGAACCACCTCAACCTCTACTGTAGGATTTCCTCTTGAATCCAAAATTTCTCTTGCATAAACATCATCAATATAACTCATTTTTTTCTCCCCTTCATTTTTTAATAATACTTTCACCTGTCATTTCTTCAGGTTGTTCTATTCCCATAATTTTTAATATAGTTGGAGAGATGTCTCCTAATATACCATTCTCTCTAAGCTCACATTCTCCATACCCGGCAACGATAAAGGGAACGGGAAAGGTTGTATGCGCTGTAAGGGGTTTATTATTTTCCAGGTCCAGCATTAATTCCGCATTACCATGATCTGCTGTTACAAGTAATACCATATCCTTATCCATTGCAGCTTTATAAACTTCCCCAAGACACTTATCAACGGTTTCAATTGCCTTTACTGCAGCATTCATGTATCCAGTATGCCCAACCATATCTGCATTTGCAAAGTTTACCAAAATAAAATCATATTTTTCTTTATTAATCTCATCTACCAAAGCTTTACAAACTTCAGGAGCACTCATTTCTGGCTGCAAATCATATGTTGCAACCTTTGGTGAAGGAATAAGAACTCGCTCTTCTCCAGGATTTGGTTTTTCTACCCCCCCATTAAAGAAGAAAGTAACATGAGCATATTTTTCTGTTTCTGCTATTCTTAGCTGTTTTTTATTTTTTAATCCCAGGAATTCTCCTAGGGTGTTTTTCATATTTATTGGTTTGAAAGCTACAGGAACATTTAGAGTTACATCATACTCCGTGAGACATAAGTATTTTAGATTCAGCCTTTCAATTTTACACTCATTAAAATCTGCATCCGTAAGGGCTCTTGTTAACTGGCGAACCCTGTCTGAGCGAAAATTAAAACAAAAGACTCCTTCCTCTTTACCAATTGGAGAATAAGGATGTTCCTCTGTTGAAATAACTGAGGGTTTAACGAATTCATCATCTTCTCCTCGCTGGTAGGCAGCTTCAAGAGCTTCCAGTGAATTCTTATATTGATAGGCTTCACCTCTTGTCAAAGAATCATAAGCCATTTGTATTCTTTCCCAGCGTTTATCTCTGTCCATGGAGTAATATCTCCCCATAATTGAGGCTACAGGAGGGTAATTCAATTCCTTAAGTTTTTCTTCCAAAATCTTTAGGTAAACTTCTGCTGACCGGGGAGGAACGTCTCTTCCATCAAGGAAAGCATGAACAACAACTTCTTGAACACCATATTTTTTGGCAAACTCCAATAAGCCATTCAGCTGATGCTGATGACTATGTACTCCTCCGTCAGATACTAATCCTATAAAATGCAGTTTTTTATTATTATTTTTTACATACTCAAAGAGCTTTAGAATTTCTTCATTCTGTTCAATTTCTCCATTTTCAATACTTTTGTTTATTCTAACAAGCTCCTGGTAAACAATTCGTCCCGCACCTATATTAAGATGACCCACTTCAGAGTTCCCCATCTGCCCTTGGGGAAGACCAACATCTTCCCCAGAAGCAGACAGCATGGTATGAGGATACTGTTGCCACAACTTATCAAAATTATCTTTTTTCGCTGCGGCTACAGCATTGCCTGTTTTCTCTTTTCTACAGCCAAATCCATCAAGAATGGCTAAAACTACTTTTTTCATTTACTGCTCCTTATAATTGGTCAATGCTAAAAAGTCTGCAGGTTTTAAGCTTGCTCCACCAACCAGGGCACCATCAATATTTGGCATTTCCATAAAGTCTTTTATATTCTCTGGCTTAACACTTCCGCCATATTGGATTCTGATTCTGTCTGAAGTTTTGCTTCCGTATTTCTGTTCAAACCATTTTCTTATAAATGCTATAGTTTCCTCAGCCATTTCTTTAGTTGCTGTCTTACCCGTACCAATTGCCCACACAGGCTCATAAGCTGTAATAATCTTTTCAGCATCTTGAGAGGAAATATTGGTAAAAGCAGTTTCAAGTTGTCTTGTCAGAACCTTTTCTGTACTTCCTTCTTCTCTTTCTTCAAGGCTCTCCCCAATACAAAAAACTGGTGTTACTTTATCAGAAATTGCTTTTTCCAGTTTTTCTCTTACAAGGTTATCATCTTCTTTAAAAATGCTTCTTCTCTCAGAATGCCCAATAATAATATAGTCTATATCATATTCTTTAAGCATTTTCAGAGATACTTCCCCTGTAAAAGCGCCCTTGTCCTGAGGATAAAAATTTTGAGCACCTATTTTTACACCCATTCCTTTAAATTCCTCAATTGCAGGGAGGGCTGTGAAGGGAACACAAAAACCTGTTTCCAAGCCATTTTCCTTAAACTCTTTAAAGAAATCATTGAAAAAGTTTTTGGTTTCAATTTTATTCATATGCATTTTCCAGTTCCCAATAATTACTGGTCTTCTGGCTTTATCATACTCTTTATCATTCAAAGCCTCAATTCCTGGAAGGACTTTACCTTCAAGAAATTCCAGGGAAGCTCCACCACCAGTTGAAATATGGGTAATTTTATATGACAATCCCACTTTTTTAAGGGCTGCCATGGAGTCCCCACCACCAACAATTGAGAAGGCTTCAGAATTAGCTACTGATTTTGCTACTCCTTCAGTACCTTTGCTGAATTCATCGATTTCAAAAACACCCATTGGTCCGTTCCAAACCACTGTCTTTGCATTTTTTAATTGTTTTTCATACAATTTTACTGTTTCAGGCCCGATGTCTAAAATCATCTTGTCATCTTTAACTTGAGAAACAAGACAAGTTTCAATTCCTTCTTTATCTTCAAGACCAAAAGCAGTTACACAATCAACTGGCAAAAGAATGTTAACTTTAAGTTTTTTAGCTTCTTCCAATATTTCTTTGGCAAGAGCAACTTTTTCTTCCTCTACCAGTGACTTACCTATTTTATTTCCTTCTGCGAGGAGAAATGTGTTTGCCATACCTCCGCCGATAAGAATAGTGTCCACAGTATCCAGAAGATTTTCAATTATTCCAATTTTATCTGTTACTTTTGCGCCACCAATAATTACTACAAAAGGTTTTTCGGGTTTTTCAAGAACTTTTCCAAGGTGGGCAAGTTCTTTTTCCATTAGCAAACCAGCTACACTTGGAATAAACTTTGTAATTCCCTCTGTGGATGCATGGGCCCGGTGAGCAGTTCCAAATGCATCATTTACGAAAAGGTCTGCTAAGGAAGCCAGTTCCTCCGCAAAACTAAGATCATTATCTGTTTCTCTTTTATCCATACGAATATTTTCGAGAAGAATAATTTCTCCGCTTTTCATATTTGAAATTGCTTTTTTTACATAATCATCCAAAACTACGTCCATTTTTTTAACATCTTTACCCAGTAATTCAGATAATCTTTTAGCAACAGGATCAAGACGTAACTCATCCAAATA
>RZYW01000157.1 GCA_009930175.1 Clostridia bacterium
GCAGTTCTTGCTCCTATTAGTGAAGAATTGTATTTCAGAGGATTCCTATACAAAGCATTTAGAAACAAATTTTCCCAGGGAATTGCAATTGCAGCAGCCTCGGTAATTTTTGGAGCATTGCACTTTGATCTTTACAGATTTGTTCCTTTTTTTACAGCGGGGGTAATTTTAAATCATATTTATGAGAAATATGAAAATATTTTAATTCCAATCATTGCACATAGTGTTTGGAACGGAATAATGGTTTTAGCCTTATTTTCAACCATGGGGAGTTAAGATGGATAAAATTAAAATAATCTTATCAGTTTTTCTAATATTCTTAATGTCATTTTTACTTTCTTTTTTTGCACTACAGTATGCAAAACAAAAGGGGAATGATGAATTATTTCGCTTTGCCAATCCATATGATCTGGTAATTAAAAATGCCAGAATTATTGACGGAACTGGTGGGGAAATTTTTGATGCCCATGTTGGAGTTTCAAAAGGAGTAATAAAAACTGTAGAAAAAAATCTTGAACGTGGAGATGCACATGTTTTTGATGCAACTGGGTACACCTTAATTCCTAAAATGATAGAAATACCTGAAGAAACAAAATGGGTGAACAGAGATCTTCCTGGAGCTATGAGTCGTTTCCCTTATTACAGAATCTTTTTTAAAACTTCGGAAGATGAACATTTAGCAGGCAGAAGTTTAGAAGCTGTTTTAAGAGAAGGAATTTACCAGGAGGAAGACTTAAAAACAAAGTTCACCTGGACTGTATTAATTGCACCTGAAGGAGAAAATATTGAATCAGATAATATTCCTTCAGCAGTATATAAAATTTCAGGGTGGCGCAGTGAAGCTTTAGAAATTATTGATCAGGGAAAAATCCAGTCTGGTTACAAGATGGAAGGGATTCTTTATCTGACAAGAAATATAGACAGAAATGAATTCTTAAGTACACTAAACAATGAGATAGAACCAGCCGGTGATTTTTATATTAGTGGAAATGATATAATAGATAATACTGGAAAAGATCTTTTTCTAGAGATTGAAGAATCTTTTGAAGAAGAAACCCCGGAAGAAACAGAAGAATAAAAAACTTTGAGAGGGAACATGACAGGATGCATGTTCCCTCTTTTAAAATGGAGGAAATAATATGAATGTTGGAGAAAAACACGTAGTTGAAATTACTGGGTATACCCATGAGGGCCAGGGAGTTGCAAGAATTGGTGATTTAGTTGTTTTTACGGAAAAAGGATTAAAAAATGAAAAACTGGAAATTGAAATAACTGAAGTTAAGAAAAATTTTGCCAGGGGAAAAATCATCGATATTATTGAAAGATCTCCTTTCAGAGTGGAGCCTGATTTTGAAAAAATGGGTGGATGTAATCTTGCCCATGTAAGTTATGAGCATCAGCTTGAAATTAAGGAAGAAATAATAACCAATGCTTTAAGAATGGTTCCGGGAATAGAAGAAGCTCAAAGGGAAAAAATAATTTCCTCTGATAAGCCAGAAAGATACAGAAACAAAGGACATTTCCAGGTTCAAAGAAATAAAGATGGAAAAATAAGCTTTGGTTTCTTCGAAGAAGGAAGCCACAACTTTGTGGTAAGTAAAGAAAGTGTTTTATACTCTGAGAAAATAAATAAAATACTAGGGAAAATAGGAACAATTTTAAGCAATGAAGGTAAAGATATTACAATTTATCATAGAAGAACAGGTCAGGGTAATCTTAAGAATATAATGATTAGGGAAAATCGTAAGACTGATGAAATAATGCTGGTTTTTGTAACTGCAGAATCTAAAAAATTAAGTAAAAAGTTTATTGGAAAAATATCTGATGAAATACCAGAAGCAACATCAATTTATCAGAATTTAAATCC
>RZYW01000158.1 GCA_009930175.1 Clostridia bacterium
ATCAGCTATAGTTCTGCCAACATCATCTAAAAATCCACTAACAACTGCTTTCTCTTCATCAGTTAAATCTGATGAACCAATAAAATTTGTAGGATGATCATTGCTGTAGTCAATGACTCCATCAAGAATTAATTTAAGTTGATTAATTAATTGAACTTGATAGTCTTCAACTTTATCAACACTAGCTTCATTTTCAATAGGATCATAGCTAATTATATTTTCGACTTGTTCTTTAAAATCAATCATTAATTCTTCTGCGACATCTAAACTAATCTCAATGCTTCTTTTGTCCATTTTTAACACCTTCCTTTTCTAATTAGTTTTTTTGAAAACTAAAATTAAGTTTTAATTTTCTTCAGGTTCTTCAAACCAATTATAAGGAGTACTTTCAATAACAGAATAAACTCTATATCTTCCTTTTCCATTACAAACACTACATGCTACTTTTTCACAATGTACTTCTTTATTTGTATAAACTAATTTACCATCAACATAACCTTTACCTTTGCATTCTTTACAAAGCTTGAATTTAGTATCAATAAGCGAATTATCAATATCAATTCTATCACGCTTAAAAAGTTCTGTAAGTTCTTCTTTGGTTTTATATGGAGTATTAAAATCGGGAAATTTTAGATAGTAATGAGAATTAATAATTCTACCGGTAGAATTACAGTTTTTACAAGGTTTGCTTTTTTCACCAAAATAAAAACCTCGACCTTCACACACAGGGCACAATACTATTTCAGTTTTTTCTAGTTGAAAATAAGTTTCAATTGGAATCATTTTTTAATCCTCCTTCAATTCTCATAAACAGAATTATTAGAAAAAAGCTCCCAAAATCTATAGAATTCATCTCCATCATTAATCATCGCATTAAATCTTTCATCAACAACTCTTTGTCCGCTAAATGGATCAGTGAAAACTGCTACCATTTCAAAAATGTTATCAATAGGATCTACTTGTCCAAAAAGTTGTCCTTTAACAATTTTTTCAGAATCAACAACTTCAATGTTAGAAGAAAATGAAAGATAGAATTCATCATTGGAACCTTGATCAACAATTCCGAAACTATTTGAAATTTTAATAGAACGAATTCCGGTATCAAAAATTTTCTTTTCTCTCTCAACAAGAACAAGTTCAAAATCTTTAACCGAAAAAACTTTTTTAGAATAGCTCATTTAATTTTCCTCCTTTATAATTTAATTAATTACGAAGCATTCCTTCATTTTCTGCAAAACCTTCATAATAGTCAAAATCATTCATCAAATTCTTCATTGTACCGTGTTTTTCAACCATTTCAAGGATTTCTTCTTCTGTCATTCCATTAAAGAAATTAGCAATCACTTCATTCAACTTTTTAATCTCAACCATTTCTAAACTTCCTCCTTTAAGGTATGAATTAAAATTCTTTAAAAAGAAGCTGTCTGCTTTTCAACTACTCTTTCAGCAAAAGAAACTTGTTCTTCAAATTTTCTAAATCCCTCATCAAAATAAAGAGCAAGTTCAACTGTTTCATCCCAAAGATATCTTACAACCGCTTCAACGAGATTTGTTTTAGAAACTGTATCATTAACAACATATTCTTTAAGATCATCTAGAAGTTTTCTATTTTCACTAGTTTTGCCATTAAATTCACGATGAAGAACATAATCACTAAGAGCTCTATTAAATTCTTTATAAGAGTTAAACATTTTTTATCTTCCTCCTTAAAAGTAGTTTGTTTCAACAAAACTATTATATCACAACTTCTTTAGCGTGTACACTAAAAAAATAAAACTTAATAGCAGGAGAAGGGCCCTCTTTTCTTAAACTTAAATCTTTTTAATTACGGAAGGTGACAATTAAT
>RZYW01000159.1 GCA_009930175.1 Clostridia bacterium
TTTTGTTTTTCTAAAACTTATCATTGACAGAACTCAATCTTAAGCTGGCATTTGGAACACTGTAAGCATTGTTGAAATTCCTGAATATTATGAAGTTTCGATTAGGCGATAGTGCAGACCATTTCTTGTAAAATAGTAAAGCGAACAGTTGAATTCTGCTTAAATTCTAAAAATATTGGAGAGCATATTACCAAGCTTTCTTTTGATTCACAATAAAGGAAAAGACCAATTGTTGGTTGTTAGAAAAATTATATGATGAACTAAAACAAGATAGAAAGGGGAAGAGTATATGTATTGTTTAAAAAAAATAACGGATGATTTGACTTGGGTTGGAGGAAATGATCGCCGCTTGGCGATGTTTGAGGGCGTGTATTCTGTGCCGGATGGAGTTTCTTATAATTCGTATCTGATGATGGATGATAAAACAGTTCTCTTTGATACAGTGGATAAGGCAGTAAGTAAAGTTTTTTTTGAAAACTTAACGGAGGTATTAGGAGAAAAATCTTTGGATTTTTTGGTAATTCATCATATGGAGCCTGACCATTCGTTTACTTTGGAAGAAGTCATATTACGCTATCCTAACGTTAAGATTATTTGTAATACAAAAATTGTGACAATGATAAAACAATTTTTTGACTTTGATATTGACTCCCGTGCCATAGTAGTGAAAGAAGGGGATATAATCTCCACCGGGAAACACCAGCTGACATTTTATATGGCTCCTATGGTGCATTGGCCAGAGGTAATGATGACTTATGATATTACCGATGGTATTTTATTTTCTGCAGATGCTTTTGGTTGCTTTGGAGCATTGAATGGAGCCATTTTTGCCGATGAGGTGGATTTTGAGCAGAACTACATGGATGAAGCAAGACGATATTATGCCAATATTATTGGTAAATATGGTACACAGGTACAAGCGATACTAAAAAAAATCGAACCTTTAGAGATTCGTTTGTTATGCCCATTACATGGGTTTGTTTGGAGAAAAAGCATAGAAACATATGTTGAAAAGTATGAAAGATGGAGCAGCTATACGCCCGAGGAAGAAGGCGTAGTGATTGCATATGCTTCTATCTATGGTAATACAGAAAATGCAGCGGAAATTCTTGCTTCTCGTTTGTGGGAAAGAGGAATCAAGGCAATGATGTTTGATGTATCTGTTACTCATGCATCGGATATTATCAAGGCTGCCTTTCGTTACAGCCATTTAGTATTCGCATCCACTACGTATAATAATGGAATCTTTGTTAGTATGGAAGCATTAATTTTTGATATTGTAGCACATAATCTGCAAAACCGTACGGTAGCGGTGATAGAAAATGGCTCATGGGCACCCACCAGCGGTAAATTAATACGAGCTGAGCTGGAAAAATGCAAGAATATGAATATTATAGAAAATAAGATAAGCGTTAAATCTTCTATGAAAAAAAGCCAATTAGTAGAGATTGATGCTATGGTAGATGCAATAGCGGAAACGATAGTAAAAAAATAAATAAAACTTTCATGATATGTGTAGGCTGGGTTTTAAATTATTATTTTATAGACATATCTTTGTCATCTTTACATGCTTTAGAAAAGGGATGGTTGCATGTTAGTTCCAAAACCAGAAGTTTTCGTGAAAAAAGCAGATGCGTAGATGAGGCAAAGTGTTAATTTTGTTTGTAGAATATTGGGTTATATGGTATAATAAAGAAGGATTTTGAATGTGTTTTTTATGAGAAAAAATGCGACCGACAGTTATTTTGTTTTTCTAAAACTTATCATTGACAGAACTCAATCTTAAGCTGGCATTTGGAACACTGTAAGCATTGTTGAAATTCCTGAATATTATGAAGTTTC
>RZYW01000160.1 GCA_009930175.1 Clostridia bacterium
GCTGCTAATTAAACCGTACTTTATTATTTCACCAGGAGAATATTCTTTTGCAAAAAAGATTTTTAAATCAACTTTGTATCTGCCTTTTACAATTAAAATAATATAACCAACAAAAATTATAAATTGAAAGATACTAAAGATAATAAATATTTCAATCAAAGATAAGTTAAAAGATACTTTTCCAAGAATAAAATCTGCTAAATTCTTTATCTCTGGTGCAAAATATAATAACAGCAAGAAAATTAAAAATACAGCCAGGGATTCCAATATTCCCCATGGTACTTTTTTTACATTCTCCTGTTCCATTTTTAGTCTAGTCTTTCTGTAAGCATTTTATTTACCATGCCTGGATTAGCTTGTCCCTGAGTTTCTTTCATAATCTTTCCAACAAAGAAACCAAGAGCTTTTTTATTTCCTGACTTATAGTCTTCAACTGATTTTGGGTTCTCGGCAATAATTTTATCAATCATAGCACCCAGAGCCCCTTCATCGGAAATTTGTACTAGTCCTTTTTCTTCAACAATTGCTTCAGGATCTTTTCCGCTGATAAACATTTCTTCAAAAACAGTTTTTGCTATTTTACCGCTAATTTTTCCATCATCAACCAGCTTTAATAAAGCAGCAAGTTTTTCTGGTTTAACCTGGGAATTTTCTATTTCCACTGATTCTGAGTTCAGCAAACGGCAAAACTCAACCATTAGCCAGTTACATACCTTTTTAGCATCAGGATAAATTGCTACTGTATGATCAAAGAAAGTTGCTAATCCTTTTGAGCTTGTAATTACTCCCGCATCATATTCAGGAAGACCCATTTCACTAATAAGTCTCTCTTTTTTCACATCAGGAAGTTCTGGAATTGTTTTTCTAATTTCTTCAACATAATCTTTAGAGATAATAAGTGGTGTTAAGTCAGGATCCGGGAAGTAGCGATAATCGTTTGCTTCCTCTTTGCCCCTTAAACTTAAAGTAATTCCCTGAGCATCATCCCAGGTTCTTGTTTCCTGAACAACTTTGCCACCATCTTCAATTAATTCAATTTGTCTTTCAACTTCATATTCGATAGCTTTTTGTACAGCACGGAAGGAGTTAAGGTTTTTCACCTCTGCCCTTGTTCCAAATTCTTTTTGACCAAAAGGTCTTACAGAAACGTTGGCATCGCAACGAAGGGAACCTTGCTCCATTTTTACGTCGGATACTCCTGTATATTCAATATATGCTTTTAGTTTTTCCAAATAAGCCTTTGCTTCTTCAGCAGATCTCATATCTGGTTCAGATACAATTTCAATCAATGGAACTCCTGCTCTGTTGTAGTCAACAAGAGAAGAATCTGAAACAGAAATAGTGTCACCCTCGTGAACAAGTTTTCCTGCATCTTCTTCCATATGAATTCTTGTTATTCCAATTCTTTTATGATTTCCATCTACATCAATATCCAGATAACCATGCTCGCAAATAGGTAAATCAAACTGAGAAATCTGATATGCCTTTGTAAGGTCTGGATAAAAATAGTTTTTTCTGTCAAATTTACTAAACTCTGCAATCTCACAATTTAGTGCAAGACCAGCTTTAATTGCATATTCAAGTACTTTTTCGTTCAATACTGGTAACGTACCTGGCAATCCAAGACATCTTGGGCAGACATTTGTATTAGGCTCTGAACCAAATTCATTAGGGCAGCTGCAGAATATTTTTGTTTTTGTTTTTAGTTCAACGTGAACTTCAAGTCCAATAACTACTTCATAATTCATTATTCTACTCCCCCTTAAATCCGGCTTTTAATATTGTTTTATCTGAATTTTGTTCCAGAGTATATGCAGCTCTCAAAATAGTTTCTTCTCC
>RZYW01000013.1 GCA_009930175.1 Clostridia bacterium
CTATCCCTCCTGATAATATTTCCACATAATTACAGCATCTTCATTATTGTCTTCGTAATATCTTTTTCTTATTCCAACCTGAGTAAAGCCCATCTTTTTATATAGGTTAATTGCAACCTCATTGCTTACTCTGGCTTCAAGTGTCATTTTTATTGCTCCCGCCACAATTGAATCTTTTACCTGACGGTTCATTAACATAACTCCAATACCTTTTCCCCGATACTCTGGAAGAACCCCAACATTTGTAATATGAGCCTCATCAAGAACTATCCACATACCAGCATAACCGGCAATTTTATTTGTGTTTTCGTCAATTGCAACCACATAACTTGCCATATGATTTTTAGTTATTTCGTGGACAAAGGTTTCCATGGACCAGGGGTCAGTAAAGCATGTTTTTTCAAGGAGAACAACTTCCTCTAAATCATCAAACTCCATGGGGCGAACTGAAAAATTATCTTCCACAGTGCTTTGCCTCCCAGGTTATTTCTGCCTCTGGTCTTCTTAAGTAAACAGGAGCTAAGGTATAGTAGTTGGAAAACTCACCCTTTTCAGCTTTTTCCTCCGCTAACAGGGAAACTGCAGAACCTTTAATGCTTCCAAATTCTGCTGGCAATATAACAACCTGCTCACCTAGAGATTCTTTTATGCCTTTAGCATATTTTTCCAGGCCTTCTCCAAAAAGATATACTTTTTCATTCTCAGATTTTAGTTCTTCTGCAAGATTATCTGGAGAAACTGCATAGTCATTTTTTACCTTTTCCATTTTCCCATTTTGAAATCTGTACCAGGCAGTATAAAATTCATTCTTTCTGGCATCAAGAAGAGGTACTATTAAAGCATTTTCAATTTTAACATTTTGAGCCAGGGCATCCAGGGAATTTATATGAATAATTTTCTTATTACTTGCCTGAGCGAGGGCTTTTCCTGTAGCTGCGGCAATTCGCACCCCTGTGAAAGAACCGGGACCAGCGGAAAGGGCTATTAAATCCACCTGGTTCATATCTTTCCTTGCAAGCTTAAGGACATTGTCAATAACTGGCAGGAGTTGCTCTGAGTGCTTGCTGCCCCTGTTTAAACTGATTTCGCTTATTATTTTATTATCTTCAATTAAAGCTGCACTACAAGCTATAGCTGTAGCATCAAAGCCCAGAATCAGCATACTTTTTCAGCTCCTCTAAAAACATTTCCCATTTATTGCCAATACCTGTTATTTGAAAAATTCTGGAATTTTCATCTTCCTTGGTTATATATATTTTCAACCAGGGCTGGGGAATTTCATTGATGAATTTTTCTGCCCATTCAATTACAATTATTCCCTCTTTTGAAAAGTATTCTTCAAAACCAATATCAAAAAGTTCTTCAGCTTCCTCTATGCGATAAAGGTCAAAGTGATAAAGAACTCCCTTGTTAAATTCGTATTCATTTACAATGCTGAAAGTAGGGCTGTTTACCACTTCCTCTATTCCCAAAGCCTTAGCCAGAGACTGAGTAAAAGTAGTTTTCCCTGCTCCTAAATCTCCATCAAGAAGAATTACATCTTCCTCTTCCAGAAATTTAGCCAGAAACTTGGCCAGCTTTTGTGTATCTTCAACTGATTTTACTAAATATTCCATACCACATTTCCTTCTATCATCACTAATTCTGCTTTATTCATTACATTTAATGGATCCCCGCTCCAAATAACAATATCTGCATCTTTTCCTGGAGCTAAAGAACCTGTACTTTTATCAATTCCCATAATTTCAGCAGGATTAATGGTAAGGGCTTTTAAAGCTTCCTTAGGGTCCATTCCCTCTTTTACTGCAAGAATTGCATTTAGAACTGCATAATCAATTGGAGTTTCCGGATGGTCTGTAATCAGAGCAACTTTTATTCCGTTTTTTTGCAGTATTCCCGGATTTTTAAAGGATTTTTCTTTAAGTTCAACTTTTGCTCTGCTGATTAACAAAGGTCCCATACAAACAGGTACTTCACTTTCTTTAAGTTCTTCCATAATCAGGTGGGCCTCTGTGCCATGTTCAATAGTCAATTTTAAATTAAACTCATTAGCAATTCTAATTGCTGTAAGAATATCATCTGCCCGGTGAGCGTGGGCTCTTAAAGGCATTTTGTGATTTAAAACTCTGGCAATTTCATCTTTACCTAAATCTTTTTCTGATTCTTTATCCTTAATATAGTTTTGCCCCTCAACTAAGGTTTCTCTAAGAAGAGCTGCAATTCCCATGCGGGTATAAGGCATTTTTTTCTCAGATCCATAAACTTCTTTTGGATTTTCTCCAAAGGCAACCTTCATTCCTGCAGATTCTTTAATAAGTCTTGATTTGAAGCTTTTCCCCGCTGTTTTCATAATGCACACTGTTCCACCAACAACATTGGCACTCCCGGGAGCTATCATTGCTGTGGTAACCCCGCCTTTTAAGGCATCTTGAAAACCAATGTCGTGTATATTAATTCCATCAATTGCTCTAAGCTGAGGAGTTACAGGCTCTGACATTTCATTTACATCGTCACCTTCATGGGCATATATTTCTTCATAAATTCCCAAATGGGTGTGGGCATCAATAAAGCCAGGAAGTACGTATCTACCCTGGGCGTCAATTACCTCACAACCTTCTGGTATTTCAATTTCTGTTCCAACTTTTTCTATTTTACCTTCATCATTTATGAGAATAATGCCGGAATCAAAATCTTCTTTTTCCATGGTAATTATTTTTCCATTAATTATTGCTTTCAAATTAAATACTCCTTTTCAATTGCCTAAATTTTTAGAGTAAGGGATACTCTTCCTCTGGTTTTATCTGCTTCCAATACTTTTGCTTTTACAATATTACCCACGGAAACTACTTCCATTGGATGGCGGATAAATTTATCTGCAAGCTGAGAGATATGTGCTAGACCATCATTTTTTAGTCCTATATCAATAAATGCTCCAAAATCTACCACATTAGTTACTGTTCCTTCAAGAACCATTCCTTCATGAAGATCTTCAAGTTTTAGTATATCATTTCTCAGTAAAGGTTTAACCAGATCTTCCCTGGGGTCTCTTCCTGGCTTCATAAGGTCGTTAATAATATCTTTTACAGTTGCTTCACCATAGTTTAAATCTGCTGCTACTTTTTTGTAGTCCAGGCGGGAAAGTTCTTCTTTTAGGAGACTTTGACGATCATGATTTTTTAAATCTTCTTTAACAAAACCAAGCATTTTTAAAATTTCTTCTGCTATCTCGTAGGATTCAGGGTGAACAGAGGTGTTTTCAAGAGGATTTATTCCGTCTCTGATTCTAATAAAACCTGCTGCCTGAACAAAGGCTTTTTCCCCCAGACGGGGAACCTTTAGAAGTTCTTTTCTGCTTTTTATTCCTTTTTTTTCATCACGATACTTTATTATATTGTTAGCAATAGATTTATTCAGACCTGCTACATATTGAAGAAGGCTGGCACTTGCTGTATTTATTTCTACCCCGGTTCTGTTAACACAGGATTCAACTACGTTGGTCAAGCTTTCATCTAAAGTTTTTCCTGCCAAATCATGTTGATATTGTCCTACTCCTATTGAACGAGGCTCAATTTTTACCAGCTCTGCCAAAGGATCTAGTATTCTTCTGGCAATGGATACTGCACTTCTTTCTGATACATCAAAAGTTGGGAACTCTTCCTTGGCAAGCTTTGAAGCCGAGTAAACTGATGCTCCCGCTTCCGACACAATAACAAAGGATAAATCTAAATTGTTTTCCTTAATAAGGTTAGCTACCAGAGTTTCTGTTTCCCTTGAAGCTGTTCCGTTTCCTATAACAATAAGGTCAATTGACCATTTGCTAATTATTTCCAATAATTTTTTCTTTGCTTCTGCCACCTTCATTTGAGGCTGATGAGGATAAATTACTCCTATTTCCATTAATTGTCCTAATTCATTAATTACTGCAAGTTTACATCCAGTACGAAAACTTGGGTCAATTCCTAAAATAGCATTTTTCTGTACAGGGCTTTGCATTAAAAGGCTGTCAAGATTCTCGGCAAATACTTTAATTCCCTGTTCCTCTGCCTTTTCTGTTAGAGTATTTCGTACTTCTCTTTCCAGAGATGGATGAAGAAGGCGCTTGAAGGCATCACTTACTATACTTTCAAAAAGTTCTTCTTTTCCTTTTATATTCTTTCCTTTAAAGAAACTGCGATGAATCAGATTCTTTGCTTTATCTTCATCAACTTCAATTTTCACCTGAAGAAATTCTTCCTTTTCTCCCCTGTTAACAGCCATTATTCTGTGGGGAAGGATTTTGCTTACTGGCTCCTGATAATCATAATACATATCGTAAACGGAGGACTCATTTTTAGTGCCTTTTGATTTCAAAACACCTTGCTTATGATAAAAGTCTCTTAACAGACCTCTGATTTCTGCACTGTCCTGAATATACTCACAAATAATATCTGCAGCTCCCTGAAGGTCTTCCTCGGTGGCATTTACCTCTTCTCCAGCCAGCAATGCTTCTGCCAGAGGTTCCAAGCCTTTTTCCTTTGCTACTGTTGCTCTGGTTCTTCTTTTTTGACGATATGGAAGATATAGGTCTTCCACTTCCTGAAGTACTTTTGCTGCGGTTATTTTTTCTGTAAGCTCCGGGGTTAATTTACCCTGTTCCTCTATATTCCTAATAACCTCTTCTTTACGTTTATCCAGACTTCTCATATATTTAAGTCTTGCTTCAACTTCTCTTAGTATTGTTTCATCCATGCTTCCTGTTGCTTCTTTTCTGTAACGGGCAATAAAGGGAATTGTATTACCTTCATCAAGAAGATTTACGATGTTTTCAATATATTTGGTTCCCCAGTTAAATTCTTTTGAAAGTTCTTTTATGTAGTCCAAAAGCAGTTCCTCCCTTATTTTGTTGATTTCTAATTATATCCTAAAAAATTACCTTCATAAAGATAAAACTCAGGAGAAGCGTCTCTCCTGAGTTAGTTAGTAAAAATATTGTTTTAATCTTCGTCTTCAAAAAGGTCTTCATCGTAATCGTAATCATACTCTTTGTTAGAATATGGTATTTCAAGACCTTCCCAGGTTTTTAGTGTTATTGTTCCGTCTCCTCTGTCTGCTAAATATTCTGGAACCATTGGAGTTTTTCCTTTTCCTCCAGGGGCATTAACAATAAAGGTTGGAATTGCCAAACCTGAGGTATAACCTCTAAGATTTCTAATTATTTCTACACCTTTATCCACGCTTGTTCTGAAGTGTTCTGTACCTGCAACAGCTTTAGCATGGAAAATGTAGTATGGTCTTACTCTGATTTTCAACAATTCCTGATTCATTTTTTTCATAATGAATGGATCATCGTTAATCTTTCTTAATAATACTGCCTGATTCCCTAGTGGAACACCTGAATTTGCGAGCATTTCACAGGCTTTTTTTGATTCCTCAGTAATTTCTGCAGGATGATTAAAGTGCGTGTTAATGAAAATTGGATGATGTTTTTTAATCATGTTGCAAAAATCCTCAGTTACTCTTTGAGGAACTGTTACAAGCATTCTGGAGCCAAGTCTGATTATTTCCAAATGAGGTATTTTTCTGAGTTCTGTAAGAATCCAGTCAATTCTGTCGTCGCCTAATGTTAAAGAATCTCCACCAGTAATAAGAACATCTCTGATTTCAGGATTTTCTCTTACATAGTTAATGGCATTCATTAATTCTTCCTTACTCTTAGGTTTATCAACCTCACCTATATTTCTTCTGCGCTGACAGTGTCTGCAATACATGCCACATTGGTTTGTTGCATAAATTATCAGGCGGTCAGGATATCTTCTTGTAATACAGTCTGCAGGATTAGTTTCTCTTTCAAGCATTGGGTCAGACTCCCCAGACTCTACAACCAACTCATTACTGGTTGGTATAGACTGAAGGTAAACGGGATCCTCAACTCCTAACTCTGGGTCAATAAGAGAAAGATAGTAAGGGCTGATGCCCCATCTGTAAGTTTCCCCTATCTGGTCGATAACTTTTTTTTCTTCATCAGGAAGAGTTATAAAGTGACTTAAAGTTTTTGTGTCACTAATACGGTTTTTTATCTGCCAGTGCCAGTCATTCCACTCTTCTTCAGTTGCTTTAAAAAATTCCTTTATTGTCTTTTGACGTTCCTGTATTTTTTCCTTTTGCTCAATACCAGTTTTTATCTGGTCTTTTACATCAAGATAGTCTTGAATCCTTGATTTTAACTCTGATGCTCTTTTCAACGATTTCTCTCTAAGTGCTTTCTTATCCAATAATTATCCCCTCTTTCATTGCAGTCCTATGGGATAATTATAAACCAACAACTTGTACCCTGTAAATAAGTTTTTAGTAGTTTAGTCCTTATTTAACTAGAAAATCGTCTTTTTTACTTTCTTGGAATACACTTTTTCTTCTTCGGGTTTGAACTCTTTAAATGCCTTGGAAAGCATAAGTTTTATCCTGTTTATCTGGTTAACTTCACTTAAGCCTGGGTCATAATCAATTGATACTATGTTGGAGCCTAATCTCTCTGAAAGTTCTTTTACCATACCTTTTCCAGTAATATGGTTTGGCAGGCAGGCAAAGGGTTGCATACAAACAATGTTCTTTGCTCCACTTTCGCTTAACTCAATCATCTCTGCAGTTAAGAGCCAGCCCTCACCAGTCTGGTTTCCAAAAGAAACAAAGGGTTCAACAAGCTTTGTTAAATCTTTAAATTTAATTGGACCATGAACAAAGGGATGGCTTTCCAGTTCTTTTCTAACTATATCTCTCAATTCCTCGGAATATTTAATAAAGAGATTGGAGAAAAACATGGACATAAAACTTCCAGATAATTTTTTATAGTTGAAAATGTTGTCAAAGGCACTGTACAAGAAGAAATCATATAAATCAGGACAGACTACTTCAACACCCTCACTTTCAAGATAATCAATTATGCTGTTGTTTGCTGTTGGATGATATTTAACAAGTATTTCCCCAACAATACCTACCTTTGGCTTATCAATTTTTACTCTTTCAAGTTTTGAAAAATCTGCAATTATCTTTTTAACATTTTCTGCAAATGCTTTTTTTGTTGTAATTATGCTTCCTGTTGATAATTTTTCTGTCCATTTCTCAAAAAGGACATTTGTAGAACCTTTTATTTTTTCGTATGGTCTTGTTCTTAAAACAAGTCTCATTAATAAATCTCCATAGATAGCTCCATAGATAATTTTTTTAACCATACTCATATTCATTTTGAATCCAGGATTCTTTTCAAATTGTGAAGGTGCAAAAGATATTACCGGAATATGCCCGTAGCCTGCTTCTCTCAATGCTTTTCTAATAAAGAAAATATAGTTGCTGGCACGACACCCTCCTCCAGTTTGAGAAATTAAAACTGAAAGATTCTCTTTATCATATTCCCCGGACTCAATTGCTTCCATGATTTGTCCTACAACAACAATAGTTGGATAGCAGGCATCATTGTTTACGAATCTGACACCAGTTTCAATTGCCAATGGATCAATTTCAGGAAGAACCTCAATATTGTAGCCTTCGCTTTTCATCATACCTTTTAATAAACCAAAATGGAAAGGAGACATTTGGGGGCAAAGTATTGTGTGATTTTCCTTCATCTCTTTTGTGAATATAACTCTTTCAGGCACTTCAATATCTTCAAAGACCATATTTTCTTTGGACTGCTGATTCTCAAGAGCAGCCTTTAAGGAGCGAAGTCTTATTTTAACTGCTCCCATATTACTTCCCTCATCAATTTTCAAGTGAGTATAAATATTATTTTTTGACGCTAGAATTTGAGAAACCTGATCTGTTGTAACTGCATCAATTCCACAACCAAAAGAATTTATTTGTACCAGAGATAAATTTGGATTGTCATTTACAAAATCTGCGGCTCTAAATAATCTGGCATGGTAAGTCCATTGATTAAGAATTTCTCTCTTTTCTGTATTCTTACTTAGGTGAGCAATAGAATCCTCAGTAAAAACAGCCATTCCAAGACCAGTAACAATATTATCTATTCCATGATTTATTTCTCTGTCCAGGTGATAGGGTCTTCCCGCAAGGACTATACCAATTATATTGTTCTCTTTAATATAATTAAGGGTCTCTTCACCTTTTCTTTTTATTTCCTCTTTTACTCTTAAATCTTCTGCTCTTCCCTTTTTTATAGCTTTAAGAATATCTTTTTTATTTACTCCATACTTTTCAAAAGATTCAAAAAGCCTGTCTGCCATTTTATTGTCCAGATCGTAAGGGATAAAAGGAGCAATATAGTCGATGTTTTTTTCTTTTAACAGATCAACGTTATTTCTAATTAGCTCTGGATAGCCTGCCACAACGGGACAGTTAAAGTGATTGTCTGCCTCATCGAATTCTTTCAATTCCTTATTTATACAAGGGTAGAAAATTGTATCAATTCCATCTTCAATTAGAGACACAATATGCCCATGTACTAGTTTCGCCGGATAACATGCCGATTCTGAAGGTATTGTATCGATACCTTTTTCATACATTAATTTAGTAGATTCCTTTGAAAGTACCGTTTGGAACCCTAGTTCTTCAAAGAAGGTGAACCAGAATGGATAGTTTTCAAATAGGTTTAAGACCCTTGGGATTCCAATCTTTTTACCTTCAGTATTTTTTGAAGTATAGTCAAACATTAACTGATTTTTTATTTTGTATAAGTTTGGAATTAATGTGTGGTCTGTTATTTTAGCTAAAGGAAACTCACATTTATTTCCAGCAATATATTTATTACTCTCACTAAAAACGTTTACAGTTAAAAGACAATTATTAGTACATCCTTTACATCTTCTGTGTCTTATTTCATAAGTTAAATCTCTTAATTCCTGCCATGAAATAATTGAGGATTTTTCATTAGTCTGTCTTTCTTTAGCAATAAGAGCGCAACCAAAAGCACCCATTAAACCAGCAATTTCAGGGCGTACAACTTTTTTCCCAGTTACTATTTCAAAGGCTCTTAAAACTGCATCATTGTAGAAGGTTCCACCCTGAACAACAATTTTTTCACCTAATTTATTATTTGGTCCTATTTTTATAACTTTAAATAAAGCATTCTTCACTACTGAATAAGCAAGGCCTGCAGAAATATCTCCAATAGTTGCTCCTTCTTTTTGTGCTTGCTTTACTTTTGAGTTCATAAATACAGTACATCTGGTTCCCAAATCTACTGGTCTTTTTGCATATAGTGCATTTTGAACAAAATTAAATAAATCAATATTTAAGGATTTTGAAAAGCTTTCCAGGAATGAGCCACAGCCAGAGGAGCATGCTTCATTTAGAAGAATTTTCTCGATAAAGCCGTTTCTGGTTGTAAGACATTTCATGTCCTGACCACCAATATCCAAAATAAAGTCTACACCTGGCAGAAAGTAGTCTGCTCCTTTGTAATGAGCCATTGTTTCAACTTCACCAAAATCTACATTTAGAGCTTTTTGGATAAGTCCTTCTCCGTAACCAGTTACACAAGCCCCTTTTATCCATGATTCTGAATTCATTTGACTGTATATTTCTTCAAGAATGCTTCTGGCTGCTATAAGAGGTGTTCCTTTATTACCTCTGTAGTATTGGTAAACTATTTTATTTTCTTCATCCAATAAAATTGCTTTAGTAGTTGTAGATCCAGCATCAATGCCAAGGAATAATGGACCTTTTACATCTGCAAAATTTGTTCTTTCGAGAGTATTCTCGTGATTTTCAATAAAATTATTATATTCATTTTCATCAACAAAAAGAGGCTGAAGTTTTCTGATCTCCTCAGAATCATCCATACCAATTTCTTTAAACTTTCTGTATATTTCAATCAGACTTTGGCAATTATCCCCAGCCAGCATTGCTGCACCAATAGCTACATAGTATTGGGCATCTTCTGGAAAAAGAATTTGCTCTTCAGTCAGGTTTAGAGTTTGGATAAACCTTTCTCTTAGCTGATCAAGGAAAAACAAAGGTCCCCCAAGAAAAGCTACATTACCTTGAATTTTTCTTCCACAGGCAAGTCCCCCAATTGTTTGGTTTACAACTGCCTGGAAAATACTTGCTGCAATATCTTCAGTCTTTGCGCCTTCATTCAAATATGCCTGAATATCTGTTTTTGCAAAAACACCGCATCTTGAAGCGATGGGATAAATTATTCCGTGATTTTTTGCAAGCTCATTAAGTTCTGCAACTGAAGTTTCCAGTAAAGCAGCCATCTGGTCCAGGAATGCCCCTGTTCCCCCTGCGCAGGACCCATTCATTCTTTGATCTATATTTTTGCCCAGGAAAGTAATTTTCGCATCCTCTCCCCCAAGCTCAATAACAACATTGGCATTCTTAAGATTTCTTTGAACTGCCTCCGTACAGGCAATTACTTCTTGAAAAAAAGAAATCCCCAGGCCTTCAGCCAGGGACAGCCCTCCAGAACCAGTTATTGCAAAGCTCATTTCATAGCCTCCAAAACGACTAATAAGCTCCTTTAACATGTTTCTTAAAGTAGCTCTGGTTTCTGAGAAATGCCTATTGTATTTTTTGTAAATAATCTGGTCAGATTCGTCCAAGACTACAATTTTTATCGTAGTGGAACCTAAATCAATGCCGACCCTTAACAGCTCATTTGTTGTGCGTGTCAAAGCTGCTCTCTCCTCTCAATGTATACATACTTACCCATCACTAATATACCTTACTAATATAAAAAGTCAATACGAGGAAAGACGCAAGCTTTAATAGCATTTTAACTATACTTTTTCTTGTAAAATTTATACAAAGGAATACCCAAAATGTATATTACTCCTACCTGTCCAATAAAAACCTGCATGCCTATTATTGGGAATGGTAAAGCATAGAACCAGGATAAAGCACCCCCAACCATAATGCCATTCACTATACATGGCCAAAAGGCTGCAAGATAAAGATTTTTTGATTTTATCATAAGATATAGACTGATAAAAGTAGCACTTCCTCCTACAACCATATCAATAATCCCCAGGGGGCTAAAGTAGTTCGCTACAACAGCTCCAAGAGTTAGTCCAGCTATAAATCTTTTATCTATTAGAACCAAAAGAACCATAACTTCAGAGACTCTGAATTGTAAGGGGCCAAAACCTATTGGTGCCAAAACCAAAGTTAGTGCTGCATATAAGGCTGCTACAATTGCAGTTCTTACAAGATATTTACTATAATTATTTTCCATTTTTTCCATCTCCATATTTTTATTGTTTTTAATTTTATAAAATAAAAAGAGTCTGCTTCTAAAAAAATAAGCAGACTCTCAACTATACAAATAATATTGTAGTGGTTGCCATAGTATTTTTTAGACAGGAGGCTTTCGAACTGTCATTATTTAATTTTTCTCTGCTCCCTTTCTTGCAAGAGCATCGGCTAATTCATTATATTTATCTCCAGAATGGCCTTTAACCTTAACCCAGGTTATTTTGTCCAGTCCAATTTTGTTTTCTGCCAAACCCAAAAGCTTTTCCCATAGATCTTTATTTTCAACTGGTTGTTTTTTGGAATTTTGCCAGCCATTTTTACGCCATTTTTCATACCATTTATCTTTAAAGCAATTCATAATATATGCCGAATCAGAATGAATACTCACTGGTATTTTATCTGTTTTAAGTTCTTCTAAAGCTTTTATTATTGCCATTAGTTCCATTCTGTTATTTGTTGTGTTTTTTTCTCCTCCAAAAAGCTCTTTGTAATGGTCTTTGTAAAGAAGAACTGCACCCCAGCCACCAGAATTTATTCTTTCCTGATTATTGGAACAGGCACCATCTGTATAAATTATTATTTTATCATCGGCCATAATAAAATCCTTTGCTTTCTCTTTATTCTCTGACATTGATATAGTTTACACTATCAAGGTTGTTTTTAGCAATTGTTTCTTCCTCAGCTGATATTTTTTCCTGTTCAAGCATTCTGAAAAGAACCGTCTTGGCTCTGTTGATCATGCTTTCCTTACGGTTTACAGGAGAGTGAAGAGTTGGATTTTGAATTATCCCTGTAATTATGGCGCTTTCTTCCAAACCAAGGAGGGACACATCTTTGTCAAAATAATATTCCGAAGCAGTCTTAATTCCGTATCCGGCTTTGCCATAATAAACTTTATTTAAATATACATAAAGAATTTCTTTTTTATCGTATCTTTTTTCAATTCTCATTGCAGTAACTGCTTCTACTAGTTTTCTTTTCAAAGTTTTTTCACTTTGATCCAGCCAGGTTATTTTTACAAGCTGCTGAGTTATTGTGCTTCCACCTTCTGTCCCAAAACCACTTTGAACATTGGCAAGTACTGCTCCCATAATTCTTATTGGATCTACACCATTATGTTTATAGAACCTCTGGTCCTCTATTGCAATAAGAGCATCGAGAATATAGGGGCTTAAATCATCAAGGGAAGTGAAATAGTCTTCCTTTTCTAATATTAAAATCCCATCTTCCTCATTTGGGTCAGCAAGCTGATAGTAGAAACTTTCATCATTAATTTCCGGAAGAGATGAAAACACTTCCAAACCAACAAGGCCTCCTGCAAGGATGCCAATTATGAGTGCTACAATAATTAATTTTTTAAATATAGATTTTAAAATAAATATCACCTTTAAAGTAGTTTTATCGGATTGCTATTACTTCAACTTCAACAAGAACATCTTTAGGAAGGCGGGCAACTTCAACTGCACTTCTTGCGGGATAGTCTGTAAAGAAACTTTCATATACTTTGTTCATCTCAGTAAAATCATTCATATTTTTAAGGAAAACTGTAGCTTTAACAACATTATTCATAGTCAAGCCAGCTTCTTCCAGAATTGCTTTTACATTATTAAGTGACTGTTTTGTTTGTTCAACAATACCTTCAGGGATTTCTCCTGTTTGAGGATTTATAGGAATTTGACCTGAGGTGAAAATGAAACTTCCTGTATCAATACCCTGAGCATATGGTCCAATAGCTGCCGGAGCATTATTAGTTGCAATAGCTTTCTTCATACTAATCATTCCTCTCTCATCTTTTTTTATAATTATACTCTGTTAGTTTCTAATCTCAACCTTCTGAATGTAATCAGAAAGTAAACTTTTATATTCTGATAGTTCTTCTTTAGAAAAAGGTGTAAATATTTTATCCTCTACTTGTCCTTCTTTAGGGTTATAATTTTGCAAAACATACTTTTCAGATCCCTTTAACCATTCCCCGATTTTTATTAAATCTTCTTTGGAATGGAATTCCTTCATTACCGTAGTTCTGAACTCATAGCTTATTCCAGATTCCTTAATTAACTGAATACTCTTTATTATTCTGGATATATCTAAAGTTTTCAATCCAGCTGTTTGAGCATACTTTTCCGGGGAATTTTTTATATCCATTGCAATATAATCAATGATACCCTCTTGAAGTAATTTTTCTAAAACAAGTGGTTCATATCCATTACTGTCAAGTTTAACTGAAAAACCCATGCTCTTTATTTTTACAATAAAATCCCTGAGACCTGGCCAAAGAGTTGGTTCCCCTCCTGTAATAACTAAGCCATCTATCAATCCTTTTCTTTTTTCCAAAAAATCAATTATTTCCCAGGTTTCAATTGATTTTATTTTACCTGGACTTTTCACCAGTTCTCCATTGTGGCAAAATGGGCAAGAAAAATTGCAGCCACCAGTGAATACAGTAGCTGCAACCTTACCGGGATAATCCACAAAAGAGTTTTTAATAAACCCTTTTATCATAATTTATTCTCCCTGTACTTTAAATGTTAATCTGTCTTTGAACTCTTCTTGTTTACCTTTGTTCCAGTTTGCTATTGGTCTGTAATATCCAACTATTCTAGACCAAACCTCTGTATCTTTTCCGCAGGTTGGGCAGCTAAATTCTTCCCCTGGGATATAGCCATGGTCTTCACAAATACTGAAAGATGGTGAGTGGGTAAAGTATGGAATCTCATAGTTTTCCATAACTTTTCTAATTAAGCTCTTCATAGTGTCAAGATCATCTATTTTCTGACCAGTAAATCCGTGGAACACTGTTCCACCAGTATATTTACACTGCAACTCTTCCTGAAGATCCAGAGCCTCAAAAATATCATCAGTGTAGCCAACTGGAAGCTGAGTGCTGTTTGTATAGTACTTCTCATCATTTCCTGCTGCAATAATTTTGCTGTACTTATCAATATCAAGACGAGCGAAGCGATAGCCTGTACTTTCTGCGGGAGTTGCTTCTAAATTATACATATTCCCGGTTTCTTCCTGATATTCAACTAAGACATCTCTCATGTAATCAAGAATTTTAACTGCAAAATTTTTACCTAGTTTTGTTGACAGGTCAACTTCTTTACCGAAGAAATTTTGAATACATTCATTCATGCCAGATATTCCAATTGTAGAGAAATGACTCATCCAATACTGGTTAAAACGTTCGTAAATTGCTTCAAGATAAAACCTGCTGTATGGATATAAACCCATTTGAGTATTTTGCTCAATTATTTTACGCTTTGTTTCAAGACTTGATTTTGCCAGGTCCATTAGTCTTCTTAATCTTTCAAAGAGCTCTTCTTCAGTTTTAGATACATAGCCAAGTCTTGGAAGGTTGATGGTAACTACACCAATACTTCCAGTAAGAGGGTTCGCTCCGAAAAGTCCGCCGCCTCTTTTTCTCAACTCTCTGTTGTCTAATCTAAGTCTGCAGCACATACTTCTTACGTCGTCAGGAGACATGTCGCTGTTAACAAAGTTTGCAAAATATGGTATCCCGTATTTAGCAGTCATTTCCATGATAAGGTTTGTAACTTCACTGTCCCAGTCAAAGTCTTTTGTAATATTGTAGGTTGGGATTGGGAATGAGAAAATTCTTCCTCTTGCATCCCCTTCCATCATTACTTCACAGAAAGCTTTGTTTATCATATCCATTTCTTCCTGGAAGTCACCGTAAACTGACATTGCATGAGGTTTGCCACCAATAATAACTGGCTGATTCTTTAATGTTCCAGAAACTTTTACATCAAAAGTTATGTTAAAGAAAGGTGTATGGAAACCAACTCTTGTTGGAACGTTCATATTAAATACAAACTTTTGAATTGACTGTTTAACTTGTTTATAGTCTAAATTATCGTGTCTTACAAGGGGAGCTAAATATGTGTCGAAGCTTGACACTGCCTGAGCTCCTGCTGCTTCACCCTGAAGTGTATAGATAGCGTTTACCAATTGTCCAAGAGCTGTGTCAAAATGCTTTGGTGGTGTACTTTCAACTTTTCCATATGCTCCTTTAAAACCTTTTAAAAGAAAATCTTCGAGACTCCATCCACAACAATAAGTTGATAACAAGTTTAGGTCATGGATATGTATGTCTCCTGAATTATGAGCATCGGCTATTGTATTGTCATAAACTCTTTGTAACCAGAAATTTTTTGTAGCTGCTGAAATAATATAGTTATTTAAACCTTGCAAAGAAAAGCCCATGTTGGAATTTTCTTTTACCTGCCAGTCAGATTTGTCCAGGTAATCATCAACCATTTTTTCTGAGTCTATCAAAACTTTTTTCTGAGCTCTAATATCTTCATGTTTCAAACGATATCTGATATATTCTCTGGCTAATTTCTTTTCACCAAATTCCATAAGAGTAATTTCAACAATATCCTGAACTTCCTCTACTCCTGGAATACCTTCTGCAAATTCATTTCGTGATTGTTTTCTTGTAATTTCATATACAACTTTGTCCGTTACAACATTTGAAAGTGATCTTAATTCCGAATCTTTTCTATCTGGGTATACAGCAACTGCTCCTTTAAAGATAGCATCTGCTATTTCATTTCTGTCAAAATTTTCAATTCTTCCGTCTCTTTTGATTATTTTTTTAGGTGTAGAATCTTGAAAAGTGTACTCACTATGCATTTTTATAACTTTACTCATTTTTACCAGACCTCCATATTTAGTGTAGTGAGATTATTATACACCTATATATAGTTTTTTAAAACACAAATTATTATTTTTTTTATAATATTTAAAAAATTTGACTAATTAAATATTCTGCAATTTTTTTATCTCTTTTATTAACTGCAATTTTAATTTCTCCAACTAAATTATTTACACCTGTTCCTAATCTTCCTGCACCAAATAGATCTTGCAAATCTTCATTTTGAATAGAGTAAGAAATTTCTTCTTGCTCCAAAACTGATCTTATTAATGCTATTTCTTCCTTGGAATGATTCAAAGTTATTTCTTCAATTTCATCCTCAGCCTCCTTTGAGATAAATAGGAGGGAAAGTGAATTAATACAATACCTTGTGTCTTCAGGAAAATGGTGGCCCAGGTGCCCTTCACATACTGAACAAATTACTTCAGTTCTAACCATTCCAAAAGAATAATCCTTTTCAAGAGTAATATTCTCTTCTTTTAATGGTTTTCTAAAACTCGGCCAGCCACTTCCCGATTTAAATTTATCCTCACTGGAAAATAGATGTGCCCCGCAACCACGGCAAAGATAAATACCCTCTTCATAAAAGTTATCATATTCTCCAGAAAATGGTGCTTCAGTGCCCTTCTGTCGAAGTACTTTGTATTCCTCCGGGGTTAAAATCTTTTCCCAATCTACTGTTTCTTTCATATAGCTCCCTCATTCCTCTTATAACTATTTTCCCTAGATGGCGGATACTTTGTTCTTTTGTCACTTTAGCTAGAATTTCATTTTTTAGAAAAAATTCAATTACTTTATTTATTTTTTCGTCCTTTTCATTATAGGTTTTACTTTTTTCTACTATTTCATTGAAAAAATCTGTAAAGGTATATATCTTAAATCTTTCCATACCTAAATCCATAGCTTGTACTTCCAAAAAACTTACCACAATCTCTTCATATGAAGCATTTTTGTCTAAATCCAGCAAATCTGCGACTCTGGGAACTATTTCCTCAAAAAGAGTTCTTGGTGATGGATAAAACTGCAAATCAAGGGCCGCAATAAATTCCTTTTGAATTTTTTCAGGCACACCTTTTAATAGTTCAAGGAAATAATGATCATTATTCTCTTTTTTAAGATAGAAAAAGTTACCTGATAGAGAATCAAGCTTTTTTATAGTATCAAAATAACCTAGTTTCAACTGTTTTTTTGCAGTTTCATTACTAAAATCCAAATACCCAGATAATGTTTCTTTTGGCTCTACATAGTTTAGTTTTATGTTTTTCCCTTCCAGATCAAGGGTTTTCTTTCGCCCAAAACTATTCAATCTTATTTCCCATATTTCTTTGTATCCTTTATCAATAAGCAAGTCTGTGGGCAGGGCATTGTAAACTCCTCCGTCTAGATATTTAATGCCATGAAATTTTTCAATTTTAAAATGAGGAAGTGCTGAACTTGCAAGAAGATAATTTTTAAGTTCTCCCTTTGGAATATCTTGAATAAATATTTCTACTGGTTTCATTTCTGTTAGAGAAAAAGTTACAATACCGAAATCTACTCCACTATTCCTTATTTTTTCTTCATTTATATTTTCATCAAGAATTTTTTGAGCAAGGGAAATATCTATTCCACCTTCTTTTATTATTTCTGCAATTTTGCTCAGGCTTACCTCTTTAACACTAAATACTTTTTCCATAGAAATATTATCCCATATTTTATATAGGTCTTCTGTTTCTCCCTGGGCAATCATGGCTCCATTAATTGAGCCTATAGATGTTCCGGTAATTCCTTTAAATTCTATTCCTCTTTCTTTAAAAGCTTTAGCAGCTCCCGCCTGATAGGCTCCCCGAGCTCCTCCCCCTTCAAGAGACAGTCCAATCATTTTATTTATTGTAAAAAAATATAAGCCTTGCGGCTTATATTTCATACTCTCCTTTTAGTAACATTTTTATATATTGGGTTCTTTCATAAGCCCATGGATTGCTAATCTTAACCTTGGATAATTTTCCCTTGAACTCGTCAATACTGTTATATCCTTTTCTTTCCATCCAATCAGTAAGGGTTTTTTCCATTACACCTATTTGACCCATGCCATGTCTGTAAACTGTGCTTACAACTTCAACAGCACTAGCTCCTGCAAGAATCATTTTAATCATGTCTTCCCCAGATTCAACGCCGTTATTTGCACATAGATCCAAGCCTACTTTTCCGCTTAGCAAGCCAATCCATCTAAGACTACTGCCGTTTCTTGTGGAGTCCGTTAAGTGGAATCTTGATACTTCCACTTCCTTTTCAATGTCAATATCAGGATTAAACAATCTGTTAAACAGCACTACCCCGTCTACCCCAGCCTGATCAAGATTAGTTACGAATGTAAAAATACTTGTATAGTGAGGGCTTATTTTTACAGATACAGGGATATTAACAACTTTTTTTATTTCCTTTAATATTCCAATTCTTTTATCTTCTATTTCAGCAGGGTTTTTAGTAACACCAAAGGAATATGAGTACATATTTGCTTCAATTGCATCGGCACCTGCCTGTTCTAATTCTTTGGCATATTCAATCCAGGCTTCTTTATTTACACAGTTAAGACTTGCAATTACTGGAATGGATACTGCTTCTTTAGTTTTATTAACCCAGTAAAGATGTTCCTTTGCCGCATCAACATCCATATCAGGGAAAATGGTTCCCATTTCGGCGTTTATGTCATCATATTGAGCAATTTCCTCCCGCCATTTATTATTTTTTAAAATAATTTCTTCCTCAAAAAGAGATTTTGTTACAATTGCTGCCGCTCCTGCTTCTTCAAGCCTTTTGATTTTATCTACATTGGAAGTCATTTCGCTGGCCCCTACGATTATCGGGCTTTTTAAATCTAAACCTAAGTACTTTGTTTTTAACATGAAGAAACCACCTTTCTTTTATATTTTATATATATATCATCTTTTTTATAATTTTAAACCGAATTTATTAAATATATGTTATAATCTCTCTTAGTCAAATTTAATTATGTAAGGAGAATCTTCAATGATTGAATATATTCCTTTTGTAGGTTTTGTTGTTTTTATTCTTTATCTGGCGAGACCCGGCAGAAAAGATAAGGTATACCACTCTGAACAAGAGGTCAGAGAAGAAGTTCGAAGAAATAAGGAACTAAATAAAACTGAAGAATAAAAAAGCTGAGGATTAAATTTCCTCAGCTTTTATTTTTTGATAATTAAAACAGTGTGCTAATGTCTAGAATAAGGGATACCGTACCGTCTCCTAATATTGCAGCTCCTGCAATTCCAGTAGTACCGTTTAATAAACTTCCTAAAGAATTTATTACTATTTCCTGCTGACCAATAAGTTCTGATACAACAAGACCAATTCTTTGTTCACCTTTTCTTACAACTACTACAAAAAGCTCCTGCTCTTGTTCCATTTCGGATTTAACGTCTAGAATCTCTGCCAGATTAACTAACGGCATTACACTTCCTCTTAATACCATAACCTGCTGACCCTGAACATTTTTAATTTCATCCTGATATACACTTGTAGTTTCATCTATATTTGCCAAAGGAACAGCATAAACTTCTTCCTTAACCTTAATCATTAGGGCCTGAATAATAGCAAGAGTTAATGGAAGCTTAATTACAAACTTACTGCCTTCCCCTCTTTTAGACTCCAAATGTACAGATCCTCTTAAGGAATTGATTTTTTGTCTTACTACATCAAGACCAACACCACGTCCCGATACGTCTGTTATTTCCTTCGCAGTACTAAATCCAGCTTCAAAAATTAGGTTGTTTATTACATGCTCGCTAAGTGTGCGACCTTCTTCTTCAGTAATAACTCCTCTTTCAATTGCCTTTCTTCTGACAGCATCGGTATTTATACCAGCTCCATCATCCTCAACATATATTAGCACTGAGTTGCCTTCTTGCTTAGCGGCAATTCTTACAGTACCCTCAGGATTTTTCCCAGATTTTGTTCTTTCTTCACTATTTTCAATACCATGATCTATTGAATTTCTAATTAAGTGAACAAGAGGATCACCAATTTCATCGATTACAGTTCTGTCCAGTTCAGTTTCTTTACCTTCCATAATAAAGTTGATTTCTTTATTAAGATCTCTTGAAAGGTCTCTTACCATTCTTGGGAATCTGTTAAATACTTGTTCAATTGGAACCATTCGAACATACATAACTATATCTTGAAGATCTGTAGTTATTCTTCCCACTTGCTCTATAGTTTCATTTAAAGAAGCTCCGTCTCCGGCATTATGAATTTGCTCAAGACGTGTTTTGTTAATAACAAGCTCTCCAACAAGATTCATTAACTTATCAAGTTTACCAATTTCAACCCGAACCGTTTTTTGAGCAAACTTATTATCTTTACTGCCTTGTTGTGAGGCTCCACCATCAGATTTTTGGATATCAGAGGATTTAAATAATTCCTCTGTACCATCCTGAGAAGTGTCCTGAACTATTCTTTCTTCAATTTCTTCTGTTCCAGAAAGTTCACATTCTTCAAAAACCTTTACTTCACTAATATTATTTATTGCTTCTCTTATTGTTTCAAGGCTTTCTGTTGAAACAAAATAAACAATAATTTCTCTGTCAAAATTTTCATCTTCTATTTCCTGAGTATGGGGAATATACTTAATTACATCACCCATCTTTTCAAGAGTATTAAATACCATAAAAGCTCTTACAGCCTTCATAACACAATTCTCATCTAAAAGAACTTTAAAATAATAAGCATTTGCTCCTATATTTTTGGCATTTTCAAGTACACTTATACCATAATCATCAAGATGTTCCTTCATCATGCCGTCACAGGGAGAATCATCTTTATTATTTTTATCAGCAGAACTATCTTTTGCAGGGGCTGGGGCTGCAACCTGAGGCTGAGCTCCTCCTTTTTCCAGTCTTTCAAGATCTAAAATAAGTCCGGAAACATCAAATTTTTTATTATCTCCAGCAATAATACTTTCAACCATGCTTTCCAGGGTGTCAACGCATCTAAAAAGAACGTCATTAATTTCTTGATTTACGTTAAGTTTTCCAGAACGAAGTTTATCCAGAAGGTTTTCCATATTATGTGTTAAATCTGCAATTCCTTCAAAGCCCATTGTAGCAGACATACCTTTTAAAGTATGTGCAGACCTGAAAATTTCATCAATGGCTCCTTTGTTGCCATGTTCTTTTTCAAGAACAAGAAGCTGTTCATTTAAAACCTGCAAGTGTTACTTGGATTCTTCAAGAAAAAGGTCCATATAGTCGTTAAATTCCATTTGCTTCACCCCAAATAATTTATTCTACTGATAAAAAGAATTCTATTTCAATATCTTCTCCAATTAAGGCAGGAATAGAAATTACAGATTCTTTCTGATTTATTTTTATCTGATCACCCTCCAGGATTGTTGGGCTGGTAATTATAACATCGATACCATTTTCCGACATATTCCTGCTGGTATTTCCGATCAGAATATTACTATATTCTCCCATCGCACTTTGTAAAAGCGCCTCATTCTCTTCTGTTAATTCATACATCATTATTTGTGCTATTTTAGTTGCATTTTCTTTGGATAAAGAAAGCATCATCTTGCCTTTTACGGCTCCAACTAATCCTATTATAACCAAAATACCCTTAGAAATAAAAGGTGTTTTTTTAATATAGGGCTTTCTATAGGTAATATCAAGGCACAGCAACTGTCTGGTTACTTCTGAAGTTGCTTTTAAGAAAGGATTTATAACCCGTGGGTCCATATATCTCAGACCTTTCTGGATGTTCTTGCAATTACCTCCTTAATTTTTGCCCTTACATATTCATAACCTTCTCTTGTATGAGGAATGTTACAAGAAGAACAGTTTTTTACTCCTTTTTCAGACCAGGTAAAATTACCTCCACAATCCTCTCCCAAAGAGTACAAAGGACAATAACAAAAAAGACAATTGAAAAAATCATCATCTTCCATTTTGTGGCAAGGGAAAAATTCGCATTTATCATTTTTGAAATACTTATAATTTTCCATATCTTTCCCCTTTCACAAAAATTACCCAAATATCTATATTCTTTAACCTTTTATAGCTGCGAAAAAGTTTCGTATTCCTTTATCCTCAGGTTCTTTAAATTCTAAATCCTGAAAAATCCTGACTACTGAAAAACCAGCTCTCTTTAGCATGCCTTCAATCTTTTCAGGACAGTAGTACTTTTGAACATGGTACTCATTGAATCTTCTATATGAATCTTCCTCTTTTTTTATAAAGAAGGAAAGATCAATTTCGAGAATTTCTGTATTTTTATTGTATTCATTTTCCCAAATATATACTATTTCTTCTGTATTATATGTGTAAATTTCTTTTCCCAAAATTTTTTCAAACTTATAAAGGGTATTTAAATCGAAAAGAAAGAGTCCCTGATTCTTTAGAGCTTTAAATACTCTTTCGAAAATATTTTCAAGTTCATATTCTTCAGTGAAATAATTCAGAGTATCAAAAGTTGAAATAATACAATCATATTCTTCCTGAAAATCAATATCCCTTATATCAGAATTTAAGAAGGTTCCATTCACTCCTGATATTTCGTACTTTTCCTTTGCTTTATCCAGCATCTCCTGGGAAAAATCTAAATTTGTAACCTGATATCCTCTGGCACTAAGTAAGGAGCTGATGCTTCCCGTCCCAGAGCCTAAATCTAAAATATTCTTAACCTGAATTTCTTCATTTTCAATTATTTTTTCAATAAAATCTGCCCACTCTACATAAGGCATATCCTCCATTAATTTATCATAAACAGAGGCAAGATTATTGTACATCATCTTTTTCCATTCCCATTAAACGCTTTGATTCCTGCCACAATCTTTCTATGTCGTAATACTCTCTTTCCTGAGGAGTAAATATATGAACCATCAAAAATCCATAATCAAGAATTATCCACTTACCAAGCTGATATCCTTCACGGCGTACAACTGCTTCACCTTTTTTTTCCATTTCTTCTTCAACAAAATCTGCTATTGCTTTAGTTTGTTTATCATTATTACCTGATGCGATTATAAATGCATCTGCTACATATCCCTTGTCTTTAAATTCGATAGTTGAAATATCAGTACCCTTTTTTTCTTCTATTGCGTTTATAACCGTTTCAAATATTTTATTCAATAACTTCACTCCTCAATTTTTTCATGATTAAATAATTCCGTGCTTTTATACTTAATGGATGTATCAGTCGTTCCTTTCTTAGTAAAAAATCCAGGGTTGAATTAAGAGACAGCAGACATGCTTTATCTAAATCTATCATTGCAGCTTCTCTTATTTCCTGAACTCCAGGATAATCTCTTAAGGGCTCAATAGCATCTGCTATATAAACAATTTTAGCAAGTTCGGAAAGGTTCTCATTTCCTGTTGTATGATATTTTATACTCTCTAATATCTCTGAATCTTTAATTCCTAATTCTTTTTCCGCAATAATTGCAGCGGCTGGTCCATGTAATATTTCCGGCTCCATTTTTTCCAAAGAAGTAACAATTCCACCGGATTTTTCAATAATGTCCACTAACTCTTCCGAAGAAAGATTTTTTGCATAGTCGTGAAGTAAAGCTGCAATTTGAACCTTTTCCTTGCTGACATTATGTTTTTCTGCAAGTTCAAGGGCTGTGATAAGAACTCTTTTAGTATGTTCAAATCTCTTTTCACTTATCTTTTCTTTAACAAGTTCTTCAAAATAAGCAATTTTATTTTTCAAAATACAAACCTTCTTTCCAGATATATGCCTCTACACTCTCTGGAAGCAGGTACTTTATTGTTTTATTTTCTTTAACCCGCTTTTTAATATCTGTTGAAGAAATAGCCATTGCAGTTACTTCTATAGTAAATATTTTTTCCAGTTTTTCTGGAGGCAGTACACTTAACTCCCTGGCTTTTAAGTCTTCCAAGTCATATCCTGGTCTTGTAGCTGCTACAAAATAGCAGTGGTCCAGAAGTTCATTAACTCTGTGCCATTTTAATATTTCCTTTATTGCATCTGCACCAGTTATAAAAAATATATCCGTATCTGGAAAAGCTTCTTTAAAATATCTTACGGTATCAAAAGCATAGGATTTACCAGGTCTTTCTATTTCAACCCGGGACACTGTGAAGTCTTTATTAGAAGTTACTGCAAGTACTGTCATTAAATACCTTGACTCCTGATCAGACACTTCTTGTCCTTCTTTGTGAGGTGGTCTTCCTGACGGAACAAAAAAGACAGTATCTAAATTAAAGGCTACCCTTGCTGCTTCTGCTGTTACCAGGTGACCATAGTGAATTGGATCAAATGTTCCACCCATTATTCCAATAGCCTTTTTGCTCATCTTATTTCTCCATTGCCAGAAATTTCATATTTGTAGCTAGTGAGATGTTTAATCCCCATTGGCCCTCTTGCATGAAGTTTTTGAGTAGATATTCCAATTTCTGCACCGAAACCGAATTTTCCTCCATCAGTAAATCTTGTGGAAGCGTTTACATAGACTGCAGCAGCATCAACCTCTTTTTGAAATTTACGCCCATTATTATAGTCTTTTGTAATTATTACCTCTGAATGTTTTGAACTGTATTTATATATATGACTTATAGCATCATCAATGCTGTCTACAATTTTTACCGCAAGAATAAGATCAAGAAATTCTGTATAGTAGTCATCTTCAGTAGCTTCTTTGTATTTTTTTAAATATTTTTTGCTTTCTTCACATACTCTTAGTTCTACAGGGTATTTATTTAAAACATCTTCAAGAGCTGGGAGTAATTTTTCTGCTATATTTTTATGAACTAAAACTGTTTCCAGGGCATTGCAAACCCCCGGACGCTGAGTTTTTCCATTTTCAATTATTCTTACAGCCATTTCAATATCAGCAGTTTCATCTACAAAAGCATGACAATTTCCTGTTCCTGTTTCAATTACTGGAATTCTGGAATTTTCTACAACTGAATTTATTAAGCCTTGTCCCCCTCTTGGAATTAAAACATCAATATATTTATTCATTTGCATCATTTCATTTGCTGCTTCTCGGCTGGTATCTTCAACAAGCTGAATAACATATTTTCCTAAAGTTGTTTTTTCAAGAGCATTTTGTAATACTTCAACTATTTTTTTATTGGAGTTTATTGCATCCTTACTTCCTCTAAGAATTACTGCATTCCCAGCTTTTAAACATAAACCTGCAGCATCAGAAGTAACATTTGGACGTGCTTCATAAATAATTCCTATGACTCCAAGAGGAACCTGTACCTTCCTGATTTCAATACCATCTTCAGAAACCCATCCCAGGGAGGACTCTCTTATTGGATCGGGAAGAGCAATTAATTCAGTTAGGCCCTGTGCCATTTCTCTAATGCGAACTTCATTTAATGTAAGTCTGTCCATAAATGCTTTTGGCAAATCTTGATTTTTAGCATTTTCTAAATCAACACTATTAGCCTCTATTATTTCCTTTATATTATCAACAAGAGCCTGTGCCATTTCTGAAAGAGCTTTGTTCTTCTCGGTGGCCGATGCCTGGGCAATTACATTACTTGCCTCTTTTGCCTGGGTTCCTTTAATAATTAATTCTTCCCTCACAATGTTTCCCTCCCTCTTTGTTCCTAATATCTTATAATTAAATTATCACGGTGAATTACAGAATCTGTATCTTTATATCCAAGAATTTCAAAGAAATCTTCTGAGTGGCGTCCTTTAAGTTTTTCCATTTCTTCTGCTGAGTAGCTTATAATGCCCCGGGCAAATTCTTCTCCGGAGAGATCTACTATATTAACTACGCTTCCTCTTTCAAATTTCCCTTTGATTTCTTTTATTCCTTTGGCTAAAAGGCTTTTGCCGTTACAAATAAGGGCATCTTTACAGCCTTGATCTACAATTAAAGTTCCCTCTATTTCAGAACTAAATCCAATCCATTTTTTTCTGGAATGAGGATTCGTATCTCTGGGAAGAAAAAGAGTTCCTTTATCTTCTCCCTGAACCAATCTGTTAAGGATATTATCTTCTTTACTATTTGCAATTATCATAGGTATTCCAGCATTAATTGCAATTTTTCCTGCCTCTATTTTTGTTATCATGCCACCGCTGGCAAATTTGCTCCCGGTCTTTCCTGCCAAAGATGTAATTTTATCATCGATTTCTGGTACAACGGAAATAAGCTGAGCCTGGGGATTACTCCTTGGATCAGCTGTATAAAGTCCATCGATATCTGTTAAAAGAATTAGCAGATCTGCATTTACAAGTCCTGCAACAAGAGCGGCAAGAGT
This sequence comes from Clostridia bacterium, assembly GCA_009930175.1. Taxonomy (GTDB): domain Bacteria; phylum Bacillota; class Peptococcia; order Peptococcales; family SKKY01; genus SKKY01. The sequence goes on from RZYW01000013.1 coordinate 26,116, forward strand.
ATCGTTATCTCCGAATTTTATTTCTTCCACAACCACTGTATCGTTTTCGTTTATTATTGGAATTACTCTTTTATTAAGCAGAGTCAATAGAGTATTACGGGAATTTAAAAACCTTTTTCTGTTTTTTAAATCATCTTTTGTAAGTAATAGCTGAGCAACGGTTTCTCCGTATTCAGAAAAGATTTTTTCATATACATGCATAAGAATTCCCTGTCCGACTGCTGCTGCTGCTTGTTTCTCAGGAATTGATTTTGGTCTTTCACTGTATCCCAGTTTGCTTAAACCTGCACCAACTGCTCCTGAAGTTACTAACAAAACTTCTTTTCCAGACAAGTGAATATTTACCAGCTGACGACAGATTTTCTCAATCATTTCAATATTTAATTTTCCTGTGTCATGGGTCAGAGAGCTGGTTCCAACTTTTACAACTATTCTATTAGCTTCTTTAATAAGATCCTTATGAGTCCCTCTCATTTATAATCACCGTCTACTCTGGAAGAACTATTTCTGGCTTTTCCTGATTAGCTTTGTACAAAACTATATTTCTGCCAACAACCTGAACTAAATAAGATTCGGTTTTCTCACTTAATTCCTGAGCCACTGTTTTTGTTTCTTCCAAACAATTTTTTAATACTTTAATTTTAACAATTTCTCTGGCATTTAATGCTTCATTTAAAGAAAAAAGCACACTTTCTGTTACTCCGTTCTTTCCAACTTGCACTATCGGGTCATGGGCCGTAGCCATTGCTCTTAAAAATCTTTTTTGTTTTCCTGTTAACATAATTGGACAGCGATATTTGCTGCCCCTCACCCCCTGTAAGGTATATTTCAGTTATTTTATCATATACCAAAATTGAATATAAATAAAGCGTGGAATTTCTTCCACGCTTTGATAATTCTTATAAAACTATATTTACTATCTTTTTAGGTACTACAATTACTTTTTTTATTGCTTTTCCTTCAGTAAGTTCTTTTATTCTGCTGCTATCCATAGCAAATTTTTCCATCTCTTCTTTATTAAGGTCAGCAGGAACTTTTATTTTATCTCTTACTTTTCCATTAATCTGAAGTACTACTTCAACTTCATCTTCTGCCAGATATTCTTCTGTAACTTCCGGCCAGTTAGTTTTTACAAGCAACTCTGTCTTACCAAGCTCTGCCCAAAGTTCTTCAGCAATGTGAGGCGAGAAAGGCATTAAGGTAAGAACAATAGTTTCAACCGCCTCTTCTAGAACCAGAGGATTAATATTTTCTTCTTTATCTTTGTAGTCATAAGCAGCGTTTACCAGCTCCATAATTCTGCTTATCGCTGTATTAAAGTTAAATCTCTCACTTAGGTCGCTGGTAACTCTTTGAATTGTGCTGTGAGTAATTCTCAATAAATCTTTATCCACTTTAGTTAATTCTGAATACTTTATTTCTCCAGAAACCTTAGAAATAGTTTCCTTCGAAGTATATATAAGTCTCCAGACTCTGTTTAAAAATCTGAAACATCCCTCAACAGCTCTGTCATTCCACTCAAGATCTCTTTCAGGAGGAGCTGCAAAAAGAATAAATAAGCGGGCAGTATCTGCACCATATTTATTAATAATCTCTTCTGGACTTACAACATTACCCTTTGACTTTGACATTTTGCTTCCATCTTTTAAAACCATTCCCTGAGTAAGAAGATTTTCAAAAGGCTCTTCAGCAGTGATATATCCAAAATCCTTAAATACTTTTGTAAAGAAACGAGCATACATTAAGTGAAGAATAGCATGTTCAACCCCACCTATATATTGATCAACATTCATCCAATAGTCTGTTTTTTCTTTTGTAAAAGGAATTTCAGTGTTGTGTGGATCGCAATATCTTAAATAGTACCAGCTGGAACAAACGAAAGTATCCATTGTATCTGTTTCTCTTACTGCTTTTTTACCACAAGCCGGGCAGTCAACATTAACAAAATCCTCAGCATATTTAAGAGGTGATTCCCCACTTGGTCTAAACTCAACATTTTCAGGAAGTCTTACTGGTAAGTCCTTTTCTGGAACCGGAACAGCACCACAGTCCTCACAATAAATCATTGGTATTGGTGCACCCCAGTATCTTTGTCTGGAAATTAGCCAGTCTTTTAGTCTAAAGTTTATTTCGTGAGAAGCAAAACCTTTTTCATAGCCAAAGTCTGTTACTTTTCTAATTCCCTGGTTATTTTCAGTTCCATCAAATTCTCCAGAGTTAATCATTATTCCATCTTCAGTATAAGCTTCTGCCATTTCATTTCCTTCAATAATATTCCCGTCAGGGCTTATTACTGCTTTAATTGGCAAATTATATTTCTTGGCAAAGGCAAAGTCTCTTGTATCATGGGCGGGAACACCCATAACAGCACCAGTTCCATAATCCATTAATACATAATTACCAATAAGAACAGGAGCTTCTTCATCATTGTATGGATTAAGAATATAGCTGCCTATAAACATACCTTCTTTTTCTACTTCAGTAGAAGTTCTGTCAATTTCACTTAACCTTGAAACCTTATCTCTGAAAGCTTTTACATCAGATTCATATTCTGTACCAGCAGTTAATTTTTCAACCAATGGATGCTCAGGAGCTAGAACAAGGTATGTTACACCAAAAACTGTATCTGGTCTTGTTGTATATACTTCAACTGAATCTTCCGTATCTTTTATTGGGAAGGTTATTCTTGCCCCTTCAGAACGGCCAATCCAGTTTCTTTGCATAGTTTTAACTTTCTCAGGCCAGCCTGGAAGTTTATCTAAATCATCTAAAAGATTTTGTGCATAGTCAGTTATTTTAAAGAACCATTGATTAAGTGCCTTCTTTTCAACTCTGGCATCGCATCTTTCACAAGCTCCATCAACAACCTGCTCATTGGCAAGAACCGTGTTACAAGATGGGCACCAGTTTACCATGGCGTTTTTCTTATATGCTAAGTTATTTTTATAAAGCTGAAGGAATATCCACTGAGTCCATTTATAGTAATCAGGATGGCTTGTAGCCAGCTCCCTGTCCCAGTCATAACTTATTCCCATGCTTTTTAACTGATCAACCATATTGGCAATATTCTGGTTTGTCCAAACATCTGGTCTTGCACCATGCTTTATTGCAGCGTTCTCTGCTGGAAGTCCAAAAGAATCCCAACCCATTGGATGAAGTACATTGTAGCCCTGCATCCCTTTGTATCTTGCAATAACATCACCTATAGAATAATTTCTAACGTGTCCCATATGTAAATTCCCGGAAGGATAGGGAAACATTTCCAAGCAATAATATTTTTCTCTGGAATCATTGTCCAAGGCATTATAAACCTTTTCATCTTTCCATTTTTCCTGCCACTTTTCTTCAATTGCCCTTGGGTTGTATTTTTCCTGCATTATTAATCCTCCGTTACCAATTCATTTTATTTAATCTCTAACTAAAAATTATAGATTTTTAAATAATAAAGTCAATTCTTTATATAATTTTAACAAAAAATGGTTAAGATAGTTTAATAAGATAAAAAATTTGAGGTGATTTTGTGACTAGGAGAAAAAATGCTCTTTTTTCTGTAATAACCATAGGTTCTCATTCAATAAAAATGATAATTGCTGAGGCTTCTAATGAAAAAGATTTTAAAGTAATTGAAAATACAAATTACCCCATTAATCTTGGAAGGGAAAGTTTTTCTAAGGGCATAATTAGTGTTCCTGTTGTTTTAGAGGTTTGTAATATTTTAAATAAACTAAAAAAACTCCTTATGGAATACAGGGTCACAGAATTTGATGTTATTGCAACAAGTGCCATTCGAGAGGCAAAAAACAGATTATTTATAATTGATAAGATAATGATTACAACTAGTCTTCATGTAAGAATACTCACTAATGCAGAAGAACGTTACCTGACATTTAAATCTATTCGGAAAAACTATTTTCTTTTGGAAGACTTTGCAACTACCAGCAGTCTGTTCCTTGATTTAGGGTCTGGAAGCATCTCTGTTTCAATTTACAGCAAGAACAAGCTTACTTTCAGCCAGAACCTTGATATGGGTGCTTTGCGTCTTTACGAAGAGACCTGTGAGCTTGAGGAGGAAAGTACCAGCTATCCTGTACTCCTTGAAGAGTACACTTCCAGCAATATTGACAGAATAATTAACTTCGGTCCCCACAAGCGAATTTTAAGATTTTTTATTTTTGGAAATAATGCTCATTTTATTTCCTCTTTGTGCAAGCCGGAAAAAATATATCCAAAACTTTCTTATGTTTCCCGGGAAGCATTCCTTGATTTATATGAAAAAGTTAAGTATATGTCTTCTCTGGAAATTATGAAAAAATATAATATCGGGGAAGATGAAATCGATTTGTTTTTCCCTTCCCTGGTTATAGTAAAAGGATTTTTAGATTTAACAATTAGTTCTGGAGTTTATCTGACCGAAGTTTCTCTAAGAGAAGGTTTAATGTACAATCTTTTGGAAAAAAATTTTAATCCCGAGGCTCAAAAGGAAGATTTTGAAGATATTTTATCTTCAGCCAGACACATTGCAAAAAGATTTAAATATGACAAAGAGCATTCCCGAGAAATAGAAAAATTTGCTTTGGAAATTTTTGAGGCAGTTAAAGATGCTCATGAACTTGGAAACCGGGAAAAGCTATTACTACAACTGGCATGTATTCTTCACGATACGGGAAAATTTTTAAGCTATGAAAATCACTATAAGTATTCTGCAGATATTATTCTCGCCCTGGATTTGGTAGGCATTTCTGAAAAAGATTTAAATATTGTATCTGCCTGCGCAAAATATCATAGTCATATTACCCCGGGGGAAAATTCTTATCTTTTTGACAAAATGAAAGAGGAAGACAAGATTGTATGTGCTAAACTAATTGCCATCATAAGAATTGCTGATGCTTTAGACAGAAGTCATAAAGGAAAATTTGAAAATATTGAAGTAAACTATACTAAAAAAGAATTTACAATTACTGGCTATTCCAGTGAGGACACTACTCTGGAGGAATGGGTATTTACTAAAAAAGCAACTTTTTTTGCAGAGGTTTTTGGAGTAATGCCAGAATTAATTATCAAAGGACTGTTAAATTATGAATAATGAACTTTATATAAACCGAGAACTAAGCTGGCTGGAATTCAATAAACGAGTTCTTGATGAAGGAGAAAATAAAAATAATCCTTTAATGGAAAGAATCAAATTTCTTTCTATATTTTGCTCAAATTTTGATGAATTCTTTAATGTAAGAGTTGGTTCTCTAAGAGATATGGTTAATGCTGGTTATGTTAAAGAAGATCCCTCAGGCCTTAATCCTAAGCATCAGCTAAAAGCAATTTCAATAAAGGCCCAAGAATTAAGCAGTGAACTATACCGCCTTTACAGAAGTGAAATTATTCCAGAGCTTGAAAAAAATAATATTCATTTTTTAAGTTCTAAAGATTTAACAGAAGATGATAAAAAATATTTATATAAATATTTTAATGAAATGGTTTTCCCTGTATTAACTCCCCACGCGGTGGACTGCAGCAGGCCTTTCCCTCATCTTCAAGACAAAACACTTAATCTGGGTGTTTTTTTAAAAAAAGATGAACCGGAGGCAGAAAAATTCTTTGCTACTGTGCAAATACCCTCCATTCTTCCAAGGATGATCTTTCTGCCAGCTAAAAATAAGATATATAGAATCTTTCTTCTCGAAGATCTGATATCCATGTATATTAAAGACTTATTCCTTGGGCACTCAATTATTTCTGTAAATCCCTATAGGATTATTAGAAACGCCGACCTTACTATAGAAGAGGAAGAAGCTGAGGATTTATTACGAGAGATAGAAAATTCAATTAAACAAAGGAAATGGGGACAGGCAGTTAAGCTTGAAGTTACAAACGGGGCTGAAGATGATCTTTGTTCATATCTTACGGAGGAATTAGATATTCATCAAAGAGATGTATATTATCAAAATGGTCCAATTAATTTGACTTTTTTAATGGGGCTTTATAATTTACCAGGATTTGATGACCTTAAAGACTCTAAGTTTACACCAGTAAACAAGGAAGTATTTAAAGGACGAAATATTTTTTCTGTAATTAAAGAGCAGGATATATTACTCCACCATCCTTACGACTCTTTCCACCCTGTTCTTGATTTTATAGACCAGGCAGCCAAAGACCCTAAAGTTCTTGCCATAAAACAAACTCTTTACAGGGTTAGCGGGAATTCCCCCGTTATAAAGTCCTTAATCAATGCCGCAGAAAACGGAAAGCAAGTTACAGTGCTGGTAGAGCTGAAAGCTCGTTTTGATGAAGAGAAAAATATAATCTGGGCAAGACGCCTGGAAAAAGCCGGGTGCCATGTTATCTATGGTCTTGTAGGACTTAAAACTCACAGTAAAATTACTTTAATCCTACGCAAAGAGGGAAACAGCATTAAAAGATATGTTCACCTGGCCACAGGAAACTATAATGATATTACTGCAAAACTTTACACGGATATTGGTATGTTCACCTCTAATGAACGTTTTGGTCAAGATGCTTCTAAAATATTCAATATGCTTAGCGGTTATTCTGAAATAGAAAATCTTGAGAAAATTATTATTGCACCTATGTTTTTTAGAAATACTGTAGAAAGTCTCATTGAAAAGGAAATTGAGCATGCTGAAAAAGGCAGAAAGGCAGAAATTATTATAAAAGTTAACTCCCTTGTTGATCCCCGTATAATAGACCTTCTATACAAAGCATCTCAAAAAGGTGTTAAAATTTACCTTATTGTTCGGGGTGTTTGTTCGCTAAAGCCAGGAATCCCTGATGTAAGTGATAATATCAAAGTAAAAAGTATTGTTGGAAGATTTTTAGAACATAGCAGAATCTTTTGGTTTAGTAACAATGGGGATGAAAAATTTTTCCTTTCCAGTGCAGACCTAATGACAAGAAACCTTGACAGAAGAGTTGAGATTTTCTTTCCTGTTTTAGAAAAAGATTTAAAAAAAGAATTATGGGAAATCCTTCAGGGAAATATTAAAGATAATGTAAAGGGTAAAATTATGTTGCCAGATGGGACATATACCAAAGATCCCGGGGGTAATGAAAAATTTAGTATCCAGGATTATTTTATGGAGAAAGTTAAGAGGGGATCTAAATGAAGAAGCAAAAGGAAAAAACAGCAATAATTGATCTTGGCTCGAACTCTGTACGTTTGATTATTATATTGATTCAAAAAGGCCGTCATTACAAACTAATAGAACAGGAAAAAGAAATGGTGCGCCTTGGTGAAAATCTTTATGAAGATAATATGCTTAAAGAGGCTGCAATGGAAAGAACTATGAAAACCCTGGGACTTTTTAGAGACCTTATAGAATCACATAAAGCAGAAAAAGTTATCCTTACTGCAACAGCTGCTGTAAGAAATGCGAATAATAGAGATGTATTTTTAGATAGAATTAAAGATAACTTTAACTGGGATTTTCAGGTTGTTTCTGGAGAAAGAGAAGCATTCCTGGGTTATCTTGGGGTAATAAACACTATAAATGAAGATTCTTTTTTAATTGCTGATATTGGAGGAGGAAGTACCGAAATTTCTTTGATTCAAAACCGAAAACTTGTTGAATCCGTTAGTCTCAACTTTGGATCTGTCACCTTAGAAAACAAAGAAATCGAGCTAGCCAATAAACTTGAAGAAATTTCCTGGCTTAAAAATCCAGGTTTGCCTTTAGTAGGTTTGGGAGGTACAATTCGCTCCTTTGCTAAAATTTTCAAGAGAAATACATCCTATCCTATAGATAAATTGCATAATCTTGAAATTTCTTATGAAAACAGCAAAAAAACTATCGATATCGTAAC